>JQID01000041.1 GCA_000770645.1 Desulfosporosinus sp. Tol-M
CCCCAGATTGAAATGAGCAATGTTTATTAAATAATCCACATATTGTTTGGAGAGAGGATCATTTAGATGATACCGTTCCTCTATGTTTGCCTTCACGGCATCGGGCAGCACCTTCTCAGATGAAAAAGGGCCTCCGGGAATGGCATGCATTAAAACAAAAGTTAGGCTAATGACTAGAAATAGCACTAAACCCGCTGATGCTATACGTTGGATTAAGAATTTCCCCAATTTTATCCTCCTCCAAATGATGACATATCTCATTCTAAGTGGCAGCTTTTATTTTTATTCTGTCGGAAAATACTGCAATGGGTGATCCTATTATAAAGCAAATACCAGTAAAGAGAGGAGGACTCAGTGGGCGCCTCTCTTACCGGTATTTTGTAGGGCATCCTGGGTTTTTCTTATTTCTCCACAGTTGCGGTTTTAAAGTCTACCATACCAAGAGGGGAATGAATTACATCTTTAACATAGACCTTGGAAGTGTAAACGAGGTTCGGGTAATAAATCGGCATCACAGGCATTTCCGTCATTAATATTTTTTCAGCATCATGCAATTGCTGCATACGAGCCTGGGGATCCGTATTCTCTTTGGCGTTAGAAATGAGAGTATCATATTGTTGATTAGCCCACCCGGTTACGTTGTTGCCGCCACCCGTTTTAAATATATCTAAGAAGGTCATCGGATCCAGATAGTCACCGTTCCACCACACACGAGCTACATCATAATCATGTTTATGCAATGATTCAATGTAAACTTTCCCTTCCTCTTGACGGAGGGCAGCCTGAATACCGAGGTTTTTACTCCACATATCTTGGATGATGGTTGCGATTTTTTCGTTATTCGGATTGGAGTTAAATAAGATCTTGATTTCCGGGAACCCTTTGCCATCTGGAAAACCGGCTTCCGATAAGAGTTGCTTGGCCTTTGCCAAATCTTCTGTGAAGTAGTCACCGCCGACATCACGAAATTGTTTTCTGGGGTCAGCATCATTAATCCCGTTAGGAGTTAAGGCAAAAGCCGGCTTTTCATTTGTTTGAGCTACGGTATCAATAATCTTTTTACGGTCGATTGCTAAAGTTAAAGCTTGACGCACTTCAGGCATGTCAAATGGCTTCTTAGTAACATTAAAAGCATAGAAGTAGGTACCGAGTTGAGGAGCAACTTTCAAATCCCCTGATTTCAGCAGGCGCTGAATATCATCCGCCGGAACACTGTCCACTCCATCCACTTGACCTGCTTCATAAGCAGTCAGAGCAGCTTTAGTATCTTCAATCAGATTAAAAGTAAGTTCTGTTATCTTAACTGATTTTGCATCCCAGTAATTATCATTTTTTACAACGACGATTTTATCATTATGAGCCCAGGATATCATTTTAAAGGGACCATTGGAGACAAAAGTCTCCGTTTTAAGGTTCCAATCCTGATTTGCTTCAACAACCTTTCTATCAACCGGGAAATACGTGGGGAATGCCGTTAAGGCTAAGAAATAAGGGGTAGGGTTTTCGAGGGTTACTTCTAATATCTTGGGGTCGATCACTTTAATGCCAACATCTTCGGCCTTTCCCGTTTTAGCATTATAGGCAGCGCCGCCCTTAATATAATCGGCTATCTGGTAAGCATATTCAGCGGCATTGACAGGATCCATAGCATACATCCATGAAAATTTAAAATCTTCCGCCGTTAGCGGGTCTCCATTGCTAAATTTTGAGTCGCGCAAATGAAACGTGTACTTCAGAGCATCAGCTGAAACATCGATTTTTTCCGCAATAGCGGGCTGTGGAACATTGTTCATATCCAAACGTGTCAGACCTTCGAACAAGGCCATTTCTATAATCATTTCCGGAATAGTATTAGACATTTGAGGAGTCAATGTTTTTGGTTCAGGTCCAGGGTTATAACTGGTTTTTATTTCCTTATTGGATGTGGAGGTTTTCCCTCCTGTGCTACAGCCAGTTACAGTAATGCATAAAATCAGTGTTACTGCCAGTATCATCTCTCCCAATTTGTTCTTTCTAAACATGCGCTCATTCCTTCCTTTGATATGCTTTTTCTGCTTTTTTTCTACATATTCTTTGTATATTCTGCATAAAAACTTCATTCTCCTCCTTATCATAAAGAATTGTTTTTATGATGAGAGGGGAATGCCGTAAAGGCTCCGTACCCATGGATTGGAAGGAAAAAATGCGCGTTTTATCTGATTAGATACTGCTCTTTTATTGGAATAACCGTATCCACCAAAGGAATTAACAGGAATCCAACTAACACAAAAAAGCCCAAATGAACATATTTTATTTTTTTCGTTTTAACGCCAAAAATTAAACTATAAATTGCCAACGGTTGGATCAAATTAAATAAGATAGTATCTAAAAGTGGAAATGGAGAAACTGACAGCCCTAACCAAAATATACCAAGTTTATGGATGCCATAGCCCAATAATCCAACTAACCCTGCCTTTAGATTATCTGGAATCTTTCGTACCGAATAACTGATTAGAAAATAACCAATAACAATCAAAGGAAGATTACTCCAAGCAAATAAAATATTCTTAATCATGCTTCCACCCCTCTTTGTTTATGTATAATGTATGTTCTAATATCAAAGGGTAGAATAATCTAAAATGGTTATAGGTTCTAAATTTAACTAAAAAAATACCCCCTAATAAGCTAGAAGGTATTTCTACTTGTTTCGAATTCAAATTATGAAGACGGGTTATTAGTTTATTTCTTAATCTAAGTTAATCCCATTGAGTGGACAAGAATACTTCAACATATTACCGCCCTGTCATACCCGATAATAGTGTATAGAAAAGTGTTTAGCTCACCTTACTCATGACTCTTAATTTATCAGCAAGAAGGGCTATGAATTCTGAGTTTGTGGGTTTTTGGCGCTCAATATTCATAGAATATCCGAAAATTCGTTTAAGCGTATCTGTATGTCCACGTTCCCAGGCAAGCTCGATTGCGTGACGAATTCCACGTTCAACCCTACTAGGTGCAGTATCAAATTTTTTCGCAATTCCCGGATAGAGTTCCTTGGTCACCGCCCCTAACAAAGAGACATCCTCCACCACCATCAAAATTGCATCTCTAATATATTGATACCCTTTAACATGCGCAGGAATCCCGATTTGATGCATCATTGTTGTCACTTCGACACAAAGATTAAGCCCACTGCCCACCGTTGTCACGACCGGTGAATTTGACGAAAACTGAATCGGAGCAGATGAGAGTATATCCTGCGTTAATGAGCTGATCCGTTTGCCGAGAATATCCAAATCAAATGGTTTTAGAATAAAATAATCCACACCGAGCATCATTGCTTGATGCGTGAGCGATTCCTGCCCGAATGCAGTTAGCATGATAACTTTGGGACGGGACATTGTTGTCCGGGCATTAATTCTATCTAATACCCCTAACCCGTCTAAATTTGGCATAACTAAGTCAAGAATAATCAAATCCGGTTCCTGAGTTTGAATGAGCTCCAAAGCTTCTAAACCATTATTAGCAACTCCAACAATGATTAAATCTTCTTGGGCTTGGAGATAGTTTTGTAGCATTTGACACAAATTACGGTTATCATCGGCGATAATTATTTTTATTTTTTTACCCATTCTGCTTTCATCCTATCTTAACTGTATTCCGGTTCAGCTTTAAGCCTTAAAACGTTCGCATCTTTCCGGTGCTCTTATTATACGTTAGAGTCAATGTCGAAATCGTAAATAATAAGGCAACTGTGCGAAGTTGTTAATCAATCAGGAAAGGCTTATCGTCAAGGTTTTCTGGATATTAATGGTATTTTATTACCGCAAAATCTCTTAATATTCTTTATCTTAAAGTGGAACGCAATTTAATAAAAGAATTATCGCGAACTATAGCGAGCTTAAGCACAGCTTAATCGCCCAACGATTTTAAAGTATTATTGATGCAATTATCCATAATTTAAGGCGGTTTGATGGTGGCGCAGATCATCCAAACTCCTCCCGATGTTGTTTCCCACGATAAACTTATTGTGTATAGACGGCGTTGACTAGGGTAGAATAACACCTAGATCAGTTAAAGGAGGTACATAATGTTTGCTGAAGTAGACAAAGATGCTTGCATCGGGTGTGGAGCTTGCCCAGACATCTGTCCCGAGATCTTCAAACTGGAAGAGGACGAGTTGGCAACAGCTTATAATAACCCAGTTCCCCGTGATTTTGAAGAGTCCACGAAAGAAGCTGCCGAGAGCTGCCCAACAGAAGCTATCCACCTTGAAGAATAAGAACGTTTTAAAAAATAAGAAGGCAGTAAGAAGCTGTTAATTAACATCCGCTTCTTACTGCCTTCAAACATTGTTTGGTTCTAAGTTCCTCACAAAGTGTTGTTTATCCGTTTTATTCGTTCAATACGCCAGCCTTTTTCCGATTGCCTTAGATTCATGGAAAACGTTACATACTGCACATCTTCAATTGGTGATGTCCAAAAAACGTGTACTACTACCCCTTGTGATATGGTCGAATCTGAATTCATGAACTCTAGTTTCTGCAAGGACAATAAAGGATCTTTATTCAACCTTGTTTCCCATTCTCTAAACTCTTTTTGGTCCAAAGACCCCTCAGGTATCATTAATAAATCGCGGGCGAGGTCAGTTTGACGAAGATCCATGAGCTGCCAGAAGTGTTGAATTGTTTGTTGTGGAGAATTCCCATAATAAGGATCAGCCAGAGCCGATATCACTGTTTGCGGGGTTCTAACGGCTATGATAGTAATTAGACAGAAAAGTGATAGGCCAAGGAACCAAACATAACGACTATAACGCATAATTTCCCTCCTTGCTTGTATCTACTATACATTCTAGGAGGGAACAGTCACTTTCATACCACTTTAGCCAAAAACTTTTCTTAATACATTAAGTACAAATTCAGGTAACCGAACGTAATATATTCTCATAGTATAGCCTGCCTCCTTTACATCAGTAAAATCCCTTATCCGTAGTAAAGTATGCACACGTAATCATAAATGCCCATTTAAAACACTTGGTAATTCTTTACTGCTTCTTCAAGTTGAGCGACAAGTTGACGTTCCTCCTCAGTCTTTGCCGTAAAATAGAGCCGACCCAGAATACCCGTAATTACCTTGAGAACGTCTTCCAAAACCAACGACTCTTTCATCGCTAATTGGGCACTCGTTTCGATTAAGGCAATTCCAAATTCATGCCCTACCCCCTCCTTTACCATACGAGTACAGCTTTTTCCTAACAACCGCATAACTAAAGAGGCTTCCTGAACGTCTAATTGGCGAACCACTTCAATCGTTGTTGTTAATCCTTGTACGATACGTAATCCCACACTATTCCAATTTACATGTTGATCCATCATATGCTTCCCCCTCAGAGATCACTTCCGTGCCATACTATATGCCTCATCTGTGCCAAGGGTGAAAAAGGGAACTGGAAGTTTTTACCTAAAGGAAAGCCTTAGTTAGTGATCTTCATTTGCCTCTTCCTTAATAATTCAGGAATAATTAGAAATTATGGTCATGAAAATGCCTATGGTCCTTGCCTTCATGCATGTGATAATATTTATCGACAAGATTTACTTTTATTAGTAAATCGATATCCTCCAGTAACTTTCCAGTAGGCATATCCGCGACTATCATATGCCTTTCATCAAATAGAATTGCTCTACGGGAAATTTCCTGTACAAGTTCAAGATTATGCGTTGAAGTAATTAATGTTTTTCCAGCTTTATTCAAATTAACTAAAAACTCTACAAGCCACCTCTGCGTTCTGGGATCAAGCCCGTTCATAGGCTCATCAAGTACAAGGACCTCCGGGTTAAGAGACAGTACGCAAGCAATAGCCACCTTACGTTTCTCCCCTCCGCTTAAATGATATGGAGCCCTGTAACTAAATTCCTGAAGATCTAATAAATCCAGGCAGTCATTTACTCTTTTATCTGTATCGATTTCATTCATTCCCATCTGCCTTGGGCCAAAGGCAATCTCATCGTAAACATTTGAGCAGAATAGTTGCGTATCTGAATTTTGAAATATAAAGCCCATCTTTTGGTGAAGGAGCTTTGCAAATTTGGTATCTTGAAGTTTCTTATGAGTGATTACCTCGTTGTCGAATTTGTAAACACCATGATTTGCCGATACAATGCCATTTATCAGCTTCAGCAATGTCGATTTTCCACTCCCGTTCGGTCCCATCAAGGCTATAGCTTCACCCTTCTCGATATGCAAATTAATGTTATTTAAGGCGTTTACACCCTCGTATGAATAATAGACATTTTTTATTTCAATCATCTTAACTCCTTCCAAAATATACAAATGTAAATATTATTCCGGCATTGAACATGACATATGCAAAGTCTGCAAGCGTGAATTTGAAATTGTTATAGACCTGATATTCACCTGTGAATCCTCTGCATTCCATTGCAGCATACATATCTTCAGCCATTTCCTTTGATTTGATGAACAAGCTTCCCGCAATACCTGAAAGTGAAGTATATTTGTTTTTATTTTTCCCGACAGACCTTAACTTCAGTGCATACATCATATTCAAGGTAAACTCGCCAAGCATGACAATATATTTTATCGTGATATCAAGCACAAGAATAAAAATATCCGGAACAAAAAACCTTTTTAATGCACTTGTAATATAACTCCATCTTGTTGCATGAGAAAGGATGTTTACAGCTGTGATTGTTGCTAAAACCTTTGATGTTATCATAACGCTGCTGTAGCTATTACCCCAAAAGGCAGCCGGCAAAAGAACAACAAACGTGAAGAGAGCCATAACAAAACTGACTCTTAGTATTTTCACAATATCCTTTGCTTCCATAGTGCTTAATGTTCCAAGCAAATATACATTAATAATAACTATAAATGTCAAGCTTCTCGATATTGAAAGAAGTACCACAAGCACGAAAGTAAAGGCAACCTTCAAAGTTGCGTTTACTTGATATTTTCCCATTTTAGCCGAATCTTGTGTCTTTATCCTCGAAAGTACACTCAATAAAGACAGGATACCTTTATTAATAAAAGTATCCTTATCCGATTGAGGAGTATAATTCTCATCTTGTGACAGCCATTCCGGCATAGCTAAAAGTTTTTTCCTATAGTTATCCAAGATTACTTCCAACCTTTTCTTTCTTCCAACTGCCAATAACTTTAAAGACTATTATTAATATTGCAACCCCAGCCATTGCCGACAATACATACCCCGCAATTTCAGGTAATCCTGTTACGGAATAATCAGGCATAATAGACTCAAAGCCGAATCCGTCGGTCATTCCTTGAGGTACATAGCCAAGTGCATTGCCGCTTGATACAACATCCTTTATTTCATCTGCTCCCCATTCACCCCAAGCCGTACCTGTTGCCAGAAGTCCTAATGGAGTCAGGCAAATAAGAGCTGCAATCAAACCATACATGGCTTTTGTCTTTTGTTTTGTACCTTCGTATATTGTGCCTGGTGAAGTCTTTTTAATAAATGCAAAGATAGCAGCTGTAAATATCGCTTCTACGACACCCGCAACAAGAAGATGCGGAATCGTCATAGCCGGTATAGACACCGACAGCGGATATGGGCAATACAGTGGCAGACCGGCTGCGTTCTTAAAGAGCAACGGCTGAATACCAAATTCTATTGCTGCACATAATGCTGCGGTATTGATGCCTATGTATGAGCCTAAGACTATTCCAGTATATTCTCCTTTTTCCGTTTTAACTCTATCCTTGACAAACTTGTAAATAAAATATCCAAGGAAAGGTAATACAAATGCCATATTAAAGCAATTTGCCCCAAAAGCCAATATCCCGCCGTCACCAAATAACAGCGCCTGGATCAGCAGCGCTACCGTGACAGAAATACAGGCCGCATAAGGCCCGATCAGAATAGCAAGCAAGGTTCCTCCGACGGCGTGACCGGTTGTTCCGCCTGGTAAAGGAACATTAAACATCATTAACAAAAACGAAAAGGAAGCACCAATACCGAGTAATGGGATTTTAACCTTTGTGATTTCATCTTTAACCTTTTTTACTGCTATAGACCATACTGGCACCATTGCAGCAGTCATAACCGCACAGGTTGACGGACTTAAATAATTATCTGGAATATGCATCGTTCAGACCATCCTTTCGCAAACAAGTTTAATAACAATGGCAGTCTCAAGTTGTGAGATCGTCAGTTTCTATTTCGAATCATTATAGTATCTTGGGGATATGGCGCAAGCCACCATAGGGGATATAAAATGCGCATTTCTTAACTCCTTAAAAAATGCGCATTTTAACTGCTGTATCAGGTAAAAAGAAAAACCAAACAGGTCCTTGTTTTTTTACTTTATATCCCCAGGATAGGGATATAAGGTTGAAGATTACTCTTTTCCCTTATGGGACATTTATCGTCTATTTAATAAGACTGTCAATAGCTTTAGTCAGATTTTCAATGGCAGTTTCATCACCCGATTCAACTGCATCCACAATGCAATGTTCCATATGGTCCTTTAAAATTACTTTGCCAGTGTTATTAAGAGCTGCGATAACAGCTGACAACTGAATCAAAACCTCACTACAGTCCTTTCCATCTTCCACCATCCTCTTGACTGATTCCAGATGCCCACTTGCACGCGATAGGCGGTTCAATACTTGTTTGGTATTCTGATGAATATGTTTATGTTCATGTCCTTCGTTATGTTTATGTGAATATTCTGTACCATCAGGTGCCTTATGTGTATGGACTATTTGTCCTTTCTTTTCCATGATTTACGTTTTTCCCTTCTTTTAAATATCATCATAAAGTCCATCCACTCACCGTTCCCCGACCCAAGCCTGGGACGTTGTGTCACACAAGACCCCTATTTACCCAATTTCGTTACTTTAAATGTTGACACCATTAAGAAGGCTAAAAATACCATACTTATAGGATAACTATACCATGGCAGCATAGTACGAAAGAACACTAAGAGGGCTAATAAACCACCGGCGAAGGTAATAGGGACGCCTACAAAATGAGTTGTAATATTGAGCATATTAAAACGCGCCAAACGGATTGCTCCACATAAGGCAAAAATTGCAGCAATACTTAGCATAATATACCTGATATACCCAGGTTGCAGAGGGTACAAGATTGCCTGATAAGTTAGGATTGCAGGTGCTACACCAAAAGAAACCACGTCACTCAAAGAATCGAGTTCTTTTCCGAAATCCGAGCTCACAGAAAGCCGGCGTGCCACCTTTCCGTCCATACTGTCCATAAGCACGGCAACTAAGATCAGCGCTGCCGCTAATGTATGCTCCTCTTCATTAACTAAAATCAGGGCAAGAAAACCAAACAACAAATTAGCCAAGGTAAAGATGCTCGGGATCATACGAGCAGTAATCGGATTTCCCTTCATTCGGCACTCACTCTCCCTATTACACTTACTCCGCCACGCACCTTGTCTCCAGGACTAACCATTATTGCAACATTTGTGGGTACAAAAATCTCTGAACATGAACCAAATTTGATAAGACCATACCTTTCTCCTTTGACCACGTTGTCTCCCTTATTAACCCAACATACAATCCGACGCGCAATAAATCCAGTCACCTGAGTTACCAGAATCTGCGAGTGTTTATTTTGGATTCCCACGTAGTTTTTCTCATTCAGCTCAGACGCATGGCTTTTAAAGGCCGGAATCATCTGTCCCGGTCGGTAGGCACGAAAGACTACCTCACCTGCCATTGGGCTGCGATTGACATGAACGTTAAATATACTTAAAAAGATACGAACACGTATACTTTCACGCTCAAGAAACTGGTCCTCAAAGACCCTTTCCACATCCATGACTACGCCGTCCGCCGGGGAAACTAACATTAACTCATCCGTTGAAATATCTCTTTCGGGGTTACGAAAAAAAAATAAAATAAATAAGAACAGGATACCCGGTAAAATAATTAGCCACGGCCAAACCCAATAGGCTAAAACAATTAGAGAAGCTAATATCGCCAAATAACACCAGGCATCACGAGAAATGGGATACTGTTTCACCGAAAAGTTAACCTCCTCCTCTTCTCGATTTTCTCCAGTTTATCATTTTTATAACGATTAGAAAAGCTCTTAGTCTAATTCCACAGCTCTCCACTCTTCGATTTTGCGAAGAATTAGTGAACTATCACCTCGAATATGAGTCCGAACTGGTAAGGAGTTCAAAAAAAACCTCCCGTAATATTTTTCAATAACTCGGTCATCGAGCAAAATGACAACCCCACGGTCCTCCTTAGAACGAATCAAACGGCCAAACCCTTGCTTAAAACGGATAACGGCTTCCGGGAGTGAAAGTTCCCGGAAGGGATCACGTCCTAAAGTCTTGAGAAACTCGGTGCGAGCCTCAATTAATGGTAAGGACGGCGGCCAAAAAGGCAGTTTAACCATGATGACACAAGATAATGTATCCCCCGGGATATCAATCCCCTCCCAAAAACTGTTCGCTCCTAAGAGGACACTCCTTGGATTTCTTTTAATAGCTTCGAGGATTGTGCTTCGTTCTCCGTGTATTCCTTGTGCCAAAGTCTCAATACCGATTCTTGACAATCTCGGATGCAAAGAGGCATAGGTTTCACGGAGTAATTTATGAGCCGTAAAGAGAACTAAAGTCCGGCCATTCATCTGCTCAGCGACATTAACAATGAACTCTGAGAGGTTCTTTGCTTTTTCCCCGTCCGAATCTTGGAGGTCCATACCCTTCTTAACCACGAATAATCTCATTTGCCGTTCATAGTCAAAAGGGGAATCTACCTGGGCAGTTCTTGTCGTCCTTGGTAATCCAATATCTCGCAGAAAATGCTCAAACGAATTGGATATGCTCAACGTGGCCGAAGTTAAAATTGCAGCATCCAAACGAGAAAAGAATTTTTCCTTGAGGATATCACTTACTTTAAGGGGGGAAGTCTTTAAATAAAGTCTCGAATTTTGTTCAAGCCAGGTTACTTGTTTAGGGTCACTGACGTTTTGTACCAGGATCAGCGTATCAAACAGTGCTTGTAACTCTCTTTGATGACCAACTAAAACATATTTCAGCTCTTCTATCTCATCCGCGTCTTCCCCATTCAAAGCACTTGTCAAACTTTCGAGAACAGTGCTTAAAGCTTTGATTCGTCCTATTAAGTTCTCGATTTGAATGTTTAAAGTTTTCCACCATGTTTGGGTCGAATGGCTTGCGACAAATCTAAACGTGCGCTCTACGCCTATTACCGGCGACAATAACTGAAATAACTCTTTCGTCTGTTCCACCACCATGGCGCAAATTGCAGGAATATTATCCAACCTTTTTGCAAATATTTCCCATGATACGGAAGGTACTCGGTGTGCAAGTGGTCCCAAGCTTTGTTTAACCAGCCCGTAAAAGTTCTGTCCAGTTAGTTTATAAATATTATCGATAATCCGAGTAACGTTTTCCAGACTCAGATCCGAGCCAAAATGTTGTAGGGCTGTTTGGTAAATCTGATGGGCTTCATCAATCACTAAATGATGATATTCCGGCAACACATTATAGTCTGTCTTAAGATCCGAGAATAGAAGCGAGTGATTCACGATCAAAAGATCTGCCTCTTCAGCTTTTTTGCGAGCCCTTAGCAGAAAACAAATCCCTGCCTTTGAACATTTTCCAGGAATACACATTTCATTATCCGCATTTAAGCCAGGCCAAATTTGATTGAGTCCGGGAACCATCGAGAGTTCTTGCCAGTCCCCCGTTTGGGTTTCTCTGATCCAAACAAGAATACTTAATAGGGCGAGCCTTTGTTCTTCTCTGGGAATTTCTCGTGGATTAGCAAGACACCTCTGTAATTTCTTCAAACAACAATAATTACCCTTTCCTTTCAATACGGAAACTTTAAAGTCAAATGGTAATATAGTATCTAAGATTGGGATATCTTTTTTTTGAAGTTGTTCCTGAAGAGGAATGGTATGTGTCGCTACCACGACCTTTTGACCTGTCTTTTTTGCCGACCATAAACACGGAATTAGATAGGCAAACGACTTTCCCGTCCCAGTTCCAGCCTCAACAACAACATGTTGAGAGGAGGTAAGACCTTCTGCTATAAGTTTTGCCATTTTCACCTGACCCGGTCTGCTCTCATAGCCGATTAGATTTTGCTCCAGAATTCCTCCCGGCGAAAAACTATCTCCAATCCAGTCAATTGAGACAGGAATGTCAGCCGTCGGAGTTTTTTTACTAGCAAATATCCCTTCAAAAATTGGGGCGAGCACAAAATCAGTCCGAATCCGTCGATCAGGAAAACGCCGCGTAATCTCTTTCTGCGATTCGTCTATAAAACCTCTTCCGGCCCAACCCTCAAGAAGACCCTTAACTTGATCAAAAAAGCTAAGATCGAATTCCAGACTTTTTTTTCTACAAGCCTCAAAAAGTTTCCAGGTCAACCAGGCATTCGTTTCCGATCGATGCCTCCCAAATCCGTCTTCCAAGACTAATGAAAGCTTTTCGGTTAGGTAGGATAAATGATAGTCCTCCATGGTCGGGAAAAATATTCTGGCTAATTCCAGAGTATCCCAGTGGGGCTGCTGAAAATGGACGTTTAATTTCTTTTCCAGGATAGAGAGGAGAAATGTTATACGATGCCCGACTAAAGTAGCGTCCTCAAAGAATTCCTGTATCTCGTGGCTATGCTCAATTAAAACTTCACTAGTTATTTCTTGCTCAGGCAGAAAAAGGAATTGACATGATCCTTGAATCTTTCCATTCCGGATTCGAAGTGCAGCAAATTCAATAATTTCATCCTGTAAAACCTCTAAACCCATTGTTGCTACATCAAAAACCACGATGTCTCTGCCCAAAGTATTGACTCCTCTCTTGTTGTCATTGTACACTATAATAACGAAAGGAAACAACGTATAGCAGGATTTTAGAACTTCTATAGCGAATAAACTATCTTGGTTGTGTAGGCACACAAAAAAATGAAAAATGAATCTTGCTTTAGAAAGAAGGATATCCATTGTTCAAACGTAAGATTTCTACCATTGGACTCGTTCTTGCGGTTTCTTTATCTGGTCTGTTTCTTAGCGGTTGTTCAGAAAAACCTCTATTAACCCAAGACGCGTCGTACGTCATTCTATCTGTTTCTCCTTCGGGGATGACTCAATCAGAACTCATCAAATTACCCTGGAATACAAATATGGCCGTTATGCAGAAATTACTTTTAGAGTCTTCTTTTGTTTTAAGTGATTTACACACCCCCAGCACCTCTAATTCCTCAATAAACGTTCCTCTTGAAAAGTCAATGCTCCAAGCCAACTACGCCGAACCAAAGCGCATGTCATTTCTTGTCGATGAGCAGGTCCTTACCCTTGATGTCCAGTCTCTTCAAATTGAAGTTAAAGGGGCTCATGTAGGCCAGGTAATTCTCAATCAGACTATTACATTACAGGGTATCAACAACCCTAATCTCCAGCCGGCATTTGAAGACTTAAAAGCTATGTTGCATGCTAATAATTAATTTATTTAAAGTTGCTAGATAGCAACTTTATTTTTATTAACTTCCTAAGTTGATCATTAAAGGGGAACCAACGATGGTATTTTTGCCGGACAATCATGATTCTTTTACCGATAATCATATGTCGCATTTTCAGCATTCTCCATCTCCGTGGATTGTCAAGCCACTTTCTGTTTCAATTCCCCCTTATCTCTTATTTTCAGTTTTTAGAGAAAAGCCCTCTCCATTTTTCTTGGATAGTGGAAACGACTACAAAGAGCTTGGCCGATATTCCTATATGGGCGCATCCCCATTTTTAGAAGCGACAGCCTATCCCGGTCAGCTTGAGCTTTATTGGGCGAACCGCTCACACCGTGAAGTAATCCCCCTGCAAAAATCCGAAAGTTTGAACTTTCTTGACGAATCACAGAGTAAATACCACGTGCAACATTCCCCTTTTCCCTTCTCCGGTGGTGCCGTAGGTTTTTTAAGTTATGATCTTAAAAACGAGATTGAATCGCTTCCCAATGATACCCTAGATGACTTAAACCTACCTCTTTGGTGTTTTGCCTGGTATGATGGAATTGTGATTTATGATCACTTACAGGGAAAATATTGGATCACGGCCTGCGGTATTGACGAATACGGGACATGTCATGCCGATTTAGCCAAGGTACGTGTCTCTTGCTTGGAACAGACCCTCAACACATTTGTTCCAGAGCAACTTGACAAACCTGAAGACCTCATAAATATGCCAAACCATCCCTGCTCAACCTTCGCCCCCATAGCCCACAACGTCTCCCCTGCACAGTACTTAAGTGATTTAAAACGCATCATTGACTACATCTATGCCGGGGATATTTATCAAGCCAACCTAACTCAACGTTTTTCCATGGTTTGGGAAGGAGACGCTTGGGATCTTTATTCCCAACTTCATAGACAAAATCCCGCTCCCTTTGCCGCATTTCTGCCTTACTCGGATTTTCAAATACTTTGTAGTTCTCCCGAGCGCTTTATACGCATTCAAACGGACGGACAAATCGAAACGCGTCCGATTAAAGGGACTCGCCCCCGTGGAAAATCGCCGGCAGACGATCAGTCTCAAGCCTTTGAACTTCAAAATAATCCAAAGGATCGTGCGGAGTTGACTATGATTATCGATTTAGAACGAAACGACCTCGGACGAATTTGCGAATTCGGAACCGTAATAGTTCCCGATTTTATAAAACTTGAAAAATACCCGACCGTCTGGCATCTAGCCTCAACTATTACCGGTCAACTAAGACGTGGCCTAAAGCCCAGCGAAATTATCCGGGCTGTTTTCCCCGGTGGGTCGATCACCGGAGCCCCCAAAATTAGGGCAATGGAGATTATTGAAGAATTAGAGTTATACAAACGGGGAATATATACAGGAAGCATCGGTTATATGGGCTTTGATGGCGCATGGGACTTTAATATTGTCATCCGTACGATCTTGTTGAAAAATGGGAGAGCTTACATCCACGTTGGCGGAGGTATTGTTGCAGACTCGATCCCCGAAAGTGAATATAATGAAACGCTTGATAAAGCTAAAGCCTTGTTTCAGGTTCTGAAAGGACGATTAGATGTTACCCGCTGATACATTATTCTCCCATGACCGCCTGGCTTTATTTGGCTTCGGGCTTTTTGAAACGCTTCTCATTACCCCAGCAGGGCCGCTATTTGTTGATCTGCACTGGCAGCGCATGAACAAGGGGGCTAAATTTCTCGGTCTCCATCTACCGGATAAAGATGACTGGGTGAAACAAATTTATAAATTTATTGAAGAAACCCCCCATACATTCCCCTATGCACTTCGCGTTACTCTAAGCGGCGGAGCACCCCTTGTCAATCTTCCCTCCACACTCCTGTTCCACAAGCGATCAGTTCCCTACACACCCGCTCAATATGCCTTGGGGATACGACTTCACCTCTTACCAGCCCCTCGCAATGAGCAGTCCCCCTTGGTCTCAATAAAATCCACAAATTATTTGGAAAATATTTTGGCCAGGGAAGCAGCTAAACTTCAAGGTGCTGAAGAGGGTGTGTGGCTTAATACCAAAGGATATATTGCAGAAGGTACGATGAGCAATCTCTTTTTTATTAAAGATGGGACCCTTTTTACCCCTTCTCTTTCCAGTGGATGTTTGCCTGGAACGCGTCGTCAACTCATTCTGGGTTTAGCTCGCTCTCTGCAAATTCCAACTTATGAGGGCTTGTACCCTTTATCAGACCTGTTGTTGTCTGATGAAATCTTCATGACCAATACCCTTATGGGCATTATGCCAGTACGTCAAGCCGATGATATTCCCTTTCCGCTCGCCAAAAAATCAGTGATGCGGGTTCTTGAATCAGCATATAAGGATCTAATTGAAAACGCATCCCGTCCCTCGAAAAACTTCCAAGACTAAACATAAAAAACTTGGCTGGTGCCAAGCTATACGAAAAACAGCTTAGGATAATCGTTTGTCCTAAGTTGTTTATTTTTGCATAAATTCCTTCTTCACCCATTCCTGAACACAAGCTGGATCTTTGGTCACCACAAATACTTCTTGAATGGAACCATTACTTTTCAGTAAAAGCTTACATCCGGTCTGGGTCTCATATTTAAAGACGATTCCACGTTCTGAAGAATGGCTAACCTCAATAACGCCAGGAATAATGTCTGTTACTTCCGATAGACGGCCTAAATCTTCAAGCCAAAACAAAGCATCCTGAATAATGCCGTGCTCACGTTTGACCTTATTCCTGCGATATTTCATATATACCACCAGCTTTCAAAAGTACAAATGTTTTGCTTTAACAACAAAAAGCTATTTCGCCTTTCCATATAAGGGGTATGACTATACGCCTATTACGGGCGAATCTTTTTTATAACATGGTAATAGGTATCTCGTTCAACAGCCTCTAAACCTGCTTCCCGGATCAAACGGATCAACTGTTTTTCGCTTTGCATTTGCGGACTGATTGCACCCGCCGTATGATAGATTTTCTCTTCCCGAACAACTCCATCAAGATCGTTTGCTCCGAACGAAAGAGCCATCTGGGCTACTTGAGGACTGGAAGACACCCAATATGCTTTAATATAACGGAAATTATCTAAAATTAGGCGTGCTACGGCTATCACTTTTAAGGTGCGGAGTGCACTCGCTTGAGAAACCTCTTCGAATTTCGTGTTTTTTGGATGAAAGGCGGTAGGAATCAGGGCGAAGAAACCCTGAGTTTCGTCTTGGAGATCTCGTAAAGCCAATAGATGATCGATCAATTCTTCATCCGTTTCGAGCAGTCCATACAACATATTTGCATTAGTAGGTATGTCTAACTGATGCGCAATTCGGTGAATCTCTAACCAGCGTTTGCCGCTTAATTTTCCGGGACAAATAATCTCCCGAACTCTTGGACTGAAATTTTCCGCTCCGCCGCCCGGTATAAAACTGACCCCCGCTTCCTTAAAAGTCGTCAGAATTTCCTCAACGGGTACATTCTTCATCTGGGCAAAATAATCGTATTCCGCTGCGGTGAACGCTTTAAGACTGACCTTTGGAGCCCGTTCTTTTATTTTTCGAATCATGTCCAGGTAATAGGAAAAGGGCAGTTCCGGATGTATCCCCCCGACGATATGAATTTCCGTTACTCCTTGATCGGCGAATTGCCCCGCTTTATTGACCACCTCTTCAATGGACATCGTATAAGATCCTTTTTCCCCAAGGTCTTTAGCGAAAGCGCAAAACCCGCAGCGAACTTTACATACATTACTATAGTTTATATGGGCATTATTATTATAGAATACCCTATCACCGGTCAGAGTACGTTTCCGTTCATTCGCCAGGTAACCCAGACCCAGTATATTGGCGGTTTGCATAAGTTTCAGACCATCTTTTCGATTAAGCCGTTGTTCTAAGATCATTTTTCCATATACGTCTTCTAATCCGTTTAGTATTGGATCTAATTCCACCACCCCGCGCCTTCTTCCCCGAAATTATTATCATTTTATTATAACATAATTCTCAAATTTCTAGAAAAGATAATAAACAGGAAAAGGACTTTAAGTGTGACCACATAAAGTCCCTTTGACTACCAGTGCTAATGTTTCATAGTTTGGCGTTGGCGTTTGATAGCCTTACGCACTTCATTCGCAACGCGCCAGGTTTCTGGTTGGTGGGGAGTCATTAACTCTATTTTTCCGGACCGTTTATCGATTAATATATCGACTGTCGGCTTACGCCCCTGAGTTTTTTCTCCCGGGTGTAGAATATCAATACCAATTTTATGTTCATCATATTGAGGAGGAACGAGGTAATTCAGGACTTCTTCCGTTGCATCCATCAATTCCACGACTTGATCTTGTGGGTATCCTTCTCCTAATAAGATATCGCGCACAGATACCAATGGATGTTCAAGCGTGAGTAGCATCTGGGCACGTTGTATTAAATCATAATCGATATCCAAAACGCCACCTCCACTATTAATCTTTCTAATTTTTCATCTAGCTTGTTTTCATTTTTCCCTTATCCTTTCTAATGAATACTGATAGATCTTTAACGAATATAGTGATATTTTCCACTCCAGTTAAATCAACCAGAGGAGGCTTATAATGTTAAAATTATTTTCTCTGCCTTTTTTAGTTGCAGCGATATCGGGAATTGCTATGGCTATCCAAGGCACCATAAATTCGTCATTAAGTCAAAAAACATCGTTACTATCTGCGACACTCGTAGTCCACGTCATCGGTACGCTAGTCGCTTTGGCGGCCGTACTTGCCTGGCGAGCCCCTCTCTTAAAATACAACTGGGGTTCGGTTCCATGGTATATGTATCTTGGCGGTATACTCAGTGTCCTTATCGTCGGACTCGTTGCCGTAAGCATCCCCAAAATAGGCGTATGTAACGCGACTACAGCGATTATCATAGGTCAGGTTAGTATGGCTGTGCTTATCGATCATTTCGGATGGTTGGGTATGGGCCGCCTGCCTTGGAATCCATCCCAGCTCATTGGAATCGCTTTATTTGCTGCAGGGGCCAAACTCCTCTTCCGTTAAGCGTGGTTCGAGGTTCGAGGCGCGAGGTTCGAAAGAACGAAAGTAAGCGAGTTTACTTCGTTGATCGACCCACAATTAAGGCCAGATTAGTAATAATTGTATAAATTTCTTCACTGACCGTGAATTTTCGAATTTGACCGTTAGCTGCTAAGATGACCGTACTTTTGCCCTCAGCGCTTTGATCACTTTCAATTAGTCGGAGAAGAAAGGAATATGCATCACTACTCACTGCGAGCTGCTTAAACTCTCCTTCGGCGACAAAGATGATCCAATATCCTGAAGTAACGTCGTTTTTCCCATTATAGAGAGCATTGGATACACTCGAAGAGTCTTGTCCAAACAAGGACTGCTGATCATCTGCATTCGTATTTAAGTTGGTCGAATTATTCAGCGTATAGTTGTCATCTAGCGTACTTGTTTGAGTTACCGGGTCAGATAGACGGGAGTATATATCCTTAAAAAAGGTAGGAAATAATATGTAACCGACAACCCCAATAATGAGAACCCATAGGGCCAAAGCTTGTAAATCCTTCCATAGATCGTTACGTGGTCGTCGTCCCCAAGCACTTGGCATACCTTCCCCCTCCATTAATATCTCATCTTTTGCTGACACAATTAACCTCTTTAAACTATATATGTTGATATATACGTTCACTTATACAAAGTTATGTGTCTGAAACTTGCATCCGGTAACCCCAACCTCTAGAATAAAACTGAGGTGGGGAAAATGGATCTGCTTCGACAAAAACTGACCTTGCTGCCAGAGAAGCCGGGTGTGTATCTGCTGAAAGATACTCTGGGGCAGATTATTTATGTCGGTAAAGCTAAAGTATTGAAAAATCGGGTAAGGTCATATTTTACCGGATCACACGTTGGCAAAACCGGGCGGCTCGTAAGTCAAACCGCCGATTTTGAATATATTGTGACCGAATCAGAAGTCGAAGCTCTTGTCTTAGAATGCAATTTAATTAAAAAGCATACCCCAAAGTACAATATCCTCTTGCGAGATGATAAAACCTACCCCTATTTAATCATTACTGAAGAAAACCACCCGCGGATCCTCGTCACTCGGCAAGTAAAAAAAGGAAAGGGAAACTACTACGGTCCATATCCGAATGCAACTGCCGCCAAAGAAGCTGCCCGTTTACTGAATCGGCTTTTCCCGTTTCGGAAATGCCGTCAAATTCCCACCCGACCTTGTCTTTATTATCATTTGGAACAATGCCTTGCACCTTGCGTCACTGACGTAGCGCTTAATGTTTACATGGAAATGCGAAAAGATGTCTCAACGTTTCTAAAAGGAGACCAAAGCAAGATAATCACACTCTTAGAGGATAAAATGCAAACGGCGTCCGAGGCACTCCATTACGAACGTGCCCGGGAATATCGGGACCTGATCGAAGACTTGAAACTCCTCCGGGAAAAACAAAACATCACGCTCAATGATTTTATTGACCGCGATGTTATAGGATATGCCATTACCACAGACCAAATGTGCATTCAGGTTTTTTATTTACGTCTTGGCAAGTTGGTAGCACGCGATAGTTTCATTTTCCCTTATTATGAAGAACCTGAAGAAGCTTTCATCTCTTTTGTCGCTCAATTCTATATTGAGCGGGCAGTATGGCCTGCGGAGATTTTGCTTCCGCCACTTGAATCCCCCGTCCTGGCAAGCCTATTTCTCATCACCATTCCTCAAAAGGGAAAGAAACGGGATCTGGTACAGATGGCCATGTCCAATGCCCGGACCACCCTTCACGACCATATTTCACTGGAAGTTCGCCAACAATCGGAAACCCAACTGGCTCTGGCCACACTCGGGGAACTCTTAAACATCCCGGTTCCTGGTAGAATCGAAGCCTTTGACATTTCAAATACAGGCGGGACACATAACGTTGCCGGTATGGTTCAATTTATCGAGGGCAAACCCCAGCGCCAAGGATACAGAAAATATAAAATCCAACTCCTGGAAACATCCGATGATACGGCTGCCATGGGGCAGGTTGTCCTGCGCCGCTATGCGCGGTTGGTTTCGGAAAACGGTTCTCTGCCGAACTTGATTTTAGTTGATGGGGGTAAAGGCCAAATCAATGCGGCTTCAAAGGCTCTAAAAGAGCTTAACTTAACTATTCCCGTCGCTGGAATGGTTAAAAACGACCGGCACCAAACCCACGGGCTCTTGGATCAATCAGGTAATCCGGTCGCTTTACCCAAAAGTCATCCCACTTTTTATTTACTCGGCAGAATCCAGAATGAGGTCCATCGCTTTGCCATCACGTTTCATCGTCAACAACGGGCTAAAAGCATGACCCTCTCTGCGCTCGACGGCATCCCGGGTATAGGGCCAAAACGCAAACAACAACTGTTACGTCATTTTTCATCGCTTGACGATATTCAGCGTGCAAGTATCGAAGATCTCCGGGCAGCCGGAGTGCCCCCCAGCGCGGCCGCCAAGGTCTATCAATATTTCCACGCGACACCCTTACCGACACCGTTGTAGAAGGAGAAATTTATTATGATTCTAAATTACAGAGTTGAATTATGTCGAAAATGTTACTATAAACGAACCCACAAATGCTCAATTTCGGATTCTTACATTCAAAATCCTTTGTTCTCCATGACTAAACCAAGCGGAGAATGTCACAAATACAAACCGATTCCCTGGTTACCAGAACTTTAAATATCTGCGCAGGGAAATAAAGAAAAACAACAAAAAGTACAACAGCAACTAAAAAGTAACTGTGTACTCTATTTTTTCGTTGAGCTTTGATTATATTAATCTCTGCTATTAATTTGAAAGGCTGATAATTGGCGCAGGAATACGGCCTCCACGCTTTACAAACATTTTTGACGAGAAGGGATGGATGTCCATCACTGGCGCTCCGCCTAACAATCCTCCGAATTCTACGCGATCGCCTGACTTCTTTCCAATAGCTGGGATTACCCGAACCGCTGTTGTCTTTTTGTTGATCATCCCAATCGCTGCTTCATCAGCGATAATAGCTGAAATCGTTTCTGTACTTACATCCCCGGGCAGCGCAATCATATCTAAACCAACAGAACAGACACAGGTCATGGCCTCTAATTTATCAAGAGTCAAGACCCCTCCTTCCACAGCTTTTACCATTCCCGCATCCTCCGAGACAGGTATAAATGCTCCGCTTAGACCCCCAACGTGAGAAGAAGCCATAGCGCCTCCTTTTTTAACAGCATCATTAAGCAAAGCCAAGGCGGCGGTTGTTCCATGCGTCCCACAGCGTTCAAGACCCATATTTTCAAGAATTTCGGCAACACTATCTCCAATTGCAGGGGTAGGTGCCAGCGAAAGATCGACAATTCCGAAAGGAACGTTTAAGGCCTTCGATGCTGCTCTTCCGATTAACTCTCCCATACGGGTGATTTTAAAAGCTGTTTGCTTGATTAAATTGGAAAGCTCACTAAAATCGGCTCCCGGGTAACTTTTTACAACCTTAGCCACAACCCCGGGACCGCTAACGCCCACATTGATCACACACTCCGGTTCCCCGACGCCATGAAAGGACCCCGCCATAAACGGATTATCCTCCGGGGCATTACAGAATACTACTAATTTCGCCGCCGCTAGCCCATCTTTGTCTGCGGTCAGTTGAGCGCACTTCAGAATTACTTCACCCATTTTCAGAACTGCATCCATATTAATTCCCGCTTTAGTTGTTCCAATATTCACAGACGAACAAATACACCCCGTCTCACTAAGTGCCTGTGGAATAGCGTCGATAAGCGCCAAATCCCCTACTGTAAACCCTTTTTGAACCAGAGCAGAAAAACCGCCGATAAAATTAACCCCGACCTCACGGGCGGCCCGGTCTAATGCTTTGGCAATCCGGACCATTTCTTCGGTTTTCATGTTGGCTGCCACGATTCCGATGGGAGTGACAGATACACGTTTATTGATAATCGGAATTCCGTAACGAGCCGAAATTTGTTCGCCAACCGATACTAATCGTCCCGCATTTTTGACGACCTTATC
>JQID01000029.1 GCA_000770645.1 Desulfosporosinus sp. Tol-M
ACTATCACCCAAATAGTCTCTGGGGTCGACTTGACATGGGACCCTACGGCGGATGCTTCAATGGGTCGAGGGCTGTGGCTCATAAGGCGGTATTCCTCTGGGGTCAGCCCCATCCCTTGATTTAGGGTAGCATCCGCCGCCCCCATGTAAAGTCCTACTCTGGGGTCAACGGGGATTGACGGTTGAGCTAGGATGTATTTTTTTCCTCAGTTTGTTCTCTTGATATACGCTCTGGATTTAGCCACACCTCACTCTCAATGCTCCAGTCACGTGTTTCACCGGACCAACGTTCGGGATGAGTGGCTTTGGCTTGTTCATAGAGTTCATGTCGGTTTTGCAGGATATCTTGGGCTACTCCGCTATGCCTTTGATAGGGTGTTAGGAAATTCAGACCACTGTGACGGTGTTCATGGTTATACCAACGTACAAACGTTAATACCCAGGTTCTTGCTTGGGTTAGATCGACGAATCCCGACAACGGGTAATTTGGGCGGTATTTACAAGTTCTAAAAATAGACTCCGCATAGGGATTATCGTTACTAACTCGTGGACGGCTTCTGGAAGGGGTTATACCAAGCTGATACAAGGTTTCTAAGAGTGAGGCCCCTTTCATTGGGCTACCATTGTCAGAATGGAGAACCAAGGGCTTGAACGGCACGGTATGCTGTTCGGACATGACCCCACGTCGTACTAAATGGCTGGCATTTTCAGCCGACTCTTCCAACCAAATCTCCCAGGCGATGACTTTCCTGCTGAAGAGATCGAGGATCAAATATAGATAGAAATAGATGCCTTTAGCTGGTCCTGGGAGCCATGTGATATCCCACATCCAAACCTGATTAGGTCCTGTGGCACAATGAGTTGAGATAGGCTTACTACTAGGGTTCTTACTTCGACCCCGATGATGCTGCATATCATGTCTTCTTAAGACACGATAGAATGAGGATTCTGATGCCAAGTAGGTGCCTTGATCGGCGAGAATAGGGACGATCTGACTAGGAGGAAGGC
>JQID01000113.1 GCA_000770645.1 Desulfosporosinus sp. Tol-M
GGCAGTGTGGCAGTAAGCGGTCCCGTAGAAATTAGTGGCACCGTAGGCCTTAGTGGTCATAGTATCGTTGATTCCGGACCAGTCCTAACTACTATCAATAGCGGTGGAACCGGCGAGTCCGGAGCGGCAAGTGGAGGTTCATATGATGTATTGAGCTTCACATCGTGGACGCTCGCAGTAAAATACAGCGGTGCCAGCGGAGACCAGGTGCACGTCATATTAGAGAAATCCGCGTTAAGCGGTGGTGAAGCAACGAATAGCGACTATGTCTATGATTCAAGCGGGACGTTTACAAGTGAAAAATGGCAATTCCTTACAGCAGGAATAACCCCAAGATATGCGCGATTGTATTATGTAGATACCAGCACTTCCTCCGGAACATTACTGAGTTATTTCCAAGCCCAAAACTAGGCATTGTGTAGCGAAAAAGCTGGTTTCATACTTTCAACAAACATCGTTTTCGAGCCGCAAAGCTTGGAAACGGTGTATATTTAATTATATTTGTCTTTGGTAAGCAGTTCGGCTATTTCATATATTGCTCCCTGTCCTCCGTCGGTTGCAAGCACGTAATCGACCTCTTGCTGGAGTTCGGGGGAAGAGTCTCCCACTGCGAAGCTTAAACCCACCTGCTTTAACAATTTCAAATCGCTCAGATCATTGATAATGCAAGCAACCTCTTCATAATTGAGCGCATATTTCTCCAGAACGGTTGTTGCAATTCCATTTTTCTCTCTTGAAGATATGGTATCGATTCCTGATTTTAAAGCAGCATGTTTTATCACCGGGTTGGCTTCCTGATTAATAAGCAGGGCTTGAATGCCCTTTTTTCGCAAAAGGATAATGCCGGCACAGTCTTTATAATTGAATTTTTTCATTTCCTCCCCGGATGCTGAATAATAGATAGCTCCATCGGTGAGGATTCCATCACAATCCAGCATCAGGATCTTCGTCCGTGCAGCCTTTTTCCGAATTTTATACACCTTTTCGTATTCCAGGATGGTATTATTCAATTCCTGAAACAGGGGGATTATAGTATTGATATCCTGTTCACAAACAGTAAGGTAGGGGCGAAACTCTTTTTCCATCATTTGAGCTTTTCTGATGGGGTCTCTATCCCGGGAAATCTCAGGGATGGCAAGTAATAATAACTCAAGTTCGACCCGGCTCATCGGCGTGATAAAGGTGGCAAAGAACTGATTGGTTCTTAAGTTTTCCATGCTGAAATTAAATTTGTCATAGCTCTGCTCGATATTTATTAAATCGCCGCTCGAGGCCAGGGCTGCGATATTATCCAGATCCAGTTTGCATTTATCCAGTAACTGGGTAACATTGGCACAAGCATTTTTCATTATTTGGTTTTGGGTTATCAAATACTCCAGATTATAACTACAGTTTAAGGGTAGCTGCCAATCATCCTCAACTACCCGGTTAGGCAGATAATCTTTTATAACCTCTTCCAGGATTTGAAATCTGGTTCCCTCAATATGAGCGCCGTTTTTCGTAGTGTTGATTACGTTCGTATCTGGAAGACCGCTGAGGTAGTTTTCAATTTGCAGTCTCATGCGAAGGTAACTATTGCTGCTATACACCTCATTTCCATAGACGTCCTTAACCAGGACGGCACTTTTCAGTTCTGTTTGATTGGCCTCGTGTAAGGGATAAGTTGAACCGGACATATAATTTTTGCCATCAAGATAAGCAAGGTTTTGCCCCACCAGGATGATAGGGTTAAAACCCAGCTTATGCAAAAGCTGCAGGGTTATCACGGCAATACTGGCAGCATCACTGATAAATGCCAGTCTTTCGCCGCTTTGGGGTTGTAAATAAAACGCTGCCAGGGTATCCTGGTTGATTAACATATGCATTTTGGGACCAGGGTATTTTTCCAGGGTTTCGTAGCCTACTGTACTGCCGAAAATCAGGGGAATGGATTTGAGGCCTTTTTCCAGGACTTCCTTGCAGACAATTTGATTTTCATCGCTGGGATCATAGGTACAGGCGGCATGGGGATAAATTCCGCACTTAACCAGAGCGTTGAGGGCGGTTCCAACCGTAAAAATATAGGCCAGGCCGTTATCCCTGATTTTTTTTAAGTTTTCAATTTCTGCTTCCAGGGATGGGCCCGAAGCAACCAGAAGGGCGGGCGTATTTTTGAAGAAGTCTTTTTTCGCCAGCAGGATATTAGGACTGTTCAGAACCTGGATAAAGTTTTTAATACTATTGATAGTCCAGCGTTTTTGAAAAGTGGAATACGTAGCCAAGGAAGTGCAGCGCTCTCTCAAATGGTTTTCGAATGAAGAGAAAAAGGCCTGGCGTTTTTGCGGGAAGATGCTCCGGTAAGCGGGGAGATCGATGATCAAGATGGAGCTGCGTATCCTTTTTACCATGTTCGAGAAGAACCTGTCCGGATCATCCGGCTTGTTCTCAAGATCAAAGTATTTAACTAAATGGAGCGGGAACCGTTTGAGATCTGTGTGACAGAGGAAATGATGAAAAACCTCAGGAATCGGTTCATAGATGGAAAAGGGTTTATCGGGGTAATGTTCCACAAAGGCTTTGATGTGGTAGCCCAGTCCAATCCCGTAAAAAAGAATATCTGAATGATTATTAATATTTTCAAACTGTTCAATAAAAGCTGTTCCTTCCTGGAGAGGATTCTTTTTATCATGGATATAGGTTTTTTCTATCTGTAAGGTTGTATGACCTTCTTTGTTGGTAACCAGCCCGACCAGGTTCTTATCCAGCGTGACTTCTAACTCTGAAAATTTTTGCCATAGTTTGGGAAAGGACTCCTTTAGTAGTTCCATATTAGCGCGTAATGTCATAATACCCTCCTTTGAGCAGTGAACAGTAGTGAAAGTCAGCTTCGCTATCTATGTCCCACGACCGGTCGGGAGGCATGATGTAGGCTAAGGTTTCTGTGGTGATATAATTTTTTTTCAGGAGCAAAAAGTTCGTTTCAGCTACGTAAACAGCTCCGTTTTCAATATATATTGGAGGAAGGTCCTGCCTGCGTTTGATCGACTGACCCGTTTGCAGCAGTGGGTGTAAGCGGTGACGTTCGTCTAAGGTATGCATCCAATAGGGGTGTTTATCTGTCAGAGATATGGAAACACAAACCGGCGCACCTTCCTGTACACAGTAATGGATACAGCCATCAATGTCTTCTTTGGTGCGTAACGGAGAAGTAGGTTGCAGCAGTACTACATAGTCGTAATGTACACCAATACAATTTAGCGCGTGGATTACCGGTTCTATACCTGGGGTATCATCTCGGGCCAGCTCAACCGGTCGAACGAAAGGGGTTTCACATCCCAACGCTGCTGCAGTTTCGATGATCTCTGCATCTTCGGAGGAGAGTATTAGACGATCCAGGTATTGAGACTTATTAGCCTCTTCTATTGTCCAGGCGATTAACGGTTTACCGGCCAGAAGTTTAAGATTTTTGCGAGGAATAGCCTTAGAACCGCCACGCGCGGGGATTATTCCTAAAATCTTCTTACCATTTATCATTTGAACACCTTCGAAAAATCATTATTGGCTCTTTGGTAGTCATCAAACCGTCCAATATCTATCCAATATTCACGAATGGGGAAAACGGCTATATCTTTTCCCTGATCCAATAGCATCCTGAGGAGAACGGGGACATCCAGGTATGAGTTGACCGGGACATTATCGAGAACAGAGGGATTAAACACGTATAGTCCTCCATTAATAAGAAATTGCTGCAGTGGTTTTTCTTCAATTTCCAAGAGCTGATTTTTCTGGGTAATGATCACTCCATAGGGAATCTGGAGGTTATATTCCTTAACGCAGATCGTAGCGACGGTCAGATTTTTTTGGTGGAAATCGAGTAATTTACCATAGTTAATCTTGGAAAGAATGTCTCCATTCATCAGAAGCAGCGGTTTTTCGGGTTTAGCTGGGAGCAGTCCCAGGGCACCGGCTGTTCCCAGAGGCTTGCTTTCATGCAGATATTCAATCTTCACTGCCCAACGGGAACCATTTCCGAAATGGTTGATAATCGTCTCAGCTTTATAATTCACTGAGATATAGAAATACTTGAATCCCTGTTCGATATAACTTTCCAGGATAGTCTCCAGAAGAGGTTTGTCGCCCACTTTTAACAAAGGTTTGGGGCAGTTTTCTGTTAGGGGCTCCAAGCGCCGTCCCAGCCCGCCGGCCATGAGCATTACCCAGTTGTCACGCGGAGGGGGGGTCAAGAGTTCATCGGCAATTTCCAGGCCAACCACACGGTGTTCTTCATCGAGAACGGGAATTTGGCGAAGTTTTTTACTTATCATCAGCAGGTTGGCATTTTCCCGGGATTGGTTACGGTAAACAAAGCAGGGGGCAGGGTTCATTACTTTGATTACTGTTTCATCCAGACTAAGGTGTTTAAGGATAGCCCGCCGAATATCACCATCTGTCACTGTCCCCAGTAACCGTCCATTTTCATTGACTACCAGAGCAATCTGCAATCCTGCCCGATCAATTATTTCAATAGCTTTTACAATGGGGGTGTCGGTAGTGATTAGAACATTTTTCCACATTTAAGCGTCCTCCCTATGGTGCTAAGGTACTTCATAATATGAAATCTGTTTAGGAAGAGTGCCGTTGCATAAAGCACAGACACATTAACCCATCATCCTTTACTTGCATAATTTAATATTAAGAGGTAACTATGCGACAAAAATAAGTGAGGTATCCTGTTTTGAACCTTGAGCGAAGCGAAAGGAATGGATTTAGAAATGAGAATTCTTTTAGTGGCTTATGATAACGACTCTTATATTTCATGGTTTCCGCAGGGGTTAGCTTATATCGCATCAGTATGTCTGAAGGCTGGGCATGAGGTTAAGATTTACAATCAAGACGTTTATCACTGGCCAGAGTCTCATTTAACTGATTTATTAAATAAAGAGCGCTATGACTTTATTGGGGTCAGCATGTGCGGCGGATATTATCAATACCGGAAAGTATTAAAACTATCCGAGGCTATTAATAAAGCCAAACATAGACCTTTTTATGTATTGGGAGGGCATTTGGCTGCACCGGAACCGGCCTATTTCTTAAATAAAACCTCTGCGGATGCTATTGTCATTGGTGAGGGCGAGATTACAGTGCTAAACCTACTGGAAGCTTTAGAACAAAAAAAACCGTTACACTCGGTAAACGGCATAGCTTTCCTGGAAAACGGGGTATGTGTTCAACCCCCCCGGCAAGATTTAATCGAAGATATAGACGGGATACCTTTTCCGGCCTGGGAGTTGTTCCCGATTGACCATTATGCCTTGCTCAGGGCGCCTTATATCAAAAATGGTGAACGCTGGTTTCCGGTCTTATCGGGAAGAGGGTGTACCTTTAAGTGCAACTTTTGTTACCGTATGGATGAGGGCTTTCGGGGACGAAGCCCGGAAAGCATCGTTGAAGAAATTAAAATTCTGCAAAAAGACTATATGATTTCATTCATAACCTTCTCTGATGAGCTCTTAATGAATTCCGCGCAGAGGACGGTTGAATTATGTGAAACTTTTCTAAAAAATAAACTAAATATCAAGTGGGATTGTAACGGGAGACTTAATTACGCCAAACCCGACGTTCTAAAGTTAATGAAAGAGGCAGGCTGTGTTTTTATTAACTACGGAATTGAATCTTTGGATGAACAGGTCTTGCGCAACATGAATAAAGCTCTAACCGTCAAGCAGATTGTCAAGGGCATTGAAAACACCTCGGCGGCGGGGTTAAGCCCGGGCTTTAACATTATTTTTGGCAATATAGGCGAAAGCGCTGAATCGCTGCGGCTGGGGGTTGAATTCTTATTAAAATACGACGATCATGCCCAGATGAGAACCATCAGACCGGTAACGCCATATCCCGGTTCTTCTTTATACTATTACGCTATACAAAAAGGCCTTTTAAAAGACTGTGAAGATTTTTATGAGCAGAAGCATGTAAATTCCGACTTACTTTCCGTTAATTTTACCGATCTGAGTGATGCGGAGTTTCATCGAGTTTTGTACGAAGCTAACCAAAAACTTCTGTTAAATTATTACGCAGCGCAAATTACGAAAACAAACGAGGCGCTGCATAAATTATATCTCGAAAAGGACAGCTCATTTAGAGGATTTCGCCAATCTTAGTCAATTGCTAATCCAGCAGGAATTGCCAGACCCCCATGCCGCTGTTCGGCAAGCGTTAGAACATCGAGATGATTGAAAGGGATCTGTGTGATGAACGTCAGTGCGGCCAGTGGAACCGTTAGTGCTGTGTTGAGAGTACGCGAGGAATGGTGAAAGACTTGAAGAGATGCGCAAGACGCTGGGGGGTAAGGGGAAATGACAAAGAAAAGATTTGAAATCGGAGGCGAATATCCCCTTGATGCTGTGCACCTTTCTTCGAAAGAAGATAATTTATACAATAGGCTGAAAGGATTTGAAGCAGTATATTTCAACACCGGCAGAAGTGCGATCAGAGGTGTATTGCGGCAGCTGAAGGGTAAAAGGGCATTACTGCCGGCCTACATCTGCCAGTCGGTAATCCAAGCCTTTGAGCAGGAGCATTATGTTCTTGATTTTTACAATATTAACACCGATCATTCCCTGGATGTTGATGATGTAAAACGAAAGTGTACCCCAAATAGCGATGTTTTTTTTGTTATACATTATTATGGCACTCTGCAAAATGAGAATGACTTAACTGCCATCCGAAATCTTTGTCACATGCTGTCCATTACTATTGTTGAGGACACGACCCACAGTATTCTGACTAAAGTGCAAACTATTGGTGATTATTGCGTTGCCAGCCTGCGCAAATGGTTTGCTTTGCCGGATGGCGGTGTCGCCTATTCTTTGTCACAAAAAATAGATGCCGTACCTTCCAGTAGAGAAATGTCATTTACCAATACCCGTCTTGCCGGCATGTTCCTCAAAGGGTTATACCTTAACAGATTGACGGATTGTAACGGGACATATCGCAAGCTGTTTGCCGCAGCAGAAAAGACGATTGACGGAGAAAGCGAAATATTCGCCATATCAGATTTTTCTAAGGAAATCGTTAAAGCTTTTGATATTGGAAAAGCAACCCAAAAGCGCAAGGAAAATGCGGCTTATTTACAAAAGTTTTTAAATAATCCCCTTGTAAAGTCTGTTTTTCAAGAACTTAATGTGGGCGTATGCCCGTTTTTTTATCCGCTTTATGTAGGAGATAGGGAAAAACTACGCTGTTATTTAAATCAAAACAATATATATTGTCCTGTGCATTGGCTATTAGAAGATCAAAGACTGATTGCATATGATACGGTGAGGTACATTTCAGAGCATATTATCTCGCTCCCTATTGACCAAAGATACGGCGTATCCGATATGGCATACCTGTGCAGGGTCATCAACAGATATCCTGGAGGCAATTGTGAGAACCTTCGAAATAATCGCTTTTAGCGAAAAAGATCAATGGAATGATATCGTAAAGTCGTTTGCCACACATGACGTATATTATTTAAATGAATATGTCTCCGCTTTCCGTTACACAAATGACGGGAAGCCGTTGCTGCTATATTACCATGGCGACGCAATGCATTTGTGTTATGTTGTACAGCAAAGTGATCTTGCGGAATCAGTTAAGTTTAGTGGTCTTCTACAACAAGGCAAGTATTATGACTGGTCAACACCGTATGGCTACGGTGGGCCATTAACGGATTGTTATGATGAGAAAGAAATGAGCGATTTTTTCAAATTGCTAAACGGTTACTGTAGAGCAAACAATATTGTTACCCAGTTCATTCGTTTCCACCCACTTTTACAAAATCAAAGAACCTTTGAGATCTTTTGCGATTTACGAAGATTCAAAAATACCGTTTTCATTGATACATGTGATATAGCTACTATTTATACAAATATGGACTCAAAAAGCAGGAATCTGGTTAGAAAGGCCCAAAAGAACAAGATTGAGATTATAACTGACAGGAGTAAAGAAGCCAAAGCAGCGTTTTTAGATAGTTATAAAAGCACCATGCAGCGGCACAATGCAGCTGAATATTATTACTTTAATCAGCTGTTTTTTGATGATCTGAGCTTAAATCTTGCAGAATATTATACGCTTTTTAGTGCAAAGCTTAACGGGAAAATAATAAGTTCCGCCATTGTAATGCATTGTAACGGTAATCTGCATTACCATCTGGCGGCATCTTTGCGTGAGTACATGCATCTTGCACCGAACAACCTGTTATTATTTAGCGCAGCTTGCTGGGCGGCGGAAAATGGCTATACCAGATTTCATCTTGGCGGCGGAGTGGGCATAGAGGACAGCTTATTTTCATTTAAAAAATCGTTTAATAAAAATGGTTTACTAGATTTTTATATCGGAAGAAGTGTGTTTTGCAAGGAAATATATCAAGAATTATTGGACATTCGTACAGCCGCGAATTCGGATTTTAATCCTCATAATAACCATTTAATTCAATACCGGGCATAACTGAAGGAGCTCGAAAAGAATGAACAAAACGTTGATTATTGCCGAAGCAGGTGTTAATCATAACGGCGAAATGGATTTAGCTTACAGTTTAATAGACGTTGCAGCAAAGGCTGGGGCGGATTATGTAAAATTTCAAACCTGGAAAAGTGAAAATGTTATCTCCAAATTTGCCCCAAAAGCCGAGTATCAGAAGGAATCTACTGACGCAGATGAATCTCTGCTGGAAATGGAAAAGAAGTTAGAATTTCCTTTTGAAAACTTTCTGCCCTTGAAGAACTATTGCCATAAAAAAGGCATTGGCTTTATATCCACACCATTTGATCTTGAAAGTGCGCTATTCCTATTTTCCATCGGTGTGGATCTGATAAAAATCCCCTCCGGCGAAATCACCAACTTGCCGTTGTTGGAAGTGATCGCCGAACATTCCCGCCCGGTAATCTTATCAACCGGCATGTGTGAAATGCAGGAGATCGCAGCTGCAATTCATATTTTGCAGAGCAAGGGTAATAACAAAATCACTTTGCTTCATTGCAATACCCACTATCCAACCCCTATGCGGGATGTTAACTTGCGGGCAATGCAAACCCTAAAGGAGAGGTTTGAGCTGCCGGTAGGTCTGTCCGATCATTCGTTAGGCATTGAAGTGCCTATTGCCGCCTTAGCGTTGGGGGCGGTAGTGATCGAAAAACATTTCACTTTAAATCGGGCGATGCAAGGGCCTGACCATAAAGCCAGTGTTGAACCGGACGAACTATGCAATATGGTAAAATCCATACGTAACATTGAATTAGCGCTGGGAAGCGGTGAGAAGCATGTAACGGAATCTGAAAGAGGAAATATCGCAGTCGCTCGAAAGAGTATCGTGGCCGCAAAAAGAATTTCAAAAGGTCAGGTTTTTTCTCAGGATAATATCACAACCAAACGGCCAGGCACAGGTATATCGCCAATGAAATGGTATGATGTCTTGGGCGGAGTGGCAAAGCGTGATTTTCAGGAAGACGAGATGATTGATTTATGATCGAAAAATACAGGATTTGTGTTATTACCACTACCAGAGCGGAATTTGGGCTCTTAAGTTCGGTCATCAAGCGCATTCAGGAAGATCCTGAGTGTAAACTTCAGCTAATTGCTACCGGCACTCATTTGGAAGAAGAATTTGGCATGACCTACAAGGAAATTGAACTGGATGGCATTGAAATCGCGCGGAAGATAGCGATTTATCAGGGTAGCGAGGAAGGGCAAGTGTTGCAAACAATGTCTCTGGCGGTATCTCAAATTGGCAAAGCGCTGATGGAACTGCATCCTCAGATCGTTGTTTTACTAGGTGACAGGTATGAATTGCTGCCGATTGCCAGTGCCTGTGTCGTTCTAAGAATACCAATAGCCCACATATCAGGCGGCGAAATTTCGGAAGGTGCCTATGATGAGTATATCCGGCATGCAGTGTCGAAGCTATCGTACATTCATTTTACATCAACTGAAGCATATCGCCGGAGAGTTATCCAGTTAGGTGAAGCACCGGAACGGGTATATAATGTCGGAGATCTGGGGGTTGAAAACATTCAAAATCTAACAAGGCTGACCAAAGAGCAGCTGGAAAATGAACTTGGTATTTCCATAGGTGATAAAATGCTCCAGGTCACCTTTCACGCCACAACTTTGGAGGATGATTCAGTGCACCAGTTTGAGCAGTTGTTAGCTGCTCTTGAAGAAAGACCTGAATTTCAGGTAGTGTTTACAAGACCAAATGCTGACAGCGGAAGCTCGGCGTTAAACCGCATGATTGATGAGTTTGTCGAAAGGAATGCCAAGCGCAGTTATGTTTTTGCTTCTTTGGGATATACAAGGTTTTTAAGCTTAGTCTCATACTGTGCGGCTATGGCTGGGAATTCTTCCAGCGGGATTGTTGAAGCACCGAGTCTTAAAGTAGGAACCATTGATATTGGCAATCGGCAAAAGGGCAGGATTTGTGCTGAATCAGTTATTCATTGCCAACCGGAAAAAGGTGAAATAATAGCTGCATTAGATGCAGCCTGTTCGGTTGATTATAAAGAAAAGTTGCAACGAATTAAAAACCCCTATGAATCGAAGGGCACTTCGGCAAAAATTCTAAAGCAAATTATGCTGTGTTTAGACAATTATTCAGGTATGTATAAGAAATTTGAAGATTATTATTTTAGTGGGGGAAGTTGAGTTCGGCAGGATTGTTAACTAACCGGCAAGCGCCGCTGATCTTGTTGAGCAGAGGTGAAAGAGGGTTATTTGGTAGTAAGCTAAGGCTAAAGGAAGGCACTGCTGGGTAAATTTATTATCCGACGCTCCAGGTTTTCAGCTGTACTCAGGTCCATCCGCGGACAATACTGATACATGGGCAGTTGGTGCATTAAGGTCCAGGCCGGGCGGGTCATGATGCCAAGCTTGTTGGTTAACTCCAGAATAGTGTCCCGTGCGGCAGAATATTCTTCATCCAGCAAGAGAACGTTTAACCAGTAGTTACTGCGGGCAAAGTCAGCTTCTTTAAAAGCTTTTACACCCTTCAAATCAGCAAATGCTTCCTGATACCGTACGGCCAGAGACCTTTTTTGCTTAATAAACTCTGGTAGTTGTTCGAGTTGGGCACAACCCAGGGCGGCGTTGATATTTGGCATTCTGTAGTTATAACCCACCATATCATGATTGAACGACCAGGCGTGGGGCAGTTTGGCCTGTGTGGTCAGGTGTCGAGCCAATACGGCAAGAGAGGATTCGTTAGTTAAGATAGCTCCGCCACCGCCGGTGGTAACGATCTTGTTGCCATTAAAGCTGAGAGCCGAAAGCCGTCCCCAACATCCGGTATGATAACCCTTGTACAAAGAACCTAAAGATTCTGCCGCATCCTCTACAAGCATCAGTTTGTATCTCTGGCAGACCTCCATCAGCGGGTCAATATCCACAGGGTGTCCGAAGGTATGCATGGGCAGCACTGCTTTTATACGCCGCCCGCTTTTCTTATTGAAGCAGCCTTCAGTTCGAAGTTCGCTGATCTCTCGAAGATAGTCACCCAGCTTGAAAGGGTCTAAACCCAGGGTTCTTTCCTCATTGTCCGCAAAATGGGGAACAGCGCCGCAATAGCTAACCGCATTGGTTGTAGCGATAAAGGTTAACGCAGGCACTAAAACCTCGTCACCGGATGTGACTCCAGCCAACTGCAAGCAAATATGGAGCGCTGCTGTACCATTTACAACCGCGATCACATGTTTTATTCCGGAGTACTCCGCCAGTTGTTTTTCAAAGCGGTCTACATCTTTCCCGGTCGAAGAAACCCAGCCACTGTCCAGGCATTTCTTAACATAATTCCATTCATTTCCTTTAAATAACGGTTCGTGCAGGGCAATTGATTTTTGTTCTCGGGGTAACACACCTTGTAAAGTTTGGATAATAGTCTTTGGATCGAATTCCTTTTTCATAGAGTATAAACACCAGACTTGTATTTTTTCAAATTATCGCTATTCCTGAACCAGTTTATCGTTTCCGTCAAGCCTCGTTTCAAACCCTCATGCCCGGCATATTCAGGTTCCCAGCCCAGGAGTTTCTTGGCCTTAGTATTATCTGCCCATAAGCGTTCCACCTCGCTTTTTTCTGGGCGCAGCCGGACCTGTTCGGTCAGAATTTCGATCTTAACCTGCATTATTTCTGCGATAAGTCCAACTAATTCTCCGATAGATATCTCATAATTACTGCCTATATTGATCACTTTACCGACAGAAGTATCTGACTCGGCTAAAGCGATAAAGCCCTGCACGGTATCTTGAACATAGTTGAAATCACGAGTGGGATGAGTGGAACCCAGCTTGATTTTACGTTGACCGCCGGCAATTTGGGTTACTACGGTGGGGATAACCGCCCGGGCTGATTGGCGCGGGCCATAAGTATTAAATGGTCGAATGACCGCTACAGGGGTGTCGAATGAGTTGTGAAATGCTAGGGCCATTTGATCAGCGGCAATCTTCGTGGCTGAATAGGGTGATTGTCCTTGCAGAGGGTGTTCTTCGTTAATTGGAGTGAAGCGAGCAGTGCCATATACTTCACTGGTAGACGTGTGGATAACTTTCTCAACTCCCAGTTTACGCGCGGCTTGAAGAATATTTAAGGTCCCTTTGATATTCGTATCGACATAAGTATCCGGGGAATGATAGGAATAGGGAATAGCAATTAAAGCGGCCAGGTGAATAACCACTTCACACCCTTTCATTGCTTCTTGAACCCCATGCGGATCTCGAATATCACCGGAAAATATCTCAAGATTATCCTGAAGGGATTTAGGCGTATAATCCAACCATCCCCAGGAATTGAATGAATTATATAAAACAAAGGCGCGTATGCTACAGCCCAATTTCAGCAATTCTTCTGTTAGATGGGATCCGATAAAGCCGTCAGCCCCGGTAACGAGGATTTTTTTGTTGATCAGATTCATTTAAACCTCCAAGATTTAATAACTCTAGAGTAACCATGTAAACAAATAAAGTTCAATACTTTTGATTAACCAAATATATTTGATGACTCAGTCAATTATGTCAAATTATAAGCATATCCGCACACCCTTAAACGATTGACGAAATAAGCATAGGCAATTACCCACATAAGAGACAATTAAAAAATATCCCTACTTGATTACGGTTTGATAAGCCTCTAAGGTCATCCGGGCAACTTTAGACCAAGGATAATGGTCACGGATATGCTGCATTAAGGGCCGGGGAGAGGCCTTAAAGGATTGCTCAAGGGCAGTACGTAAGCTTGCGTCATCCATGGGATGCACATAAAGGGCCATATCCCGGAAATACTCATGAGGACTTCCTTGGTCGGTCGAGATCACAACGCTGCCGCACGCGCCGGCCTCAATGCTCGATAAGCCCGGGGTTTCAAACCAGCTGGGCAGGGCATGAGTTGTGGCTGCTGAATAAGCGGAAGCGAGAAGTTCTCCCTGTAAAGTACCAATATGGATGACGTTCGAAAAGGATGTCACACTCTCAAAATACTTTTGGTCATTAACAGGTCCTAGAAGAACAAGAGGAACTCCCAGTTCGTGAGAGATTCTTGCCAGCCAATGCTGATTTTTACGTGCTGAAATTCGAGCCGCGCAAAGAATGAATTCCTTGGGAAGATTCGGAAACTGTTTCCGAAATAGTTGAGGGGTCGTCCCCATGAATGAATCTGGGAATCCATTCGGTACAACCTGATAAGGAGCGGTCTTGAGAAAGTCTTGCTGAAGAACGTTCATCTCAATTTGGCTATTGGGGAGCAAGAGTGTGCTTTCGCTCACCAAGCGGGCCCGCATGGGCTGCATGTGTTTCCAGACAGCCAGAGCATTTGTACTTGCATCTTCACGCTTGAAGTAAGCATTGGGAGGCCAATAAACAGGGGAGAGAACTACCCTTTTCTTTTGCTTTTGGGCATTAAGAAAAAACATATAGCTTTCTTTGATGCGGGTAATATTAAAAATATGAACAAAGTCATAAGGAGACAGCTCAACGTTGGGATCAGTTGATATTTGCACTTTAACGTCAAGGTTATTAAGCTCTTGCCCGGTAGAAACCATTTGTACAGTATCTCCCGCAGGGTTTTTCATGAAGTCCGGGCGAATTTGAAAAAGTACTTTCATAAAGAATCCTCCTCAAAGATACTTATTTAGAGGGATTTATAAATGCAGTGAACAAGATCAGAAAGTTCGCCGGCCTATAACTTTTCGAGATACTGGCGGATGGATTGGATGCGGTGTTGATAGGTATGCTTGCGGTACACTTCCTCCTGACCTTGACGGGCGATTTTTTGGCGGAGATCCGCACGCTTTAAATAAAAACGCACAAGCTCAGTCGTCTCGTCCGGATGACGGCTCCAGACGAGATGAACATGGTTTTTAAAAATGTTTTCGATTGCTTGAGACCAGTGTGTCAAGAAAAAGGCTTGACAACCCAAGGCTTCAAAAGTTCGCATGCTCATCATCGTGGGAGAATTTATCACCGAATGTAAGCCTAAAACGATTTTCGCCGAAGAATAAGCACAGGGTAATTGGTCATAGGGCAAATATCCTTGATATACCTCGGGTTCTAACGTGTAACGGTCCGTATTCGCCAGCCAGTGTTCGTTACCGAAAACCTTTAAATGAAACGGTCCGGAACGTAAGGGAGTGAGAATTGTTTCCAGCCCGATTCTTCTTTGAGGATAAGTGGTATAGTAATTGGCAACAAGAAGCAAATCGCAAGTTAGTCTAAGCGATGGTTCGGTAGGTTGATGAAAGGCCGGATTACAGGCAAAGTGGAAATAAAGCGCGCGAATTTTCTCCCGCTGATAAAGGGATAGACATTCTTCCGCCGGGGTAAGAACCAGACTGGTGCCGCGCGCCAAAGGGCGGGACATGCGGCGCCAGTCTGGGGGATCGTCTATGGCCCAATAGATGAGTGGGAGGGAATGACGGCGTAATAGAGGAAAGAGTCTCCCGACCACAGTGGATATTGAAACACCCTCGGCTAAAGCTAAGTCTGGCTGCCATGTTCTAAACAAGTCAGTCAAACGGTCTTCCCAGTCCGGCAAGCGGACTGGGTGATAACGGATTTCATCCACTGAGGAAAAACCCGAGGCTAACCCATGGCGCAAGAGAGATGAATCATTCAAAAACAGAATCTTCATTAGTAGTGTCCCCATTGATGGTTAGTCTGTCGAATCACAGCCTCCAGGGAATTAATCAGAGTTGCCGGGTTAATGTGGTATCGTTGGGCAGCCTGCTCAACGCTCATAGTGAGTAAGTGCTTGGCCCCTCAACCAGATGGAGAAATGCCAAATTTACGGAAGGTATTGGCTGCTTGAGGATACTTCGATAGAATTACGGCAAGATTAGTATCTAAATCTAGGTGGTCCATTTGTTCCAAAAACCCCCTTTATTTTTAATCTCTTTTTTCTCTTCTTGGAGTTGAGAAATCTGTATACCTAGATTTTCCAGAGAAGAGTCGCTCTGCTCTTGTTTAGCCAGCATAACCCGAAGGACTTGAGATAGACTTTTGGTTTCCTTTTCAAGATTGGACATGGCTTCTTTAACCGGATCAGGTTCTTCAAAAGGGGTTTCTAAAACGGTTTGTGGATATTCTAATTCTTCTGTACGAGATGGTTTTTGTTTGGATTTCTTGGGTTGTTTGGGTTGAATAACATTGTCCGAAATTGCCCCAAGGATTTGATCAAACTTCGCGAGCATAGTTTGAAGAACTAGACTTAGATTAGAACTTTCTTGTTCGAGATGAGCTACTGAAGTAATTAAGCGGTCGAGTTCGACGTTTTCTTTCACAGGTTGGGATAGTAAGATATCTTCTGATGAATTTTCCGGTGTATCCGGCGCCTCGAGTACATCAGGCACATCAGACACATCAGGCACATCAAGTGCTTCAAGTACTTCAAGCACTTTTGGCGCTTCATCTATCTTAATCGGGGAGGGAGTACTTAAGATTTCGTCTTTTTCAGTTATTGTGGTTGAAGTTGGCGGAGAAAGATTGGGAGATATTAGGTCAGGATAAAAGGCTGGAACTGGAGGAATAGCTTGAGTAAAAATGGGCAGGGTGGTTTGTAAGGGTGTAAATACAGGAGGGGATTCCTTATTAAAAGTGAAGCCCAATTCATGGTAAAAGGCCGGAGCGCGCCGCTCAGCTTGGTCTTCCAACCAACTAGTTTGATGACAATTCTTCCTGCCTTTATATACCCATTGTAAGGGCTGATGGAAGGTAGGATGAGAGGATACTAATTTCCACCCTTTACCATCATTTTGCATGAGGATTTCTTCCCCAGTTCGGATAAGTAACCAAAGAACGCCATTGATTTCTAAGATCCCCATACTTCTCCAAGGAGAATTGAAGGTTTTGATAGGGGCGGGCGATGGGTGCCAAGTGCTGGATAGTTCATGGGTATCGATTTGTTGCGCAGTGCGGAGTTCAAATTGCCCATTTGGTGCCTTTACGACCCAGAAAAGATGATGAACATTATCCGATGTCATGAGTGCGGCAGTATCCACGACTTCACCTGAGATTTTTAGTGTTTCGGCAAGAGAGCCCCATAGATGAAAGGTTCCGTTAAAGCGGTTGGTATAAAGGAGAGAATATCGGCCCTGGAAGGTTATAGTTAACAAATGAAGGTTCCCCTGATTGTCCAAGTTAACGTGATAAAGGGGTATTCGCGGGTGAACAACTTCTCCCAAATGAACACTGTGCCAGGAGGAACCGTCCCAATAACTGTGTTCGATACGCCAGAGCTCTCGAATGGCTTGATGCGTATGGGCGTAAAAGATATGTATTATTTTACCTTGTGGAAAAAGAAAGAGTCGTTCGTATCTTGAGGCGCGGACATCAAGTTTGGCGATTAACGTTGTCTGGGGTGTTGCAGGACCAGAAATTAGAGTATAACAAAGTTCACCGCTTGTTTTAAGGACGACGAGATGGACAGTTTTGGTATCGGTCATGATTCCATGAGCTAGAAGCAGTGGTTCTTGAATCCGATAGTAGGGTTCAGGACTGTCTTCACCGAAAAGAGCACATCCCTGAGGATCGATGTGCAGGTACATGGATTCGTGGTCATAAGTCAGGAGAAGCGGAGTAAGCGTGGTTCTCCTTAGGAAAGCCAATACGATCACTTCCTTTGTTTTTCATAAAAATATATTTGATAATCCCGTGGTAAAAGAAAGGGCCGTTATGGACGACCCTTTCAGTCTTGAAGGGCAAGAATTTAAGGCATAAGAGAGTGACCAACAAGAAGATGAAAAGGTTACTGGCAGCTATCCAGCTGTGGCGGGAAGAAATCACTGGGGAATGGAGTGAGAGTGGTGTCAAAGAAATTGACACATGGATTTTGTGGTATATCCGGGAATTCCTCACAAGCCGGAGGTTCTGGACAGAACCCGAAGGCTGGAACAAGAAGTTGTACTAAGCCGGTCACTTTAGTTATCACAAAGCTTCCTATCGCAAGCTGAATTGTAGCCATTGTGAACAACGGGCTGGTCAATACTTCGGTTCTCGTTTCAACGCGCAGGTTAAAGTCAAATTCTGGACGAGTTGGTGGGAAGTACATCACGATATCTTTGTTAATATCCGGGAGGTGACCCGTGAGGGTAAATATGGCCCCGGTTGAATCCCGCAAGGTTAAAGTGTAAGGGATTTGGATTGTGAACTGAACTCTTGAGAAATTCGGGCGGGATGGAATGGGTGTTATGACGATACTACCGGGAACGATCACACCCGTAGCAAAGGTCATGCTGATAAAGGTAAACGGCGGCACACCACTTGAAGGCAGGGAGATGGTAAAGGCAGGGAAGCATTCCCTTTGTAAGCAGCTGGCATAAACTTTTTCAACAATGATACAAACAGATTCTGTTACTTCTTCCAGTTGATAAGGGTCAGTCAAGTCAATGGGGTCACTGGGCGATAATGCAGATCCAACTCTGCCCACGGTAACACCCCGGGGTGGGAAGGCAGTTGGAAGCGCAGCTGCAATAGTATTCGTGCTGGTGTTAATGATACTGAGCGAACTATCGCCTTCGTTAGCAACCCATACTTGCGTGCCATCACCGGTAACATCCAGGCCGCGCGGGTTGATTCCTACGGAAACATTCGTTATTACATTAAGCCCGGTTGTCGAGAGTACGCTAACACTGTTTGAACCAAAGTTAGTCACATACATAAAGACAGGATTCACGGGATTTGCCGCGATTTTTTGCGGGTTCGAACCGACTGGGATTAGGCTTAAAGTTGCATTGGTCGAGGTATTAATGACACTGACGTTGTTGCTGCCACTATTGACAACAAAGAGCTTTGTATTATCCAGGCTAACGGCCAAACCATTGGGTGAAGTACCTACCGCGATCGTTGTGATGACGGTATTAGTTACTGGGTTGATGACAGAGACCGAATCACTGCCGCTATTGCTTACGTAGACGTGGCTGCCATCACGGGCAATAGTGACATCAACAGGGCCTGTGCCAACGGTAATGGTGCTTACAACTGTGTGGGTCGGAATGCTAATGACGGAAACAGTTCCGCTTCCAGAGTTTGTAACGTACGCTGTTGTGCTGGTCGGGTCAATCGCTACTGATGTAGGGGCAAGACCCACCGGGACCGTTGCTAAGACATGATTTGTTGCAGTACATAAGATGGAGACGGAGTTGCTGCCAAAGTTAGGAACTAAAACCTTTGTACCATCCGGCGTGCGTTTTGGGAAAGCCGGAGCAATCCCCACGGGGATGGTGGCGACAAGCACATCGCTGTAAACATTATATATAGCGACGGCGTTGTCGAGTGTTACCCAGGCATGGGTTTCAAATAGCATGTGTGTATTCCCCCCCTTTTTTGATTCGAAAAATGAGATAAGACTGAGCAGGACTTTCAACGTATACTATTCGATCGTAGAGTAGGGTGTTACACCTTATTTTTCATTTAATCAGCCTGGAGAAAGATTTGTTGAAGCATCCTTCCGGCCCGTTCACCCCAGTCGTTAGCTTGGGCGTAAGCCATTCGTTCAGCTTTGCTGAAATCCTTTCCTTCCAATAAATAACGTAGGCGCAGGGAGAATAATTGAGGGTTACTTTCCAGATTGATGTTCGGAACGGTAAGCAGTTCAGCAAGCGGTGTCCCAAGAACCCGGATTCCTGCTGCATAATATTCGTAGAGTTTGATAGGGTTGCACCCCTTGGTCATTTCTGTTTGAAGAAAGGGAATAAGCGCAACATCAAAGTGATGAAGATAAGCGGGGAGTTGATGATAAGCTTTCAGACCTAAATAGAAAACATTCTTAAATTTGAGGGGAAATTTATTGAGTTGAAAGAGGGCTCCAAGAAAAACAAAGTTAAATTCTGGGCTTCCTTGGATCACGGTCCTAAGCAATTCCCAATCGACCCAGGGGGCTATTGCTCCACTGTAGCCGATGATGGGTTTACCTGACGGAAGATCAGTTGGACGTTGCTTAGGTGTGGGCGAAAAATGGACGTAATCTACGCCGTTCGGGACAAGGCAAACTTGCGGATGACGTTTCGAAAAATAATCAAAAATGCTTTGCCCACTACAAAAAATTAGATTTGCTCTTTCGAGGATAGCTGGGAAATAGGGTGCCCAACTGGCAAATTCCTCTTTGGGTTCATCCACAGCATCATAAATAACGAGATCTGGGTTATAGGAATGAATTAAATTAATGTGCGAGGGAACGGTTAACCAAAGAATGCGTGGTTGTGGATGGGGAATAGTCATGGCGGAAATCCCTTGGCAAAGAAGTAAGGTTGGGGATAAGCTCCTAATCCCTGGTTGGAGAAAGTTGCCGAGGTCCTCGTAAAGAACAGTCTGGCCCGATGCGGAAAATTGACATAACAACTGCTGTGGGCGTTGAAACATCCAATTCCAGGGGATTGAGGGCGGATATATAAATGTAGGCATTTGTAACCTCCTCTTACGCTACTTCCTTGCCATACGGCAGCTAGCTATCTCGTCACCTTGCCATACGGCATTTGGCCATCCTTGGCGGCGCTACTAATCTCAAACGTCCTGTTTGAGTCATGGCGGTGTTCTAACCTCAAACATTCTTGTTCGGGTCATGTTAGATACTTAGTCGTCCAAGGACTTTTATTCCATATAAGATATGTAGGTAGAGCTCAAAGGGTAAACAATATGGAAAAAAGGGAAAGGTTTCTTTAAAGATTAAGGGTTTGTGGCTTGTTTAGCACTTTTTAAGGCTTGTCGCATAGGATGTGGGTGTGGGGGGATAATGATGAAAGTCTTATCGTTGACCAATGAATTTGAAGAAGAAAGCTTTGGTGGAGCGGGTACGGCGGCTACAGGCATGCTCTATATGTTGGATCGTTTAGGCTTTGAACAGACGATTATCTTACCACGCAGTGATGGGACCTCATCTAGCTGGGACTTGAGAGGACGACAGATTAAAGTGCTGGGATTACCTCGTACCAGCCACTATTTTGGGAATTTAGGGATGATCAAGACGGATGTTGTGCGTCAGGAATTTCCTGAGCTTAATCAGCCGTGGGATTTAATTCACAGTCATGCCATCAATTTTACCCCTCTGGCTTATACCCTTTCAGGAGGAGTCATTCCAATTCTCTATACCGTTTATTCATTTTTACGCCAAGAGCTAGGAAACCGTCCAGAACCTGAGTTGCAAGCGCAGTTTACCATTCAAGAAGAACTTCTCATGCGTTGTCAATGCATTCATCTCATTAGTGAGAGTGAAAGAAACTATCTGGCGGAGCGTTTCCCCCAATACCTTTCCAAAACTGAGGTTCTGCCGCTTGGTATTTCCCTACCCTTGGAACGATGGAGGCATGCAAACTCAATTGAGTTTCTCTACGTGGGCAGACTTACGGACTATAAAGGGATAGAAGATTTGATCAATGCCATGGCTTTAATCCGGCAAAGCGGGCGACAAATTCGATTAAATGTTGTCGGCAAGGGAGCAGACAATTATGAAGATTACTTGAAACAACTTGTTCAATCGAAGCGGCTGGGAGCTTATGTTCAGTTTCACGGCTGGAAGCCAGGTTCAGAAGTAAGACAATTAATGGCACGCGCAGCTTGTCTCATTGTTCCGAGTCGGCGAGAAGCCTATGGACTGGTGGCCTTGGAGGGGATGGCGATCGGGACTCCTTTAATCGTGTCAAGAGCCGGGGGTCTGGCAGAACTAGTCTCTAACTCATGTGCTCTAACTTTTGAAGGCGGGAATGAAAAGCAGTTGGCAGATGCTTTAAAGACAGCCTTTGACAATCCTTCTCTTTTGCGGTCCCTTGCAGCTAGGGGCCGGGAGAGGGCTTTAACCTTCGGGTGGGATTCGCTTGCTCCAAAATATCTGAGGCTTTTGGAGCGAATAAAGTAGTTTTCATCTGGATTGTAACTTTGTCCCAATTGTTGCATATATTAAATTGAGACTAAACAAACTTAACTCTCTCCGTGCTCTCTCTGCTAAGAAACTTCTTCGGCTTGGGGGTTTCGGGGGTGGGAGCGATTGGGGGGTTGCTTGCTCTTATGATGCAAAAGAGCGGCATGTAGGCCCGCAAGCAAGGCGTTTCCGGGGAACTACTGCCCCTTACTTATTTGCATTAGAACGGAGATCAGTTGGTCTGCGGTGCGTTGCCACGTCCAGTTTTGTGCAAAATGGTGACCAGCATCGGCTAGACGTTGGCGTTCATTGTTGTTGGTCAAGAGGTAATACATATTGTCGGTTAAGGCGGAAACATCGCTCGGTTGAATAACGATACAGTTTTCTCCGTTTCTGGTGTAATCACGGTTTCCTCCACAATCGGTGGTTATTACCGCTGTACCACAGGCCATCGCTTCCAGGGGGGGTAAACCGAAGGATTCATAATATGAAGCATAGACAAAAAGGTCTGCACGGGCGTAGAGTAGGGCCATTTCGTGATCACTGGCCGCGGTCATGGTTGTATAGGGGAACGAGGTATCCAACGCTTGCTGCTCAGGATTCACAACCAAAACGTCAAAATCAGGTATGCGGTCTTTTAAACGAGCACAGGCTTCCAGAAAGTCGGCATTCCCTTTCCAGGTATAGCCCGGTCCCCGCATAATATAAAAAATAGTTTTTCGGCCTGTTTGGGCAGAGCGCTTAGGGTAGGGGTGGAAAAAAGCCGAATCTACGCCACCGGAAATAACTGAACAGTCAAGACCTATTTCGGAGAGAATAAGCCGACGTTGCCATTGAGAGATCGTTACTATCGGCATATTGATGGAATAAGTGGCTTTGGAGACATCCGCATTGGGGAGACATAAGGGCTCGTAGACAAGGCTCAGGCGAACGACCTGGCCTTTTTTGGATTGCCAGGCAGGCATTACCGTTGGGTAGAAATTTGGCAGAATAAAGTCAGCCGAGGGGAAGGAGCTCGGGGTTAATTCCTTCACTCGGGTTATTTTTGCGCGCACAGGCCAGTCTAAGATACCGTCTTTTGGCATGATAAATTCAACGTTCTGGCCACGATCTACCAGAGCATTCGCCAGCTGATATAGAAAGCGGGCTCCGCCACCCTTTTCCAAACTTAGTGCGGGAATAACAATTTTCATAGATAAACCTCCTCCAAGCAGACGTTTATTGGTAATGTATGCTGCCACATCCTTTGATGTGGCAACATGTGTCAGATAAACAAACCTTAACATACGATATATTAATTGCGGCAGAAGGAGGAAAGGAAGAGTGTGATGTGGGAACAAAAAAAGGTCTTGATTACAGGAGCCGGCGGTTTTATCGGCAGTCACTTGACAGAGGCTTTAGTCAAAGCAGGAGCAAAAGTCCGAGCCTTTGTTCGTTATAATTCCAGAGACGGTCGTGGGAATTTGGAGGATTTAGAGCCCGGGGTACTTGAAGAGCTCGAAATCATCGCGGGAGATTTGCGGGACGCGGATGTCATAGAACGATCGGTAAAAGGTTGCGATGCAGTTTTTCACCTAGGCGCTTTGGTGGGAATTCCCTATTCCTATAAAAACCCTCGTGAGGTCGTGGAAACCAATATTATGGGGACGTTTAATGTTCTTACCGCAGCACGTGATCACGGAGTGGCTCAAATCGTTCATACATCTACAAGTGAAGTGTACGGCTCTGCGTGTTATGTCCCAATCGATGAAGCTCATCCTCTTCAGGGTCAGTCTCCCTATTCAGCTAGTAAAATCGGGGCGGATAAGTTAGCGGAAAGTTTTTTTACTTCCTACGACTTACCTGTCGTTACGGTTAGACCGTTTAATTGTTATGGGCCGCGGCAGTCAGCGCGGGCAGTCATTCCGACGCTAATTACTCAGGTTCTTGCCTGTGAAGAAATACGTCTTGGTAATACTGAGACTTTACGTGATTTTACCTTTGTAACGGATACTGTGGACGGTTTTATGAAAGCAGCGCAGAAGCGGGCGGCGGTTGGAAAGGTTATTAATGTGGGTTCAGGACAGGAGATTTCGATTGGCCAGCTAGCTTCCCAGATTATTAAGATGCTAAGAAGCTCGGCAAAAATTGTTGTGGATGAGTCTAGGGTCCGTCCGAACCGTAGTGAGGTGAACCGTCTTTTGGCGGATAATCGGTTGGCAAAAGAAACGCTGGGGTGGGGACCGCAAGTTTCTTTGGAAGAAGGGCTAAAAAGGACAATGGCGTGGATTGCCACTCATTTGAATCGTTTCCAGGTCGGAAAATATCAAATTTGAAAAGATAAAGAAGGGAAATACAGTGCAAGCCATTATTTTAGCGGGTGGTCGTGGAGGACGGTTAGATCCATTTTCCCGCATTTTACCCAAACCCCTTTTTCCCATTGGAGACAAACCGATAGCAGAGATTCTGGTGCGTCAACTCCAGCTGGCAGGAGTTAATGAAATTATCATGTGTTTGGGGTATCTGGCAGATTTCATTAAGCTGTACTTCCAGGATGGGAGTTGTTTTGGTTTGACGATTCGTTATTTTGTGGAAACTAATCCGTTGGGGACTGCGGGTCCGTTGAGAATGGTTAAGGATTTAGAGGATAATTTTTTGGTTGTCAATGGGGACGAATTGACAACCTTGGATTTCAGGGCGTTATATGAGCACCATCTGGCGACTCATGCAGATCTGACGGTTGCTGTTCAGAATAAGTCAGTCGGTTCCTCGCTTGGAGTTTTAGAGCTTAAGGAGGGCCGAGTCATAGCCTATTCGGAAAAACCTACAACTAATTATTGGGTCAGTATGGGCATCTACGTGCTTAATAAGCGGATACTGTCCTTAATTCCGGAAAATGAACGTTTTGATATGCCAGATCTGGTTCAGAGACTCCTTAAGGAAAAGGCTCAGGTGGTGAGTTATAAGAGTCAAGATCTTTGGTTTGACATTGGGACGATGTCTGATCTCGAAAAGGCTAAAAAAGAGTTTAAGCAGTTATAGCAGCAGATAAAGCGCTATCAAAGGGGGCAGATGTAAAGTGGCAAAGATTCTCGTCACGGGGAGCAGAGGTACCTTAGGCGCCCCATTAGTGGAAGAACTGAAAAATAGAGGGCACGAAGTGTGGGGAGTGGATTTACAACACCATGCCGGGGAGCGCTACTGTCGGGCAGACATTAGTGAGTATCGGCAGTTGGAAGGTATTTTTGAACAGCCGTTCGATTTGGTCTACCATTTGGCGGCGGAGTTTGGCCGGATTAACGGAGAAGACTATTACGATACACTTTGGAAAACCAATGTCATCGGGACACGCAACATCCTGGAGTGGCAGTTGAAAAAGGGTTTTAAGCTTGTCTTTACGAGTTCCTCAGAAATCTATGGAGAAACATCGGAGCCCTTGCTCAGTGAAGAGCTCCCTATGCGAAAAACGATTCTTCAGCACAATGACTATGCTTTAAGCAAATGGGTAAACGAAGTACAAATCACTAATTTTGAAAAGAAATATCAATCTCCGATTGTCAGGTTGCGCCTGTTTAACGCCTATGGGCCCGGAGAATACTATCATCCCTATCGCAGTGTGGTCTGTTTATTTGTTTACCGTGCCCTACAGGGGATACCCTATGATGTGTTCGAAGGCTATTCGCGCGTATTTATGTATATTGACGATTTGATTCCCAGCATGGCCAATGCGGTTGAGAGATTTAAACCGGGAGAGGTTTATAACCTTGGGGGAACAGAATACCGAAGTGTTCAAGATTTAAGTAATCTCGTGCTGAAGTATACCGGTGGGTCTCCGGGACTGGTCAGGAATCTCCCCGAGGATAAGCATAATACAGTCAGTAAACGACCGGATATTCGCAAAGCGACCCTTGATTTAGGTCACAATCCGAGGGTGCTCCTGGAAGAAGGGTTACCCAAAACCGTCGAGTGGATGAAGAACGTCTATGGAGGGAGACCACGATGACGATGCCCAAGGTCAGTGTAGTTATACCCACGTATAATTATGCACAATATGTGGGCATTGCGGTAAAAAGTGTCCTTGATCAGAGTTATCCGAACCTGGAGATCTTTGTTGTTGATGATGGCTCAACGGATAAAACACAAGAAGTCCTGATGCCGTATATACCTTGGATTCATTATTATTATAAGGATAATGGGGGAACCGCCAGCGCTTTGAACTTTGGCATTACCCGTGCAACAGGAAAATACGTTTGCTGGTTGAGTTCAGATGATATTTTTTTACCCGATAAGGTCGCCAAACAGGTAGCTTTAATGGAGAAAGAGCCGGGGCTGGGATTCAGTTATACCAGTTTTGTGGTGATTGATGGAGCAGGAAGTAAGCAATATGAGGTGCACTCTCCGTTCTATCGAGATCAGAGGGAGATGGTCACCAAGTTGATCGAAGGCTGTTTTATCAATGGATCTTCCGTCATGATCCGCAAGGCTGCCCTGGATCAGGTGGGGTTCTTTGATGAAAGTATGACGACGGTGCACGACTATGAGTTGTGGTTCCGTCTGCTTCGAAGTTATCCGTGCGGATTTCTTGATGAACTGCTTTTAGGTTATCGTTGGCACGGTCAAAATGGGAGTTTATTTGTGCCGCCAAACTTTACAGAACCAGCTATAAAGAGGGCGCGGCAGCTTTTCCCTGGCCTATAAGAAAGTATAAGTTATTGGAGTTCAGTGTAAAAAGGAGCGTGAAAACGACATGAGCAAGGTATTGATCTTGGGAGGGTCAGGGATGTTAGGGCATACCCTGTTTCGCTATCTTGCAGGGAATCCTGGTCTTGATGTCTTTGCTACGGTTCGATCTGCGCAGGAATTAGTCAGTTGGTTACCAAAGGATCAGCTCAAGAAGGTGCGCCGAGATGTGGATATAAATCAAACAGATCGTCTTGTGCAGGTTTTCGCCGATGTATTGCCAGATTTTGTCATCAACTGCATCGGCATCATCAAGCAAATACCTGAGGCGGAAGACCCCTTAGTAACAATAACCGGTAACGCACTTTTGCCGCATCGCATCGCTTTGCTTTGCGGGGCGGTAGGTGCGCGCATGATCCATATCAGTACAGATTGTGTCTTTGATGGAGAGAAAGGGAGCTATGCAGAAAGTGATCTTTCCAATGCCACCGATCTTTATGGCAGAACTAAACTTCTTGGTGAGGTAGACTACCCGCATTGTGTTACCTTGCGCACATCAATAATTGGACATGAACTGAAAGGCAGCTATGGTTTAGTCGAATGGTTTCTAAGTCAGAAAGAAAAAGTACGGGGTTTCAAAAAGGTCATATATTCCGGCTTTCCAACGGTTGAATTATCTCGAATTATCGGGGATTTTGTGATCCCTAATCCGGGGATGTCGGGGCTTTACCACGTATCCTCAGATCCTATTTCTAAATACGAGTTACTTCAACTGATCAATGTTCAATACGGTAAAAAAATAGAGATCGAACCGGAGGACAGTTTTTACCTGGATCGATCGTTAGATTCATCAAGCTTCCGTTCTTTAACGGGCTACAATCCGCCGATCTGGACGGAGCTGGTGCGCAGAATGCATCAAGATTATTTACAAGGCCCATATCAAAAGGGTTAAGCCAAGGGGGAAGAATAATGGAACTTTTCGATAACAAGGTGATTGTGATTACCGGAGGTACAGGTTCACTTGGCAAAGTGTTAACCCGTAGGCTTTTACAAAAAGAACTTGGTTCCCCTAAGAAAATTATCATCTTTTCGCGTGATGAAGCTAAGCAGCATGCTATGCGGGTCGAATACCAGCATAAACAAAATGTGACCGATGAAGTGATCTATGACAATTTTGCTCGCTTAATCGAGTTTAGAATTGGGGATATCCGGGATTATCATTCCGTCTGTTCTGCCTTGAGGGGTGCAGACATTGTCATCAATGCCGCTGCTCTAAAGCAGGTGCCTTCCTGTGAGTATTTTCCGTATGAAGCGGTTCAGACCAATGTGCTTGGTCCGGAAAATATAATACGAGCCATTGGTGAAAATAGTCTTAAAGTTGAAACTGTTGTCGGAGTCTCTACGGATAAAGCCTGTAAACCGGTCAATGCCATGGGGATCTCCAAGGCTATGCAAGAGCGGATCTTGATCGCTGCGAATGTGATGCTTCCCAAGACGAGGTTTATTTGTGTGCGCTATGGTAACGTGCTTGCCTCGAGGGGGTCTGTCATCCCTTTATTTCATGAACAACTTAAGCACGGAGGGCCGATAACAATTACGACCAAGGAAATGACGAGATTTTTATTGCCCTTGGAAAGTGCCGTGGATACAATTTTTGCGGTTCTTCAAGGGGCTAAGCCCGGTGAAATATTTATACCGAAAATCCCCGCGGCCCGGATCGGTGATCTTGCCAAGGTTTTAATCGGAGATCGAACAATAGCTATTAACTATACGGGAATCCGTCCCGGCGAAAAGGTCCATGAAATATTGATTTCGGAAGAAGAGGCGTGGCGAGCGTATGATCGTGGTGATTATTATGCGATTAAGCCGATGCTTCCCGAACTGTTTGAGGCGGAGATGGGCCAACAAGCGTTGTCGAAAGAATATAGCTCCGGTGATTTTCTCATGTCCTTGGAAGAAACAGAAAGCTTGTTAAGAAAACACCACTTGATACTCGGGCAAAATAATCAGGAAGAGGGAGAACTCTTGCGATGAACTATAGAATTGTGGGTATTTGTCAAATATTTAATGAACTGCTCAAAGGGAATTTGGAGAGGTTCGTGCGTTATATCCAACCGCTCGTGGAGAGCTTGGTTGTCTATGATGATGGGAGTACGGACGGCAGCTATGAATATATGTTGACCCAAACACCCTATGTTCTTCGGTCAACAAAAAATGATTTTGCCAACGAGCGTAGTCATAAGCAACTCGTGTTACAGGAAGCTTTAAAGCTGAGCCCGGATTTTATTTTATGGCTGGATGCGGACGAAGTATTGACAGCCAATGCCGTAGAGCATCTTCAAGAGATGTGTCAACTATGTGAGGAACAGCAATTTGATGCGGTATGTTTTCATGAAATCAACTTATGGCGCAGTCATTCCTGGAGGCGGCTGGATAGCTTATTTGATACAGGTTGGTTCTGTCGTCTCTGGCGGGTTGTCCCAGGACTAAGCTTTGAAGAAGCTAAACCAGGACTTCATCAACCGCCTTATCCTTCCACAATACGAACTATGATGTGGACGGAAAAAATCCAAGTCCTGCATTACGGCTTTTCCTCCAAACAACGCCTGGCGCATAAGTATCTTGTTTATAGATCGCACGGACAACGAGGGTATGAGATGCTTGATCGTTTAATCAGTGAAGAACAGTTGGTCGTGGAGAAAGTTCATCAGCATTTCTTCCCGGAAGGCTTGTGGGTGGATGACGGGCAGCCTGCGCCATTAACTTTTGCGGAGTCTTTAGCCTATGTCGAACAATACCGGGAAGAAGTCTTTAAACCAAAATTCAGCCTGATTTGTTTAGTCTACAAGAGTGTCGAATGGTTGAAATTCGTTCATGAGCAGGTCTTTCAATATACAGATATGACGGATAAGGAGTTTTTCTTCATAGCGAATGATGCGAACTCCACAGTGCTCACCTATCTGCGGGATAACTATATCCCTCATTACGTTTATACAAATACTCCCCAGCAGCAAACAGAATGGTTTATCAACAATGTTTATCGAGCATACAATTATGCAGCCGGCAAGGCGCGGGGAGATTTTGTCGTTTTCATCAATTCGGATATGGCGTTTACGCCAGGTTGGTTTGATAGTCTATGGCAGGCCTATAATGGGGAGAATTGTGTCTCCTCTCGATTAGTGGAGTCCGGGAAGCTGCGAAGCGGTCAATACGGTGTGGAAAGAGATTTCGGTCGGGATTATAAGGCATACCAGGAAATAGAATTTCAACAGTATGCCCACAATTTAGCGGAGTCCAAAGTGGTTGATGGCGGTCTCTATATGCCCCTCTTCATCCGAAAGGAACATTTTGAGCGGGTTGGGGGTTATCCGGAAGGAAATATTGTCCCAGGCAGCGATTTCCATCATCCGGTCATTGCTCGACTTGGAGAAGCATGTATCTCAGGGGATAATGTCTTGATGTTGAAACTGAAGGCCCAAGGGATTAGGCATCAAACAGCGTTTGATAGCATTGTTTATCATTTTCAGTGTGGGGAGTTGGATAGCCCGGGAACGGCAGATGTTGTATCGAAAAAAATCAAGGTAGCGGTATGTAATGACCTAGTCACAGGGTCCATGGGGGAAAAGGTCCTATGGAATTTTCTCCTGGAAGCCTTACCTGCCTCTGTGGGTATCGATATGTATCTTGCAGGCAGCCAAGGGGATTATGCGGCAAATGCCCGGGATTATATTCAGGCGCATTACCCGGAGGTAGAAGTCATCATTCAAAATGCTACGTTTATTAATACGGTTGATCAATCTCGTTATACAATCGCGTTTTTACAGGACAATCTTAGGTCAATGGGCTGGGCAAACGTGCAACAAGAAGAAAATTTACGGCGGGCAGCGAAACTCGTTACCAATTCCTTGCAAACGGCATTGTCTTATCCGGAGTATGACTTTGAGATAATACCGGTGGGTGTTGATTTGGAACTCTTTAAGCCCCTTGACAAAAGGGAAGTCCGCCGGGAACTCGGATTTGGTCCAGGGCGAATAGGTATCTTTGTCGGAGATTTTACTGAGGTTAAAGGGTGGAGCAAAGTCCGCGCCTGTATTGAACGACATCCCGAGATCACTTGGATTTTAGTTTCCAAAGCAGAAGAAACTTATGCCGCGGCTAATGTACGGGTGTTTAACAGAATTTCACAGACCCTCCTGGTTAAGCTCTTAAACTGTGCGGATTTCTTCATTATCGGTTCACCCGTTGAGACTCAGTGTTTGGCAGCTATTGAAGCCTGTTTGTGTGATGTTCCGGTGATTATGCGGCAGGTAGGCATCTTTAAGGATTATAGCGAAGAAGAGCGTGCAGAGTGCGGAATTTTTGGGGAGGACTTCGAAGCGGCTCTTCAAGAATTACCAAACCGTACCTTCTCTCCCCGGCGAATCATGATTGAGAAGAAACTATCTACTCAGGATTCCATGCAAAAATGGCACAATTTGCTAACGACTGACTTTCAACAACTCATGGGTGTAAAAAAAACGATAAAAGCAAAAGTAGAACCGGTAAATAACCATCATAAAGTATCCATTATTATGACAACATTTCAGAGAATGCATTTGTTGAAATGGGGTCTATATTCATTATCTCAACAGGCAATACCCTTTGATTTTGAAACCATCGTGGTTAACGATGGATTACAAGACGAAACTGAGGAGATCTGTAACGAGTATAAGGAGAAACTTAATCTGAAATATATATTTACCGGACAAAGAAATCTGGAAGCTGAGCCGGTTTGGCGAATTCCCGGCTTTGCAATCAATATTGGAGTCAAACAATCGTCCGGAGATATTTTAGTCCTCTGTTGCGCTGAAATGTTCCATATCAACCAAACGATTGCAGGTCTTACCAGGTCTATCCTGGATCATTCTAAATTGTTGGGAATTCCCGTTGGGAAAGATGATCGTGATGGAGCTTTTCTCGGGCATATTCATGAGCAGAATGGGATGTTTGAATTAGATATCTTAAATAAATGTACTGGCTTGGATACGAGAATGCCGTTCTTAATGGCAATGCATCGCCAACAGTTTTTTGAGATTGGGGGATATGACGAAGATTTTGTGGGAATTGCCTATGATGACAGTGATTTTATCGAGCGACTATTGAGAAATGGTTGCAGTTATTGTCAGACGGATGCGATAACAGTGCACTTGTTTCATCCCCGAGCACAAGATTATTATGAGGATCCTCCGGAGTGGGAATATAATAAAAACTTATACTTCTCCAGGATGGGTACTATTGTAAGGAACGTTGGGAGAGAATGGGGTAAATTGGAACAACTTTAAATGCTTGTCATATATTGGAAGTGAGGGGGGAGCCAGTCCCTCTATCAAGAAAAATTGTGGGAGGCAATGTAATGGACGAGCGAGAATTAAAACTATTCCAAGCTATTCCAAGAGGTACAAGATTCGGTTCAACAATATAAGCCTAACTGTGGTTGCAAGATATGCCCGCAAGGTGGTAAAGGGTTCATTGAAGACAGTTTATTCATTGTAAAACATCACAAAATTATTTGGGCAGTAATCTTGTTTGATGGAACAGCGGCCTTTAAGCAAGTTTCGCCAGAATGGCTGGAAATATTTTCGGAAATAGTAGTAGATTCCCCGAGTATTTTCGTTGTATTTGATAGGTGTCATAAAATTGTTGAGTGGATTACCCACCAAGATAAGGTACGCCCTGTTTAATTCCCCCCAGATGAACTATAAATAAAAAGACGCACTTAGAATTTGAAAAATACTCAATAAGTAGTTTGTAGGAAATAACTCCGCATCACGATCAACGTGGTGCGGAGTAGCTGTTATAGGTATGAATTCAAGACTAAAGTTGAATGAAATAAGTAACCAAAAGGGGACAAAAATAATAAAATAAACAGATCCATAATTTGGGAGGCGGAGTGATGTGCCATATTTAACAACGGGTTTATTCGATAACACTGCGGTTGCGGGCATTAGACCAAGTTCAACGCTGTCCGTAAATATTTCAAATGATGATACTTCCACTGTAGCAATTCAAATAGAGGGATTTTTTCAAAGTGGAACGACAAAGGTGAAGTATGTTGAAGAGTTTTTTACTCTCGCCGCAGGAACAGTGACTTTGAGAAATTATTTTGTTCAATTTGATGCTTTTGAGTTTCAATTCTTTGTTAGCTCAGAGGCAGTAGAAGTCTCTGTTTGGGGGAAAGACGCAATTGGAAACCTCACAACGGATCATCGGGTAGTTGCCAAAGAGGTTAGAAGCTCTTAATTAATGCGAAATTAATAAATTAAGGAGATGGGGTAATGGCTTTCTTAACTACAGGATTAATCGATAATCCTTTAGTTGCGGGGGTAAGATCAACTTCTACGCTTACGGTCAGGATAACAAATGATGATACGGTAACAGCTGTCATTCAAATTTTTGGGTTTTACTTGACGGGAGTTACAAAAACACAGTATGTCCTGGAGTTTTTTACCTTGGCGCCTGGTGAAGTAGCAACCAGAAACTATTTCGCGCAGTTTGATGCTTTTGAGTTTCAATTTCTAAATAGTTCTGATGCTGTGGAGATTACAGCTTGGGGGAAAAATGCTGCCGGGAATTTGACAACGGCCCATCGCATGGTTGCTGAAGAATTAGATGTAATCGGTTCAGAGGGAATAACAGGGCCTACAGGACCTCAAGGAACGCAAGGCATCCAAGGAACCCAGGGCATTCAGGGGACAGCAGGAGTCGACGGAGCTCAGGGTATTCAAGGAACGCAAGGTATCCAAGGGACTCAGGG
>JQID01000163.1 GCA_000770645.1 Desulfosporosinus sp. Tol-M
TGTCAGTTTTCACGAGTTGCTTGGATAGCTAGATACGGACAAACCAGGATTAAGTAAAGCAACCTTAAGAAGTTACGGCCTAACGATCTTCACAGCAGAGATCAAAGATGCAGCGATAAATAAGATGACGGTGTGGAGGTGTCTGACGTTAGGTGCCATGACCGCGCCTGAAGTACAATCCGCCAGTGCAACCATAGGCGGAGGCACGGTTAACGCCGTGAAACAATTGGACGGGAGTTGGCAGGTTGACCTCTCGGGCGAAGCAAATGATAAATACTTCACTAGTATGAACATTGTAGCAGATCAGGATGCGAAGGAAGCAACGATGAGCGTTACTATTGGCGGAACCACGTCTTCCAGAACAGTTCAATTCACAAATGGCGTAGCTAATGTTACCATTAAAACTTTATTAGGGTTGGATGATACCGGGACACCTGGAGTTAGTGTAGCAATGTTAAGAAGTATCAATATAATAAACTTTACAGCTGAACTCAAAGATGCAGCGAACAATAAGAGAACGATAACCATTAAACTGAAACTAAACCCCTAGGTATTTCATAAACGGATCGTTCATTTCCTAGAGCCTATTTGGCTTACTGAATTGAAATTTGGTTTTAAACATATTTGGGAGGTCACCAACGTTGGTTAATTATTGTGATACGAGTAAAACAATTCATTTGGGAGCCATATAAGCTAAAAAATATAGAATTGCCACGATATCAGATGCTCGGGTCGGAAAAGGCATCCGGAGTCCGCCTTCGGGGGTTGCTTCTCCTCCCGCAGGGGACTGGTACTTCCCGAAATTTGTCGAACAGCTTCTGTCTTGCGGCCGAAACTGGCTGCAACTTTGACCAACTGACTACAAAAGTTTGCAGGTCACTTAAGTTTAAAGGATTTGTATGTCTCTTACAATAAGTCCAAGAAAGTATTCGGTCGCCAGAAAGTATGACCCAGCAGTCTAACATACACGAACATCCACGGACGATATCCGTGGATGTTTTTACTTTCTATATGATATCATTGTTACCAAAGATGGAAAATGTTATGACATTGGGTCAGACCCCGTGGGAAGGCTGATCGGATGGGGGATCTTCCCGCATAACGCTGTCATAGTAAAGCTCATCCGGACAGATATCAACACCGTTTTGCCATTCGACTGAAAGACCAGAAATGTGCACAGTCTCGAAAAGGGCAAGTTTTTGCAATTCTTTAAATGAAATGAAATCGAAATACGGCTTTACGTCAAACACTCTATTTTCATTATTACTGAAGGTGACCAGCAACTTGAAATCATCAAGAGGTTTCACCGCAATTGCTCTCGGACGCATTATTGCTCACTCCAGTCCTCTAATCTTAATCAACTCGCCATCATCTCTGTAAGCTCTCCATGAAGCTCTTAGTTCATCACTATGCAGAAGCACCCATGCTTCAACAAGCTTTGTTTGTTTTCTGGGCAGTTCGCCCGCTAAAATATTGCCGTCAAAATCAATGGACATTTCATAATCGTTATACATGGCATGAACATGAGGCATACTGTGCTGCGTCCCTTTTTCAAGATACAGATATATCAAAATACCATAGAATGATGATATCAATGGCGCTAGAACCATACTTCCTTTTAAAAAAATCAATTCTTTAGATATCCACCTGAATGTATGTACATACATATTATACCACCCTGATAAGACCATGTCACTATATAAAGAACTTGGTGAAATAGTCCATCCTCAGCTGGAAAATTCGGCGCAATTTCTGTGACCGGAAAACGAAAACAACAAAAACACACTGCAAAAACCGCCACGATTCGCTACAAAAGATACTGAGTTTTTATAAAAGTCAGAACGTTTATAATGATCGGCAGGAGATCTTACAAGGCGGAACGAATTATCCAGGCATTACAGATGCCTCAGGAATTGCCACGTTTACTCTAATTGATTCCGTCAATGAGGACATAGATTTATTTCTTACAGTAAACGAAGAAACTCCAGCAGACGTTGCAGCGATTGTACAAATTAATAGTAAACAATTATAATAAAGTTATTGTCCATCTCTAAGCCCTATGTTGGATTAATCAGACGGTTGTCAGGAAATGAGAGTAATAATCTTATGAATGAGATAAAAACTATGAAATCCCGGCCACTGGAGCTTTTGGCTCCCGCCGGAAGTTATGAGGCCTTCAAAGCGGCGGTGGAAAATGGCGCGGATGCAGTATACCTCGGAGGGAAAAACTTTAGTGCCAGGGCAAGTGCTGCCAATTTCGCTTTAGAAGAGTTGCAAAAGGCGGTCTGTTATGCCCATGAACGACAGGTTAAGGTGTATGTGGCTGTAAATATCCTGATTGCCGACCAGGAGTTTCCGGAACTGTTGGACTATCTCTTTGTCTTACATGAAATCGGGGTCGATGCCGTGATCTTGCAGGATGTGGGGGTCGCAGAGCTAATTCGGACTATTCTTCCGGAAATGCAAACCCATGCCAGCACCCAAATGACGGTTTATGCCAAAAGAACCTGGGGGAACACTTGTTAAGCCCTCGGGATTTAAATTTAGCTGAGGAATTAGCCGAGTTAAAGCAAATCGGCGTGCATTCTCTTAAAGTTGAGGGTAGAATGAAACGGCCGGAGTATGTAGCTACTGTTATTCGACTCTATCGGCAGGCCATAGACCGGAGCGGAGAGCAGAGAGAAGGCAGGGCAGATACTCCCTTGCTAACCCCAGGCGAGCATCAGGAATTATTGCAGGTGTTTAACCGGGATTTTACCAGCGGGTATTTCAGGGAGAACCCCGGCGCAGAACTTATGAGCTATAGCCGTCCGAACAACCGGGGGACTCGTCTCGGGCGGGTGGTACGCTTAGACTCCGGGCGATTATCCCTCAAGCTGGAGGCTGCTTTGCACCCTGGCGACGGGATTGAATTTTGGACTGGTCGTGGACGGGAAGGGGTTACGGTCGGGAAAATATGGAAGGGCCAGACGGAAGTTGAAGAAGGATTACACGGCGAAACTGTACAGATAGAGTTTTTTGGGATGGTTAAGCCGGGTGACCGGGTCTTTAAGACCAATGATGCGTTGTTAATGGAAAAGGCTCGAGTAAGTTTCCAGGAGGGACGGGAGCAACGTAAAAGACCACTGACTATGCGCCTGGCAGGACATGTCGGGGAGAAATTACGCCTGGATGTCATGGAGGGAGAGCGGAGAGTAACCGTTTATTCAGCGAGCGCAGCCCAAACGGCTTTGAAAAGACCTCTGACGCGGGACTATGCCTTCCAACAGTTAGGTCGCTTGGGGACATCCCCCTTTTGGCTGGACAAGTTGGAGTTGGAAGTCGATGAGGGCCTCATGCTGCCGGTGAGTGATCTTAATGAAATGCGCCGCCTGGCAGTCGAAGAATTACTACAGGACAAGCCCAGGCCAAAGGTTGACCGGCAAACGTATCGTCAGAGGGTAGAACGCTGGAAACAGCGTCAAGTGGAAGAACGGGCAAGTTTAATAAGCAGCGCCAGCAGCGCCGGTAGCGCCAACAGTATCAGCAGTACCAACGGTGTCAGCAGTATTGGTCGTACCAACAGTGTCAGCAGTAGTATTGGCAATATCAGCAGCGTCAACAGTGTCAGCTGTATCAGCCCGCAAGTTTCAGTGGCTGTGAGTGATATTGACACTTTTCATGCCGCCTTAAAGGCGGGAGCCAAACGAATCCTCATTGGCGGAGAACATTGGCGTTCCAGGCGTGGGTTTTCGCTGGAAGAGATTCGTACTGGTTTCGAAAGTTGCCGTAAGCTCGGAATCGATTGTGCTTGGCGTTTGCCCCGCGTCTTAAATCAGGCTCAGAGTGCAGGTCTTTTGGCGGATCTTAATAAAGCGGCGGGGTGGGCGGAAAAGCCGAAACTGATGATTTCAAACCTGGGTGAGTTGGAGATCATGAGGGCCGTTGCTGCGGCTTGGCCGTTTGAAATTGACTATTCTTTAAATGTTTTTAATGAAGCCAGTCTTGCTTACTTTTTGCGTCTGGGTGCCCAAGGAGTGACTCTTTCTCCTGAACTGAACCATGCACAGCTCGCTCCTTTAGCCAAATGGCCCGGGGCAGAGCTGATTACCTTCGGTGACCTGGAGATGATGGTCAGCGAATACTGCCTGGTGGGGGCAACTTTGGGCGGCAAGAAGGGACAACACTGTGCCGGAACGTGCAGGCAGGAAGCGCATTACCTGCGTGATCGCATGCGCTATGATTTTCCAGTGGAGACGGATCAGGAGTGCCGCATGCATCTTTTTAATATCAAGCTCCTCAACCTTTATGGGGAACTTGCGCAAATCCGGCGCATGGGATTCTCCACTATTCGCTTGCAATTGACCCGCCAAACTCCTGAACAAGTGCAGCGGATTGTGCGTTTATTCGTTGAGGCTTGGGACAGACTTTCTGAAGGCAAGAAGACAGCCTGGATGCCGGAAGAAGGGATGGCTGACTTGGCGTCTCTTTTCCCGGACGGCTTTACGAAAGGGCATTTCTTCCGCGGGGTGCTTTAGAGGAGTTGCATATCGGTCAACTCTTCTTTGTTTGTCATCAAAGTCTTTAGGTGCAAGGAATGAATGTGAAGTTTTACACTGCAGCTAACCTTTCTAATGAACTAATAGAAGCTCAGGAAAACAAGAAACTCCTTAAGATTGAGAAACAACTTGCGAAAACCGAAGAACGACCACAAAAGCGTCTACGCGGGTATCCTTCAATTTAAATTTTGCCGGTCACGACTCCTAAAGATAGGAGGTATACGTGGTGTATGACGTACTCTTTAAGGGCAGATTACATAAATTATTATGATGCGGACTTCAGTTTATCCAGTGCCCGTTTTAAATGATTGTAGTCATATACTTCTATTAAATTGTTGTAACCATATGACGTCATAATATTTTTACTCAACTCCACATCGTAACGAACTGTGGCCAATGCCACAACTAAGTGCTCACTAGGGGACAAGGTTTGTCTAATTGTTTTTATATAGTCTAATTTATCTATAGCTTTTGCTTTCATCGTTAAATTAGTAGGATCATATGGTTTCTTGGACAAAAAATTGTTTAAATCTAGTTTACTTTCGATTAATTCTGCCCTTAATTGTTCTAAACATTCGCAATCACAATAAAACCCCACATCGAAATTCTTTTCTCCACCAACCTTATCACCGTTTGTATCCTCAACCCAGCAATCCTTAACAACATTTTTGCTTTCCAATTCAAAACTCATTGGACCTACATTCGAAATTAAATACTCAACAATTCTACCTCTTGTGTCATCACCATCTTGATCAACCTTAGTAAAGTATTCGGCTAAGAAGGTTTTAAACTTTTCTAAATGTGCCGTGTTTAGCTTGCCTTTTTCTAGTTCAGTTTTAATAATTGCATCTACCATTGGTTGCTGTCTTCGTCCCTTTGCTTTGAGTAAGATGCTACAGAAGGCACTAAAATACTCAGCATTGTCTAAAATGAAGTTCCCAAGGCGAAATACAATGCTTTCCCGATTATAGTCGAAGGGTTTACCTACTATTATGTAGTGCATTTTAGTCATCCTAAAATACCTTAAAAGTGCCAATTACCAGCGAAGGATACCCCATTCTAGTTGTCAAAGAGCTAATTAACTCTCTGCCATAAGGCCAACTATTTACTGGTACATTAGTTTTTAGAAATCTTTCTTCAATTTCCTCAGTAACTTTGACATCTTTTGAGAAAGTATATTTTATTATAAACTTAGCATTAATGGTAAAAACCTCTTCATTGTTTCCTTCATGAACCTTTAAATCAAATTCCGCTGTGGCAGTTAACCTATCCTCAGTTCGTTCAGTTAATGTAAAATTAGGTGATAGGTCAAACGATAACGTGCCGCTCAAGGGCGCTTTCGCCCTTCTAATTTCTAATTCTCCCAAGACAATATCCTGTAATTCAACGGTTTTAATAAACTCATTATATAATTCTTTATCTTGCTCCATGATAGATATCCCCCCAATTAAAAGAAGATGTTGGATGGTCTTCCAACATCTTCGACACTTTATACACATCTTCCTGCTTTAACATGTTACCCCCATAAGAAATTCTCACTTCTCCTGGGACTTCTTCACTGGATTTAAGCTCTAACATTGTTTCAATAATTTGATGTGGTAAATCCTCGAGGAACACAATTACAGTTTCAAACTCTTCATAATCTACGCAATCTTCTATAAGAATATCAAATTGTTCGTTATACGTTTTAAACACTGAAAGAAAAGTCTCTCGCGATTTATAGTTTAAAGGTCTAAAATGTTGCTCAAAGATTTCTTTCTTCGCTGCCGTATTATTTTGACTAACCCAATCAACATAGCTACTAACCTGTGTTGCGAACTCCTTGGTTCCTGCAAGTTCTTTAACCTCTGTAAGCCTGTCATGCCAAGTCTTGTAAAACGACTCCCAACCGAAACCCTTATAAGCATAGCTAGTCTCGAAGCTGATATTGGAGATATTTACTTCTTTAACGAACATAGCATCACCTCCCGCCTCACTAGCAATCTTCCATCTCCAGGGTGGAGAGTAATTCGTATTCCATTGGAGGGAATTTATAACCATTGTACCATGTCCTCCTAATATAGTCTACTCCTAGTATTAACTGTATTAAAGCCATTTATAATGTATGAAGATTAAATTTGTCATCTTATTTATTTTTAAAGGTTTTAGTCAATAATTGTCTTTCTATATTTAAATCTTTGCCCTTTAAGAACCGTCCTCTTGTTACATCCCATCCCCTGGACATTTGGAAACAATACGAAGAAGTGATTAATTACCTTAAAGTATTCTAAGTATACTTTAAGGTATTGTTGACCATAATGAAGATATGATATAGAATACTTTCATGGGGTGGTGATAAAGTGGCTCTTATAACAAAGGAAGGAATTTTAAAGGTATTAACTGCTTTTAATCCTTGGTGGAAAACAGGCGCCGTTCATCCGGGTTTCACTAAGCAATACCACAGATTTGCATATTATGAAGCAATGAAACGCTTAGAGCAAAGCGATTTAAAAAGAACTGTTGTCTTAACCGGCGCGCGCCGTGTTGGGAAAACCACAATTCAATATCAAATGATGGAAACGCTGCTCGAAAAAGGTATTTCGCCTCAACGTATTGTATTTATCTCGATGGATCACCCGATGTTAAAGTTAAGTAGTTTAAATGAAATTCTGGATTGCTATCATGAAAATGTTTATGCAAATCAAGATGCGTACTACTTTTTTGATGAAATTCAATATGCTGCTGATTGGGATCGCTGGCTAAAAACGATTTATGATATGCAGCCGGAGACCACTATGATTGCTACGGGTTCTGCAAGTCCTGCTCTCATAAAAGGCAGTACGGAAAGTGGCGTTGGCCGCTGGAGTATTATCCAGGTGCCAACTTTATCATTCCATGAGTACTGCACTTTAATCGGAATTAAGGACCTTGGACTGGATGCTGCTGTTCATCCTACGGCATTTGCATCCATGACCCAGCAACAGCGGACAGAAGTAATGATCAAGCTCTCAGCAGTTCAAAATCATTTTAACCGTTATTTGCAAGTTGGCGGGTTTCCGGAACTGGCAATCTCAAACAACGACTTAATGGCTCAACAAATCATGCGCGAGGACGTTGTAGATAAAGTATTGAAGAGGGATTTACCATCGCTTTATAACATCAGAAATGCTACCGAACTTGAACGGATATTTTTATATCTCTGCAATGTTTCGTCCGAAATAGTCTCCATTGAAGCTATTGCAAAGGAACTCAACGGTGTTTCAAGGCCAACCGTTGAAAACTATATTCAATATCTTGAAAGCGCCAACCTCATATATATCAGTCAGCCTGTTGCAATGGCGGGACGTAAAGTGCTAAAGGCAAGACCTAAAATATATATAGCCGATGCGGCAATCAGAAATGCTGTGCTTATGGATGATTCCGTTTTGACAAATCCTGTAGAGATGGGGAAAATGGTAGAAACGGCAGTATACAAGCATATAGCGGCCTTTTATTATCAGAAGGCTGCCCGTGTGGGGTATTACCGTGGCGGGAATAAAGGAAAAGAAATTGATATTGTGGTTGAATATCCAAACATCAAAAATATTCTCATTGAAGTAAAGTATCGTGAACAAGCTCCAATTTCGGATAATGATGCCATTTGTGAACTCTGTAGTGAATCTAGTGCTGCTATCGTTGTCACCAAACGAGCGGATGATTATGGTATTCACTATGCTCCTGGAGGTAAAGAACTGTTACGTATACCGGCATTTGCATTTCTTTACTTATTGGGTCATTTAGAAGGATAGGGGTAAGGTGAACCATGACAATTGCAGATAAGGTCCTGAACAAATTGGATTTTCCGAAAATACTGACATGTTTAGCTGAGTATTGTATCCTGCCGCGTGCCAAGGAACTTGCCCTGGACTTAAAACCTTTTGTCGATTATCAATCGGTACGCAGGGCCTTGCAGGAAACGGAAGAGGGCAAAATCCTTTTGCGTGGCAATCCCCTCTTTTCCGTGCGTGGTGCTAAAGAAATCCGTTCCTATATCGAGCGTTGTATGCGCGGTGGGTTAATTCAGGGAGAAGAACTACTGGAGATTCGCGATACGCTGCGCGTCGGGCGGAAAATAAAACAACTTCTGCTGGAAGCCAAAGAGGATTTTCCAGAATTAAAGGAAATCGTCGTGGTTATTGAACCACAGAAGGAGCTCGAAGCGGAAATCTCCCGCTGCATTTCGGAAGATGGCAAGGTTGTAGACAATGCATCTCCCATGCTGGCGGAACTTAGGCGTTCTCTGAATCGCCTGCAACAGCGTATTCGCGAGAGCTTAGAAGGGATCCTGCGGAATGCCACGTATCAGAAAATGCTCCAGGATTCTCTTATTACGCAACGATCGGATCGCTATGTGCTGCCTATAAAGCAGGAATACCGCACAGCTTTCCCAGGGATTGTCCATGATCAATCAGCGAGCGGGGCGACGCTGTTTATTGAACCCCTACCCGTGGTACACCTGGGTAATGAACTGCGGGAAGTGATTTTGAAAGAGCAGCGTGAAGTCCAGCGCATTCTCCAAATGCTCTCCTTCCAAATTGAGGCGCGGGGTGATGCTCTGGCGGAACTTCATGAAGCCTTGGGCAAATTAGATCTGGTGGTTGCCAAAGCGCATTTGAGTGAAGCCATGAACGCAGGTGCGCCGGAATTGGTCTTGGGGCAACAGGTAAAGCTTGTTCAGGCCCGGCATCCGTTGATTGCGGGCAAAGTTGTGCCGCTTACTTTGGAACTGGGGATAGATTTTGATACGTTAGTAATCACTGGGCCTAATACCGGCGGAAAAACGGTGGCCCTGAAAGTCGTCGGGCTGATGGCGGTCATGACTCAGTCAGGTCTGCATATTCCGGCGGAAAGCGACTCCCGGATGGGGGTTTTTACCCAGATTTTTGCCGACATTGGGGACGAGCAGAGTGTTGAGCAATCCTTAAGTACCTTCTCCGGGCATATGAAAAACATCGTGGAAATTATCAACCAGTCAGACGGACGGTCTTTGATCTTGCTCGATGAGCTTGGGGCGGGGACAGACCCAACCGAAGGGGCGGCACTCGCGATGGGTATTTTGACTGAACTGCATGAACGAGGCTGCCGCACGATATCCACGACTCACTATGGGGCCTTAAAGACGTTTGCCTATGAAACCCCGCGGGTTAAAAACGCTTCAGTGGAATTTGATCTGGAGACCTTGCGCCCGACTTACCGGTTGTTAATAGGGATTCCCGGTAAAAGTAATGCCTTTACTATTGCCGGAAGACTGGGTTTAAGCGAGCAAGTCCTGCAAAAAGCCAATACCTTTGTAACGGAACGGGAAATGCAGGTGGCGGATCTGATCGAAGACTTGGGAGAAACCCGCCGGGAGATTGAATTAGAAAAGCATTTGGCCAGAACAGGGCGGCAGGCGGTTGAAAAGAAAAGCAAGGCTCTGGAAGAGAAGACGATACGCTTGGACGAGGAATACGAAGAACTTATGGAATTGGCCAAGGAGGAGGCCCGTGAGCTGATTCGTAAAGCTAAACGTGAAGCTGATCAGTTAATAGTGGAGTTAAAAGAGGCTCTCAAAAAGGATAATAAACAACAACAGGATATCGAAAAGGCCCGGCAGGGATTTCGGTGTATATTGTCGGAGCTCGAAAATGGTCGCCAAGTAAAACGCTTGGGCAGTGAATTAACGGCCAATCAGATTATGCTTGGGCAGACGGTTCAGCTGACGAAAAATAAGTTAAAAGGGCAAGTCTTAAAGCTCCCAAATTCCAACGGAGAAGTTCTGGTTCAAGCAGGGATCATGAAAGTCATGGTTCCGCTGGCCGAATTAAAGTTAGCCCAGGAGGAAAAGAAAATTCCGCCTAAATATTCCAAGGAAATGAATATTGGGCTTCAAAAGGCTGAGGGGATGCGCAGCGAGATCGATTTGCGAGGGATGCTCGTCGAGGAGGGGACATATGCTCTGGACAAATTTCTGGATGATGCTATTCTTGGCGGAATCGGTCTGGTTTACGTTATTCATGGCAAAGGGACAGGGGCCATGCGTGCGGGTATACAGGATTTCCTGCGAGGACACCCGCATGTTCGAAGTTTCAGAATCGGAGAATATGGAGAAGGGGACTCTGGAGTTACGGTTGTGGAGCTAAAGTAAGAAAAAACCTATAAAAAGAAGGACTTAGGTTAAGAATATAAACTGGCACTGTAAACCTTAAGCTTACAGTGCCGGTTTTTTGGAATATTCGGTATTAGTCGGTTAGTACTAATTTAACGCTATTAGAAGGCGGCCCGATACCTGATCCGTTTCGGTTTTGAAAAACGGCCCAGAAGACATAATTACCAGGAATAGGAGGTTTGCCGTTTTCAGCAAGTGAAATGGAAATGGAGGTTGATACTGAGTTCGAAGCCTTGATGGGGAAGCTGAGTATAGCGGCCTTGTTTGGACGTTGAAGGTAAAAAATAGTAGAATCTTTCTTGTTTTCTGGCAGAACAGTCATGGGGATAACCGCCTTAAAAGATTTTGCATTATAGACGACCTGGCCAAGTGTGGGCGTGGGAAGTGTGGGATCCACTTGTGGAGAATTACTGATTGTAGGTTGAGTTGTTAGGTCTGGAACAGATCCTGGATCAGATACGGTGTCAGGAGCCGCCTCAGTAGGTGGTTTGTAGGGAGCCTCATCAGGTGGCCATGTCCAGGACGGATCCCGGCTGGGTAAATTTAGGAATGTTTTAGTTAAAGTATGCTTGGAATTTGGAGATGCTAATATGTTCGGTTGATCGGCGTCGACCTCTTTTTGAATCCATACATCGCTGATCCGAGTGGGGAGATCTCCTTGGGCGGCGATCTCTGTTGAGATAAAATTGGTTGGAGTTAAACTACTGGGGATTAACCCTGATTTCCTATCAAAGGAACCGCTGATAATCCCTGCGGGCATTGTGAACTTTGATTGCACAGGAAGATCCTGAAGAGCGTCTGTCATGACTTTTTTCCAGATCTGGGCAGGATAGCTTCCGCCATAGACATTTCGTAAATAATGCTGTCTGTCGTCGTCCGGCCCATCGTAGCCCATCCAAACAACCCCGGCGTAATTCGGAGTATAGCCGGCAAACCAGGCATCGGGGTTACCGGACTTATTGCCATAGTATTTAGGATCCAACGAAGTGGTACCGGTTTTACCGGCAACAGCCCAGTTTCCGATTTGGGCACTGGTACCTGTCCCGTTGGTCACGACGCTGCGTAACATATCGTTGATAATATAGGCGGTGGTTTCCTTCATGACGCGGTTTTTAATGATTTGAGGGGCAATCAGAGTTTTCTCCTTAGCGTCTAAGACTTTTACAACCGCATGTCTGGTGACGCTTACACCGTTGTTGGCATAAACCCCGTAAGCGGCTGCCATGTCCAGGGTGGTTAGCTCCGGACTACCCAGCGCCAAAGTCAAGTTACGATCGTCCTGCTCCAGAGGGAGGCCGAGATTGTCTTTACCAAACTTCCAGCCGTAATCGACCCCGATCAGGTTCAGTAATTTGACGGCATAGACATTGACTGAGTCTTCAAGGGCGGAACGCATGGTAATAAGCCCTTTCCAGCCTTTACTTATAGTATCAAAGTCAGTAGGGGTGTAGGTTCCGTAGCGCACAGGCATATCATCAAGAACGGTACCTGGGAAATATCCGCCTTTCTCAATAGCCGGACCATAGACAACCAAAGGCTTGATCGTTGATCCCGGTTGTCGTGGGGATTGCCAGGCCCGGTTCAGTCCACGGGTCGAATAGTCCCGCCCGCCGACCATTGCCTGAATCGCTCCGGTCGAAGGTTCAACCACAGTCAAAGCTCCCTGGACCTTAATATCATCAATTCCTTTGGGAAAATTGTTTGGGTCAGCAAAGGCGGCTTCAGCAGCAAGTTGAATTTTAGGATCGACTGTCGTATAGATATGCAAACCACCGCTGTAGATTTGCTCAGGGGTTAGATTATAGGTGCTTTCCAGTTCTTCAATAACGTAATCAACAAAATAGGGATATTTATAGCTTGTGTTGGATAATGTCGTGTGTTGAGCACCACCGTAGGTCTTCTTCATGTTATCAACATAAGTAAATGGGGTATCTTTATATGTGTCATACTCCTCAGCAGTTATGATTCCTGTATCACGCATCACCCCGAGAACAATAGTGCGGCGGTTTTTGGCTGCATCGGGATGAATATAAGGATTATACCAACTGGGAGCTTGGGGTAAACCGGCCAATAGAGCAACTTCAACAGGTTTTAAATCCTTAAGCTCTGAGCCAAAGTAGGTCTTGGCTGCGGCCTGGATACCGAACGACGATTGACCAAGGGAAATTCTATTGAGATAAAATGTGAGAATTTCGTCCTTTGTGTATGCATGTTCAAGCTGAATGGCGAGGATCGCTTCCTGAATCTTACGGGTAAATGTTTTGGCCGTGGGATCTTCGATAAAAGCGTTCTTGGCCAGTTGAATGGTAATGGTGCTTGCCCCTTCTTTAGTACTTCTGGAACGAATATCGTTCAGTGCAGAGCCGATGATCCGGATGGGATCTACTCCGAAATGCCGGTAAAAGCGTTTGTCCTCAACAGCGACAAACGTTTTCTTGATAAGGTCGGGAATATCGGAGGCCTTGACAACTTGGCTGTTTTCGACCCCATGCAATGATGCATATTGGACGTTGTCCTTGTCATAAAGAAAGGATGTTTGTTTTTGGTTATTAAGCAATGCGGGGTCCCATTTTGGGGTGCTGGCCGCAACAATTCCAACAAAAATTGCCAGGCCAATAAACATAAGGGCCATTACACTGACTATAGACCTGAGAACGATACGGCGTTTAGATAAGCGGTTTTGGCGCTTTGGATTCTTTGGATTCTTTGGATTCTTTGGTCTCCAGGATATTGGCATATTTTGAACCTCCTATCGTGAAAAGAATGAGGAGAGTGGAATTTTATTTTACTGAATTATATCATACTTCTGCAATTGTAAGGAAATCCTTCCAATAATGAGTCAAAGACTAATAGCCGATTAGTTGCTAGCTCGACTTAGATACGATATAATAGCATAGAAGTTTATGCACATATTGCGAATGGTATGATTGAGAAGAGACTTGGCGGAAGGTATAATTGCATGGACATTTTTAGGGAATTACAGGATCGGGGACTTGTTTATCAACATACGGATGAGGAAGCCTTACGTAAGAGATTAGCGGCGGGTCCAATGACCTTATATTGCGGATTTGACCCAACCGCTGACAGCTTACATATTGGAAGTTTACTGCCAATTTTAGTACTGAAGCGGTTCCAACTGGCGGGACATATACCCATCGCCTTGGTGGGGGGAGGAACGGGGTTAATCGGCGATCCCAGCGGTAAAGCATCCGAGCGGATACTCAACCCCAAAGAAGTTGTTGAACAGTGGGCCTGTAAAATCAAAGATCAACTCGGACATTTCCTGGATTTTGAATCCAAAGAAAGTCCGGCAATAGTAGCAAACAATTATGATTGGCTAGGCCCTCTGCAAGTCATTGAATTCCTCCGGGACATCGGTAAGAACTTTTCCTTAGGGACTATGTTAGCCAAAGATTCGGTAGAAGCGCGGATGAATAAAGGAATATCATATACTGAATTCAGCTATATGATCTTACAAGCTTACGATTACTTGAAACTCAATGAAGTCTACGGTTGTGAAATGCAGGTAGGCGGAAGTGACCAGTGGGGCAATATCACAGCGGGAATTGATTTAATACGACGAACTTCAATTAATAAAGTAAAGGAAATGCATGGGCTGACCATGCCTCTCGTCACGAAAAGTGACGGAATGAAATTCGGGAAGACGGAATCAGGAACAGTTTGGTTAGATGCTAAAAAGACTTCCCCGTATAAATTCTATCAATTTTGGCTGAACACGGATGACCGGGATGTTATCAAATTTCTCAAGTTTTTTACGTTCCTATCGTTGGATGAGATTACTGTATTAGCGGAAGGAGTAGAAAAGGAACCGGAAAAAAGAAGGGCTCAACGGACATTGGCTGGAGAAGTGACAAAACTGGTTCACGGACAAGACGCCCTTGCCCGGGCGGAAAAAATCTCGAGTGCTCTATTCGGAGGAGGCCTTAGGAATCTGTCTGCGGCGGAAATTGAAGAAGGGTTTAGCGAAGTGCCTTCGGCTACTATTAATAATCCTGATATAGGACTTGTGGAATTACTGATTCAAGCGGGAGCAGTCACTTCTAAACGTCAAGCCAGAGCGGCCATAGAGAGTGGAGCAATCTATATTAACGATATTCGGTATACGGATGCAGAAACATCCGTTCTGCGATTAGAACGTCTGGCCAGTAAGTATCTTGTCCTGCGCCATGGAAAGAAAAAGTATTATCTGATAAAATTTAATAGTGCTTGAGGATAACAGAGTACCAGACTGTCGCTTAAGCATCATCAGTTCGGTACTTCGATTTGTTCAACTTATGGTTACAGGTCAGAGGTGCCGT
>JQID01000178.1 GCA_000770645.1 Desulfosporosinus sp. Tol-M
GCTTGTTCTTGTCCTTGAACTTAAATTAAATCTCCAGGATAGTTCCCGTTGTAGCCCAGCGAAACTGATCAGGAAATTCGCTGGCCAAACGGCTGGCTATTGGAAGCCCTGTACAATGGTTAGGGGCTAATAACTCAAAGTCAAGAGACTTTAAATACTCAATGGTTCGTTCTTGTTGAAGCGTATCGGCTGGTCCCAAATGAGTTCCCCCTATAATGGCCCGAATGTTCGACTGTTCCGTAACTCGTTTAGCATGTTCGATAATATTAACTAAGCCAGAGTGCGCACAACCTAGGATAACAACCAGGCCTTTTTCTGTTGTGTAAAAAAGGCTTAAATCATCACGAAACGGATCTTTAATAAACCCTTCCGCCTGAAACTGTACCAAGCGTTCGTCGCCCTTTTCATAAACCGTTTGACAGGGTACTTCCCCACTTAACCACAGATTAGGACTGATTTGCAGAGGTTCTTTATGCCAACAGAAACGCGCGCCGACACTTTCCAAATGTTCCAATTTATAAGGTACGCCAATATATTTCTCATCTCTGCCAGCTTCCTTAACGTAATGCCCGGCAAACAAATCCGGGTGAGCATAAACAGGCACCTCACCCCTTAACTTAAGTAAGTTTAACAAACCTCCTGTATGATCATAATGACCGTGACTAAGCACAACTTTAGTTATTTTGCGTAGGTCGATACCCAATACTTGAGCGTTATTGATTAAACTACCTTGTTCACCCGTATCAAAGAGGATTAACTCTTTGCCAAAATCAAGCAACATTGCTAAGCCCCATTCAGCAAATACTCCCGAAGTTACTCCAACCGTATTCTCAACTAAAATGTTAATTTTAATATTGACCACTCTATTCCCCTCTTTACCAGTAAGATCGACAAGCGAATAGCGATGGAACGTGAATATTTACTTAATTCTTAATAAAGTAATGAATAATGTGTGGATTACTCGTTTTTCGTGGCTGAATTTTGAATTGCTTTAAGGACGCAATAAGAGGGGCTAGCTTCGAGTGCCCGTAGTTCCTTGTATCAAAATCCGGGTAACGTTTATTGAGTCTTTTTCCGACTTCGCCCAAAAATGCCCAGCCATCTTCGTCTGAACTCTCCGTTATGATAATTTTGATAGATTCGATGAGTTCTTCCATATTTGCCATACCTATTTTTGAAGTGTCCTGCTTTTCCAGCCTATCACCGATATGTAATTTATCTGAATTTATTGGGATTGCCGCTAAAACTTCAAGATATTTGAACTTTTCACAAGCCGCTATGAAAGGCGAAGGCGTTTTCTTTTCGCCCATGCCGATAACATACATTCCGGCTTCTCTTAAACGGGCAGCCAGCTTAGTAAAATCACTATCACTTGAAACAATGCAAAAACCGTCTACATTATTCGAATAGAGAATATCCATTGCATCAATAATTAATGCCGCATCTGTCGCATTTTTACCTGTTGTATAGCCAAATTGCTGAATTGGAGTAATAGAGTAATCCAGCAAAACCGTTTTCCAAGGATTAAGTTGGGGCTTTGTCCAGTCTCCATAAATTCGTTTATAAGTGGGTATTCCATGGTTAGAAATTTCATCAAAAATATACTTAATATATTTGTCAGACACATTATCCGCGTCAATTAAAACTGCAATTTTCTTATCCTTTTCCATATGGTACCCCCTTGATTATTAATATTCAATTCTAATACTTTCCACATCTTTCCTTCTTTTCATCCCCAGGCAGCATAAATACTTAAAGAATTAAGGAAACGCCACACTCGTCCAAAAACGTCCTTCATGTCCTTTACTAATTCTACGTCGACCCAAGCCAGAGGAAGTTTCTTAGCTTAGTGAGCACGGAGAGAGGAATCGCGTCAATGAACACAGACGATAAGGCGTTAAGAACCGCGTTGGTTTACATTCAGAGAAGCCCGGAGGTTACGCGGTTTAGCCTTAGCGACAAGTGAATAGCGATGGAACGTGTGTGAACGGGCTAAGATACTTTCTCCCCTCCGTCGTCCCCCCTACCCCCGTCGACAAGCAGAGGAAGTTTCTTAGCTTAGTGAGCACGGAGAGAGGAATCGCGTCAATGAACACAGACGATAAGGCGTTAAGAACCGCGTTGGTTTACATTCAGAGAAGCCCGGAGGTTACGCGGTTTAGCCTTAGCGACAAGTGAATAGCGATGGAACGTGTCGATCACGATAGTCTCCGGTGGAGACTATCGCCGAAGGCGCTGGCCTATGACGAACACATACCGCCGTAGGATGCTAAGAAACTTTCTCCCTAAAACAGGCTTAATTGATTCGTCTCGGCAAGCCCTTCGAAGCACCCATGCTCCTGAAGAATTTCGATAATAGTTTTGCTAAGTTTAGCATGCGTCGTCAGATCTTCAATCGATTTGATGCCTTGTTCCTCCCGCAGGGCTACAATATTTCGCGCGGCCGTTTCTCCTAGGCCTTGCACCGATGTGAAGGGCGGTAAAAGCCCCGTTGGGGTTAGTAAGAAATTAGTCGCCGTCGATTCCCATAAATCGACTTTCCTTAATGTAACACCTCTGGCATACATCTCTATCGCCAGTTCAAGTATGGTGACCATATTTTTTTCTTTGGCTGTGGCTTCTTTCCCTTTTCTCTCGAGCTCTTCGATCGCTTGACGACAGGCTTCTTTTCCCTGAATGACGATTTCAATATCAAACTCATCTGCTCGAACCGAAAAAAACGTCGCATAGAAAGCTTCCGGGTAATTCAGTTTAAACCAGGCAATGCGGAAAGCCATGGTCACGTAAGCGACAGCATGGGCTTTTGGAAACATATATTTAATTTTTTGACAAGATTCAATGTACCATTCGGGTACATTGTTGGCCCGCATCTCTTCAATTTGTTCCGGTTTTAGCCCATAACCTTTGCGCACACCTTCCATAATTTTAAAGGCCTGCGCGGGTTCTAACCCTTTATAAATGAGATAAACCATAATATCATCCCGGCAGGCAATAATTTCTGAAATACTGGCTGTTCCGCCTCGCACAAGTTCTTGAGCATTACTTATCCAGACATCGGTACCGTGGGACAGCCCTGAAATACGTACTAAATCAGAAAATCTCTTGGGTTGGGTGTCCTCCAACATTTGCCTCACAAACTTTGTGCCAAATTCAGGAACTCCGAAGGTTCCTGTTTTTGAGTGGATCTCCTCAGCGGTTACCCCCAAGGCTTCCGGACTGGAAAATAAGGACATGGTCAATTGATCATCCAGGGGAATGGCTTGAGCATCGACTCCTGTTAAATCCTCCAGCATTTTAAGCGCTGTTGGATCGTCGTGCCCGAGAATATCAAGTTTAACCAAGCGACCGGAAATAGAGTGATAGTCAAAATGGGTGGTGATAATATCCGATTTCTGATCGTCCGCCGGCCTCTGTAACGGGGTAAAATCGAAAACATCACATTCTTTGGGAATAACCATCTGCCCTCCCGGGTGCTGCCCCGTTGTCCTTTTAACCCCGGTGCATCCCCTTATTAAACGCGTCATTTCTGCGTGTCTAACTTGAAGTTTCCGCTCGTCCAGATAATTTTTGACATAGCCGAAAGCTGTCTTATCGGCGATTGTCGCGATTGTTCCAGCCTTGAAGACATTATCTTTGCCAAATAAATCTTCCGTATAGCGATGAGCACGGGACTGGTAATCTCCCGAGAAGTTTAAATCAATATCCGGTACCTTATCTCCTTCAAATCCCAGGAATGTCTCAAAGGGGATATCATGACCGTCTTTGGCCATCTGTTGCCCGCATTTTGGACAATCTTGATCCGGCAAATCCGCTCCTGAACCAACACTCCCGTCCTCAACCCAAACAGAATGCAAACAATCCTGATTTACACAACGATAATGGGGAGACAAAGGGTTCACCTCGGTTATTCCGGTCAGCGTAGCCACCAACGAAGATCCGACAGAGCCTCGTGACCCAACAAGATAACCATCCTCGTTTGATTTTTTAACCAGTAAGTGCGCGATCAAATAGAGAACGGAGAACCCATTGCCGATAATTGCCTTTAATTCTTTAGATAAGCGTTTTCCTACAACCTCAGGTAGTGGGTCGCCGTATAGGGCCCGGGCCCGGGCCCAAGACATCTTCTTGATATTTTCCTCTGCGCCCGGTATCCGGGGCGTATAAAGCTCATTCGGGAAAGGTTTCAGTGCTTCAATCTCGTTACAAATACGTTGCGGCGCATGAACAACCACCTCTAAGGCCTCTTCTTCGCCCAGATAAGCAAACTCCTGCAACATCTCTTCCGTCGTTTTATAGAACAAGGGAGCTTGGTCATCGGCGTCGCTAAACCCTTTTCCCGCCATAATAATTCGCCGATAGACCTCATCCTCCGGATCAAGAAAATGAACATCGCTAGTCGCCACCACTGGCTTATCCATTTCTTGCCCTATACGAAGAACGGTCCGATTTATTTCTCGAAGTCCATCCTCAGAAGACACTTGGCCGTTACGAAGCAAAAAAAAGTTGTTGCTAATGGGTTGAATTTCTAAATAATCATAAAATGAGGCAATTTCCTTTAACTTATCCCAAGGGTCTTTACGCATAATTGCTTGGATGAGTTCCCCCGCTTCACAAGCTGAACCAATGATCAGCCCTTCACGATGAGCTTGCAACAACGATTTTGGCAGTCGAGGACGCCGATGAAAGTACTCAAGATGGGACGCCGTAATTAAACGATAGAGATTGTTTAAACCTCTTTTATTTTTAACCAAGAGGATAATATGGCGGCTTTTCAGTTGATTTATAGGGAGGTTACCAGTTAAGTCATCCACCGAATACCCCTCGACACCCAGAATTATTTTAACTCCATATTTGGCTCCCGCCTCAACGGCTTCCGGGAACGCTTGTACAACTCCGTGGTCCGTAATCGCCACTGCCGGATGCCCCCAGTGGCTTGCTCTTTGAATCAGTTCATCTGCCGAAGACATACCATCCAAGGTGGACATACGCGTATGCAAATGCAATTCGATCCGTTTTTCCTTGGCTTGATCCTCGCGAATAACCGGAGACGTGCGCAGCACATCTTTGGGCATCAGGGTCAGCACAGAATTAAAGCTGTCATATTGAACACTTCCCCGAACTTTCACCCATTCTCCTACGTTAAGGTCAAGGCTCCGTTGCCCTTCTTCCAGGAAAACCTTCGCGGAAATCGAATCTGATTTATCCGAAATCATAAAAGTCAGCAATAGTCGACCTGATTTTAATTTTCGATACTCAATCCCAAATACTTGCCCCCAAACAATAATCTGACGTTCTTCGTCTTGTACCTCATGCAAGGAGACCGGCTCTCCTTTAAATTCTTTCCCTAGTAAACACGTAACGCGTTTTTTTTCAGATTTAGCACCATGTTTGGTTTGCGAAGACAGCAGTTGCTGTAAATGCTCGAATTCCGCCGTTTCAGTTTGCTGGGCCTGTTCTTCAAGGTCGACGCTGGTGTCCAGCTCACATCTAATCTGCGGTTTCAGGCGATAACGTGTCTTAAAATATTTTTCAATAATATGTCGTTTGGTATGAAAATATTCAATTCCTAAAGCATTAGGAACGAATAGCCTCAGTTCTTCGTTGGAAACTTCATAACGCGCTTCGCCCAACCAACCTTTCATGGAAGGCAGGTGATTCGTGATATCCTGGACAATTTCTGCCCAGTGCTTCTCACAGAGGGACTTTAAAGTAGTGCCTTGCAACGCACATTCAACACACCATTCCACCTTCTTAATCTCCGGAACTTGCGCCCTAAGTAACGCTTCCAGAGATACCAAACCGGCTTCCTCCAGCTCAGACGACGAAGAAATGTGAAGGACCCATCTCCCTTGTTTGGGATAGACCTCAACCTGATTGAGTTCTACTGTCGTGAGATCGATTTGCCAAGGTCCAATTTGATCTGGAGGAAGTTTTAATATGAATGGAACTTCCATCAACGGAAGAGCCCTAACCATTTGCATCCCCCTTACTCGAAGTTCGAACGAGACATTATTTTACTATCTGAAAGTATAAGTTTCGGGTAAGCATAAGTGTAACTAGGCGGTCGCCTTCGCTAAGGCTGACAGAATGAATAATCCGTGCGAAGACAGTGTCTGCAAGAAGGGCTAATTCGTGCGAAGACAGTGTCTTCGTGTGTGGGTGCCAGCCAAGTTTCTTTACTCTGATTGTCTTATCATCAAGGTTCGATATTAGTATTCGAGAGCTTTCTCTATAATGATCTTGACCTGTGCGGCAACCTCTTCAACAGGCACCAGTTTAGTTTCGCCTGTTTTCCGTTCTCTAAGTTCGACCTGGCCATTCGCCAGAGTTTTACTTCCTATAGTCACCCGTAAAGGATATCCGACCAAATCCGCATCCTTGAATTTTACCCCAGCGCGTTCATCTCGATCGTCAAGAACAACTTCTACGCCAAGACGCTGCAGCTGCAGATAAAGTTTTTCAACAGTCTCAACTACGAAGGCGTCTTTTGTGCTGACTGGTACAATTATACATTGGTAGGGGGCAATCGGCATCGGCCAGATAATTCCATAGTCATCATGATTTTGTTCGATTGCTGCGGCCATTGAACGGCTTACGCCAATACCATAACAACCCATGACACAAAATCTCTCTTCTCCATTTTCATCTAAAAAAGTTGCCCCCAGCGCTTTACTATACTTTGTTCCCAATTTGAAAACTTGACCAACTTCAATTCCCCTCGCTTCTTGAAGAGGAACACCGCATTTAAGGCATGCTTCACCTGGTTCCATCATGCGCAAATCGAAGACCTGATCTATCCGAAAATCTCTGCTGGGAACAGTATCCACAAAGTGATAATCCGCCTTGTTCGCTCCGCAAACAGCCCTTTTCATAAGCGGAACTTCTTCATCAGCAATAACCAAAAGCCCGGCAGGTACTTCGACTGGGCCCACAAAGCCCGGTTTACACCCCAAAATCTGCTCAACCTCCTCAGGAGAGGCAAGTTGGAGAGAAACGAAACCACCTAAAGCGTTATTTAGTTTTGTTTCATTCAAGGCGCGATCTCCACGCAGCAGCACCAAAAATAATTTTTGATCCCCTTGATAAAGTAAAGACTTAACGAGGGTAGTCTTCGGTACAGCCAAAAACACAGAGATGTCCTCAATAGTCTTCACGTCCGGCGTAAGCACCAACTTCCGCTGCCCTTCAGGCGGAACACCCTCCAGCGCTTGGGGACGGCACTCCGCTTTTTCCACATTGGCGGCATAATTGCATTCCGGACAATAGACAACCGCATTTTCTCCCGAATCAGCCAAAACCATAAATTCATGGGTCCCACCCGTTCCGCCGATGGCCCCGGCGTCCGCTTCAACTGCACGATAAGCTAAACCACAGCGGGCAAAGATTCGGCAATAGGCCTCGAACATTTTCTGATAACTTTCAGCGAGTCCTGCTTCATCTCGATCAAACGAATAAAGGTCTTTCATGACAAACTCCCGTCCACGCATCAAACCAAAACGCGGACGTCGCTCATCCCGGTATTTATTCTGAATTTGATAAAGGAGCAGTGGCAGCTGCTTATATGAACGAACTTCACCCCGCACAAGGTCTGTAATAATTTCTTCGTGCGTCGGACCAAGACAGAATTCTCGATTATGACGGTCTTGTAACCGGAACAGCTCTGCACCGTATACCGCCCAACGCCCACTCTCTTTCCATAATTCGGCCGGTTGCATGATCGGCAAAAGAAGTTCTTGTCCGCCTTTGGCATCCATTTCCTCGCGAACAATGGCTTCAATCTTCCTTAAAACTCGTAACGCCAGAGGTAAATAGGTATAGACTCCGGCCGTTGACTTACGAATTAAACCTGCTCGGACCATCAGTTGATGGCTAAGAACTTCAGCCTCCGCCGGAACCTCGCGGAGAGTAGGGTTTAATAGTTGGCTGACACGCATAATGTCCATTCCTTTCTCACAATAATGCTTTTAATCCTCTTAACCTGGTTTCTTATGCATAAGGACATAGTCTTCAATTTCGCCAAGCAGTGCCGGTAACAATTCGTTTTCCGGAAGACTGGCAGCAATCTCTCCCTTTCGGAACAAAAGTCCCATCCCTTTTCCGGCGGCGATTCCGAAATCTGCTTCGCGTGCTTCGCCCGGTCCATTGACAGCGCATCCCATGACCGCAATTTTTAGGGGCTTGTCCAGTCCGGGAAGACGTGCTAAGTGCTCTTCAACGTTTTCCGCCAATAAGGTCAGGTCAACTTGCGTGCGACCACAGGTTGGACAACTGATTAACTCCACGCTCCGCTGTCTTAAGCCAAGAACACGCAGGATCTCAAGAGCCACAGGAATTTCCCGGACCGGGTCACCCGTGAGCGACACCCGAAGCGTATCTCCAATCCCTTCGGCAAGCAGCGTCCCAATCCCGATCGCCGATTTTACCACGCCCGAACGAACCGTCCCTGCCTCAGTCACCCCTAAATGCAACGGGTAATCGATAATCTCAGAGATCTGGCGATAAGCCTCAATCATCAAGGGAACGGACGATGCTTTCAGCGAGATCTTTATTTTATCATACCCTTCTTCTTCAAGTAATCGGATATGTCCAAGAGCACTCTCGATCATCCCTGCGGCAGTAGGCCCTCCATATTTTTCTAAGAGTTCTTTTTCCAGTGACCCAGCGTTAACACCAATTCGAATGGGGATCTGCCGTTCTATAACAGCTCGCACAACCTCTTGGACTTTCCAGCGAGCCCCAATATTCCCGGGATTAAGACGCAAGCCGTGGATGCCTTGTTCAACAGCACGAATTGCTAAACGATAGTCAAAATGAATGTCGGCAATCACAGGAAGCGGACTGTGAGCAGCAATCTCCTTTAAAGCTGTCGCAGCCTGATCATCCGGGACTGCCAGACGGACGATTTCACATCCCGCATCAGTCAAGGCATGAATCTGAGCCAAGGTTGCCCCTATATCACGAGTATCCGTATTGGTCATTGATTGGACGACTATCGGGGCTCCGCCACCGATTGTCACAGGCCCGACCAAAACCGGTTTTGTCGTTTTTCTATGCAAAATGTCAGCCTCCTACTCCAGTTCCCTCGTTCATGACCCCGCTTTTACGAATAAGCGCAGAACATCTTTATAAGTTACAGCGATCATTAAAGCCATAAGTAAAACGAAACCCACCAGGTGAATCATATTTTCCTTTTCCGGGTTAAGTGGTTTCCCCCTTACCCCTTCGATCAATAAGAAAACAAGTCGGCTCCCATCGAGTGCCGGGATAGGAAACAAGTTAATCATTCCTAATTGAATACTTAATACTCCTGTTAAACTCAATAAGTCGGCTAAACCCTGCCGAGCCCCTTCTCCAATGACCTGAGCGATCATGACTGGACCGCCTACATCAACCGGTATCTTCCCGGTTATCATTTCCACCAAAGTCACCATGATGAACTTAGTAAAATCCAGCGTTCGTTCCAGACCAAAACGGGTCGACTGGAGTATGGAGGCATGCGTATAAATAACTTCTGGCATAATCCCAATCATACCGTACCCGGTTTGAGCATCCTTTTCTGTTTTCAGCGGTATAATTAGCTGTTGCTTACCTTTGGCCCGTTCAACTGTTAAGTTTAATATCTGATCCGGTTTGCTATGAATAACATCTGTCAAACGAGTCCAATCCGGCGTTGACTCATTGTTCACCGTCAGAATTTTATCTCCCGGTTGAAGACCGGAAACCTCTGCCGGTTTTCCTGAAACAAGTGAGCCAATCATATTTGTGGTCCCTGCAGTTGGAATCCCGAGATAGGCAAAAACACCTACAAATAGAATTATGGCCAAAACAAAATTCATGATCGGTCCAGCTGCAATCACCGCCATGCGCTGCCAAATTGGCTTATTCATAAAACTCCGCGCATCATAGGAAGGAGCAATCACGGCTTTGCCAAGGACATCAACTTCCGGATCCATACCATGAAGTTTGACGAACCCCCCTAAAGGAATGAGCCGCAGAGCATAAAACGTTTCTTTAGCTTGATAACCCACAATCTTCGGACCAAAACCAAAACTAAATTCAATAACCTTCACCCCAATCCATTTCGCGACCATATAGTGCCCGAGTTCATGAATCATGACCATGCTTCCAAATACAAAAACGATGGCAAGTGCCGTTAACACATCATTAACCCCCTTTCGAGATGTTCGGAGCGCGAGGCCATATCGAGGTTCAATATTGTGGTTCGCGCCTCGAACTTCGCGCCTCGAACTTCGCAACTGGTTCGCGCATCGAACCTCATGCCTCGTACTTCGCGACAAGTTCTGTGGCTCGTCGACGTGCCCAAGCATCTGCATCGAGTATGCTTGCCAAGTCCAGGTTATTTAACACATCATGTTCAGAACATACTTTTTCGACAATGTCTTGAATCCCCAGGTAAGTGACCTTCTTGTGAAGGAATGCCCCCACAGCGATTTCGTTGGCGGCATTCATCGCAGCCGGTAAAGTTCCGCCACGCCGACCTGCCTGGTAAGCCATACCGAGTGCAGGAAAAGCTGCCAGATCCGGTTCATGGAAAGATAATGTTCTTCCCCGAAGATCCAGGCGTTCAAAAGGGTTCTTCCAGCGAGTTGGATAACTCAGAGCATACTGGATTGGCAGCCGCATATCCGGCCTGCCTAACTGGGCGAGTACTGAGCCATCTCGATATGCGACCATGGAGTGGACCACGCTCTGCGGATGAATGAGCACCTCAATCTGATCATACTCCATATTAAATAAATGATGCGCCTCAATCACTTCGAGTCCCTTGTTCATCATCGTTGCCGAGTCAATGGTAATTTTAGCACCCATATCCCAATTGGGATGGCAAAGGGCTTTCTCTAACGTGACAGTTGCTAATTGTTCCTTAGTCCATCCGAAAAAAGGTCCGCCCGAGGCAGTTAAAATGATCTTTTCAATGGTGTCAGGATTTTCCTCCAGACACTGAAAAATTGCAGAATGCTCACTATCCACTGGGAGGATCGGACACTTCATCTTCCTTGCCGTCGAGATGACCAAGTCCCCGCCCGCGACCAACGTTTCTTTATTAGCCAGGGCAATAGTTTTGCCCGCTTCCAGTGCAGCAAGCGTCGGTTCTAAACCAATCCTGCCGGAAAGTGCCGTGACAACGGTATCCACTTGTGAGGCAATAACGGAGTTGATAATCCCAGCCATGCCCTGGTCTACTTTAATTGGCAAATCCCTTAGCCGACCACGCAATTCACGAGCAGCACCCTCATCCATCATCACAACGGTTTCCGGCTGAAAAAGCCGGGCCTGTTGTTCTATCAGTTTAATACTTTTGTCTGCTACCAAAGCATGAATCTTGAGGTGCTCTCTTGTATGGCGGACGACATCCAGGGTTTGACGCCCAATAGAGCCTGTTGATCCCAATACAGTCAGCGTTTTCAACGCGAATCATCTCTTCCTGCTTTTGAAATACCATTCATATTATGCCGATATCAAGGAATTTACTCCATAAACTATTGTGAACTTATCCAAGGGGAAATATGGGATTCGTGCCTCGAACCTCGCCTTAAATCTTTGGAGATCCAAAAACTCCTGCTTTTCGCAAGGCTTCATAACAAATAACCAGCGCCGGTCCCAGGATAAGACCTATACCGCCTAGCAGTTGAAGTCCTACGTACATCGAAATGAGAGTCGGAAGCGGGTGTATCCCAATTCCATCAGACAATACTTTGGGCTCCATAAACTGTCGTACTGTTATAATAACAATCCAAAGCGCCAACAATTTCAAGGCTTCTCCGAGGGATCCCATAATAATAAGTCCGACGCTCCAAGGTACAAACAGCATTCCTGTGCCGACAATCGGCATTATATCCAAAAGCCCTGCCAGTACGCCCAACGTGACAGCATAACGATTTCCCATCAGCAGCAAACCAACGATGGTTGCAAAGGCCGTGACAGAAACCAAAATTGATTGCGCCCGCAAATATCCTACGACGGCCGCTCCCAAATCCTCGCTAATCGCCTGAGTACTAACGTGCCAACGGTTGGGAAACAAGTTGGAAATAAACTGTTTAACATTTGGATAAGTTGCACTCATCAGCAGGGTAGCAACAAGGGACACCACTAGGACAATAAAGACACGAGGTAACGTGGTCAGGAAACCTAGTAACAAGGCACTCCCGGATTTAGCCCATTCCTGGATCGTTCTGGCCAGGCTTTCCGTCGATGTAGTCAAAGTGTTTTGGATTTGAGGGTTTACCTTGACAAACTTTTCCACAGTATCCACTTGTCGTGCCACAAAATCCACGAGATAGCTATAATTAGGCAATGTGATCGCCAGCTCTGATAATTCCGTATAAAGACGGGCAACGATTAAAAAAATAAAAAGGCCCACTCCGACAAGTGCTAAAATGAGGGTGAGTACAGCTGCATACATCCGACGAATCCGAATGCCCCGCATCAATTGCACAACGAGCGGTTCAAGTAAGAAAGCAAGCAGAAGGGCGATAACAAATGGTAAAAAGGCGCTGAACGTTTTGGAGATGACTTCACCGAAAACAGGCAAAAAATCTTGAAATAAATATGTAAAGACTTTCAAAATGACAAGCCCCGTTGTTACTACCACGAGTCTGTTTAGGTTTGCCCAGAGAGGGTGTTTCTGGATACTCAACTTTTTCACCTCACAAAAGTAACTTTACCCCATAATACACCAAGGGAAGTGTAAAAATGAGACTATCGAACCGGTCCAAGATCCCACCATGCCCTGGAATAAGCTTTCCGGAATCTTTAACCCCGGCGCTGCGCTTCAAAGCTGACTCGAACAAATCACCGATTTGTGCGCTGATTCCGATAATAACAGCCAAGCTGATATACATAATCCAAGCAGCTCCGCCGACAATGCGCCAGAACAATAAGGCCACGGCAATGCTAAACAATAACCCTCCAAGCGCACCTTCCACAGTTTTCTTTGGGCTTACCTGGCGGGCCAAAAGATGGCTTCCAAATTGTCTCCCAATAAGGTATGCACCTATATCCGTAGCCCAGACCAAAAAAATTGTAAAAAAAGTCCATTCTAATCCTCCCGGAAGCTGACGAAGCAAATAAAGATGGGATAATAAGACAACCGAATAAAAGACCGCTATTAGATTAAAACTTGCTTCTGACAAAGACGTCCTCGGATAATTCAAGGCAAGCCGCCCAAGTCCGATTAAAAGCCAGAAGATAAGAACCGGCAACATCCATTCTGCCCCGCCGATCAACAAACTAATCAGCCAGACAACCGTAACAAGCGTCGTTAGTATAGACCAGGAACGTATACCCATCTGCTCACCAATTAGCATAAATTCCCGCAATGCCAATAACGTTAACACAGTAACCAAAAACGCAGTATATTGCCCGCCTAAATATATAAGTCCTAAGAAAAGCGGTGCACCAATCAGGGCACTGATTGTTCTAGTAAGCATGTGCTCTCCTCAATTTGTATGTATTCCGCCGAAACGTCGATCTCGTTTCTGGTAAGCTTTGATCGCTTCAATTAAAGCTTTTTGACCAAAATCCGGCCAAAGCTCTTCAACTATAACAATTTCTGTATAGGCCAACTGCCAGAGCAGGAAGTTACTTAACCTTATTTCGCCTGAGGTTCGAATCAGCATATCCGGGTCCGGTAACCCTCGGGTGTAGAGTGATTCACCAAAGCGTTGCTCATCTATCTCTTCGATTCGCAGCTTTCCGCTTAAGACTTCTTTACTCAAACTCTTTACTGTGTCGATAATCTCAGCTCGCCCGCCATAATTTAGAGCAAGGTTAAGAATCAGACCCGTATTTTCACGAGTACTCTCCATCGCGTGTGCTAATTCGTGTTGTGCTTCCAACGGAAGGTCATTAATTTTCCCCATAGTACGAATAATGACATTATTTTGCTGCAGCTCAAGGAGTTCCTTTCTCAGGTACTCCGTGAGCAGTGTCATCAGCACTCCCACTTCATCTTTGGGCCTTCTCCAATTTTCAGTAGAAAACGCATAAACAGTCAAGACCTGAATTTTAAGTTTTGAACACGTCTTAACGATCTGTCGTAAGGCCTCAACACCCGCCCGATGCCCCATTGAACGAGGAAGCGCTCGTTTCTGAGCCCATCGCCCGTTTCCGTCCATGATAATGGCAATATGACGAGGGAGGCGGTCCATAGCAACCCAGTCTTCTGATTCTACTATATCTCGTTTCCAAGGTTTGACCCTCATAATTTCCACCCCCATACTCGAGGTTCGGACCTCGGACCTCGCGCTTCGAACTTCGAACTTCGAACCTCGAACCTCGAACCTCGAACCTCGAACCTCGAAAAAAGACCCCCCACTCAAAGTTCGCGGTTCGTGTTTTCGTGGTTCGGAGTCTAAATATTGAACCTCGATCATCGAACTTCGAACCTCGAGTAAAGGGTCTATGGCTGCCTTGGCGAAAATTTCTCATGCGCTAAGACAACCTCCACACGATCGTCGAATTCTCTAACGCGGACTACACGGCAACTTCCCCACGCTTCCATTCTACCATGAGGGCGCGAGATTAGAAAAGTGTAAGGTTTTCCCTTGCGTTCAAGTTCGAGTTTTACCTCGTTCCAATTTCGACCGAGTAAACCTTGCATCATACTTCAGTGATTTCACTTTCCTTAGTTTTCATTACATATTCAATTTCTTTAATGATCTTGTCTGTCATCTTTTGAACATCTTCTTGGGCCCTCTTGATCTCGTCTTTGGATGCCCCGTGATCTTTCTCCAGTTTCTTAAGCCTATCATTGACATCTCGCCGTACGTTACGAGCTGCGACACGCGCTTCTTCCGCCTCTTTTTTAACTTTTTTGACCAATTCCACGCGCCGCTCAGCCGTAAGTTGAGGAATGATTAAGCGAATCACTACCCCATCACTTGACGGATTCAGCCCTAAATCTGATTTCATGATTGCCCTTTCAATAGCAGGCAGAACGGATTTTTCCCAAGCCTGAATAACCAGCAATCTTGGTTCAGGAGCAGAGATATTGGCAAGCTGGTTAATAGGAGTAGGAGCCCCATAGTATTCAACCATAACCTTATCCAAGATACCCGGATTTGCGCGGCCGGCCCGAATTGTGGCATACTCTTTCCGTAAAACATCAACCCCTTTAAGCATCCGCTCTTCTGCGTCTCTAAGCACCTCAGCGATCATTAACTATCCCTCCCCACATAAGTTCCAATTGCTTCACCCATAATTACCCTTCGAATATTACCCCATATTGTCAGGTCAAAAACTATGACCGGGATATTATTATCCATGCAAAGTGAGGTGGCAGTGGAATCCATCACTCCTAATCCTTTGCTAAGGACATCGAGATAACTTAAACGGTCAAACTTCTTGGCTTGGGGATTCTTAAGCGGATCAAGATCGTAAACCCCATCCACCCGTTTGGCCATCAAAATGACTTCAGCCTCGACCTCAGCGGCCCTTAAAGCAGCCGTTGTATCCGTCGAGAAATAGGGATTACCTGTTCCAGCTGCAAAAATCACAATGCGTCCTTTTTCCATATGTCGAATCGCTCGACGCCGGATATAAGGCTCAGCAACCTGTCGCATTTCGATAGCCGATAAGACACGGGTATCTGACCCCGCTTTTTCCAAAGCATCCTGCAAAGCCAAGGCATTCATCACTGTTGCCAACATACCCATATAATCAGCCGTCGCACGGTCCATCCCTTGGGCACTTCCCGCAATGCCACGCCATAAGTTTCCGCCGCCAACAACCACGCAAACTTCAACCCCCATACCTCGAATTTCTGCCACCTGAGCCGCAACAGAAACCAGCATCTCCTGTTGAAGTCCAAAGCCTTGAGTACCTGCCAGCGCTTCCCCGCTAATCTTAAGGACCAGTCGATTATAACGTGGTTTTTCCATGGATTAACCTCCCTCAATCTAATTCCACGCTTGGAGAGAGAAATCCTCTCACATTCGAAAAAGAGAACACCAGGGTGTTCTCTAGATAGATTGTCTAGGTTGACTTATCGATTCATTTCTTTCATGACATCTGATGCAAAATCATCTTGTCGTTTTTCAAGACCCGCACCTAACTCATAGCGAGTAAACCGACGAACAACAATGCGCTCACCGATTTTGGCGGTTTTATCGAGCACCAATTCGCGGATGCTTTTATCTGGATCTTTGACGAAAGCTTGGTCCATTAAACAAACTTCTTTATAGAACTTTTCGATCCGACCTTCTACCATCTTTTCAATTATCTTCTCAGGCTTTCCTTCATTAAGTGCTTGAGCTTTTAAGATATCTCTCTCATGCTGGAGTACTTCTGCGGGCACATCTTCTTTGTTCAAATATTGTGGGTTCGATGCTGCTATATGCAACCCAAGATCATGAACTAACGTTCTAAATTCATCCCCGCGAGACACAAAGTCTGTTTCACAGTTCACTTCAAGCAACACGCCGATGCGTCCGCCGCCATGAATATAGGACTCAATAGTCCCTTCAGCTGCAATCCGCCCTTCCTTTTTAGCAGCGGCTGCAAGTCCTTTCTCGCGTAGAAAATCACAGGCCTTTTCAACATCACCATTACATTGTTCAAGTGCCTTTTTGCAATCCATCATTCCTGCCCCGGTACGTTCCCTGAGTTCTTTTACTTGAGTTGCACTAACTCCTGCCATGGTCACACCTCCAGATTCCTATTCTTCTCCATCTCCATCTCCATCTCCATCTTCCTCTTCGCCATCGTTACTAAGTTGCCCTTCGATAATTGCATCAGCCATCTTCGAAGTGAGTAACTTGACAGCACGGATTGCATCATCGTTAGCCGGAATTACAACATCGATTTCATCCGGATCGCAGTTTGTATCCACAATTGCAACAATCGGAATTTTCAAACGGCGTGCTTCGGCGACCGCTATACGCTCTTTTCGAGGATCTACGATAAACAAGGCCTCTGGCAGTTTTTTCATATTTTTGATGCCACCTAAAAAGCGTTCCAATTTCTCCATCTCATGACGGAGTGTCGAAACTTCTTTCTTCGTGAGCACTTCGAAAACCCCTTCAGTTTCCATCCGTTCCAAAACGCGCAAACGATCGACACGTTTCTGGATCGTTTGGAAATTCGTAAGCATACCGCCTAACCAACGCTCGTTCACATAATACATGCCACAACGTTCCGCTTCATCTTTGACCGACTCTTGAGCTTGTTTCTTAGTACCCACGAATAACATGGTCCCACCCTCAGCAGCGAGGTTCCGAACATAGTTATAGGCTTCATCCACTTTTTTTACGGTTTTTTGCAGATCAATAATATAGATCCCATTGCGCTCCGTAAAAATATAGCGCGCCATTTTCGGATTCCAACGACGAGTTTGATGTCCGAAGTGGACACCTGCTTCCAATAATTGTTTCATAGAAATTACTGCCATTCTTGTTAAACCAACTTTCTTTTGTTTTTTCCTCCGCAGGTTCATCTCAAAACGCCCCCTGCCTCCCGACAGGGAACTAACGCCTTAATCCCTCTGCGTGTTTTATTATAAATCACACTGCCAATAGATTAGCACATTCTTCAGGGCTTTGCAACGAATTGCCTGCAAATAGCAGTATCCTAATCAGTGAACTCGTTTACGCTAAAGCTGAACATCGAGGCTTCAGATGGGGACTCTACCCCATCTGAAGTTACGAAGAACCCACCCCCACTTATAGAAGTGGGGGGTCTCAGGATTGGATCAAACCGGCATAGCTCTCCAGATTTGAGCGCAAATCGTACTTCTGGATGAAAATCTCTAAGTCACTCATAAGCTCGGGAAAGGGAAAATAGAATTCGCTCAGGTAATAAAGCTTACCTCCCGTACGGATCTGAGCCACTTCCTGCCCTTTTCCATCAAAATAGAAGGCTACCCGACGAATATCTTGCGGTTCTAAGATGTGTGTACCAAGTAACGACCGAAAGACAATTTGCCGATCTTTAATATACACATGTTTACTCTTCCCGATAACCCATAAAAATAAAATTCCGAACGCTGCTGTGACGTAGATCCCTATTAAAATCCTTAGTTCTATGATTGGGAGTTTATTAAAGAAATGCACACCCCCTATAACAAGGGGATAAAGGATTAAAAACATAACGGCGGGAACGATAAGCGGTCTCAGTTGGTAAACATAATCATGTTCATCCATGAAAAAACCTCCTGCTAAACAGTAAGATTACTCCCTGCGGAGCCCGTCAAGGTCTGTAAAGATGACATGCCCTCGAACCTCGTACCCCGAACTTCGCGTCTCGATAAGTCGATCATTGTATCTACAGAATATAGCGCGCTAAATCTTGATTTTGGACAACATTGCCTAAACGCTGTTGAACATATTCTCGATTAATGGTCACCGTATAATCTCCAGGCAGTTCCGAGGCTTCGAAAGACAATTCTTCAAGTACTTTTTCTACAATCGTATGGAGTCGTCTAGCCCCGATATTTTCTGTGCTGGAATTGACTTTGTAGGCAACCTCTGCTAATTCATCAATCGCATTCTCGGTAAAATCTACCATTATGCCTTCCGCTCCCAATAATGCGCTGTACTGTTTAATCAACGACGATTGAGGTTCCGTAAGAATACGTTTGAAATCAGCTACGCTTAACGATTCAAGTTCCACCCGAATAGGGAATCTTCCCTGAAGTTCCGGAATAAGATCAGACGGCTTGCTGAGATGGAAGGCGCCTGCAGCAATAAACAGGATATGATCGGTTTCAACCGGGCCATACTTTGTTGCGATAGTAGAGCCTTCCACGATCGGGAGAATGTCGCGTTGTACTCCTCCCCTGGAAACGTCCGGGCCGCCCGCACCATCGCGACCGGCAATTTTATCAATTTCGTCCAGGAAAACTATACCCTCATGTTCTGTTCTTCGAATAGCATCCTGAACCGCTTCATCTTGATCTATTAGATTTTGAGTTTCTTCATGGACCAAGATCTTTCGCGCTTCGCGAACAGTTACGTTTCTCTTTTTGTGCCGCTTAGGGAGCATACCTGACATCATATCCTGGATATTCAAGCCCATTTCCATCATGTTATTGTTGCCCAGCATATCGGAAAGCGGCGTAGTTTCTTCAACCGTAATTTCAATAACCTGCTCTTCAAGGTCCCCCCGCTGCAAGCGGTCAGCTACTAACTTACGTTTTTTCTCCATTTCGGGAGTCAGGTCGATCTTCTTTTCTGAATCCGGAGTTTGCCCAAACAACATCTGAAAGGGGTTGCCAGATGTACTCTCGGAACGTTTTCCCGGAACTAACAGCTCGATTAAGCGTTGCTCGGCCTTGATTGCTGCCTGGGCTTGCACCTTATCAGCGCGCTCCACCTTCACCATCCGTAAAGCTATCTCGACCAAGTCACGAATAATGGCTTCCACATCCCGGCCTACATACCCAACTTCCGTAAATTTCGTGGCTTCAATCTTAATAAATGGGGCGTGAACAAGCTTTGATAACCGCCGGGCAATCTCCGTCTTGCCAACGCCTGTTGGACCAATCATTAAAATATTTTTGGGTATAATTTCTTCTTGCAATTGCTCTGACAAACAAGAACGACGGTAGCGATTACGCAAAGCAACCGCAACAGCTCGTTTTGCCGCATCTTGTCCTACGATAAACCTGTCTAATTCACGGACAATTTCTCGAGGTGTCAAGTTGTCCATAGTCTCACCCCCTATAACTCTTCCACATTAATTTGTTCATTAGTATAAACACAAATTGAAGCAGCTATAAGCATCGCCTCTCGTACGATCTCCTTCGTCGGTAAATCGGTATGTTTCACCAAAGCGCGAGCGGCGGCTAAAGCATAGTTTCCACCTGATCCAATGGCGGCGATTCCATCATCCGGTTCAATCACTTCACCCGATCCGGATACAATCAAGAGATTTTGGGTATCCGCCACGATAAGCAATGCTTCAAGGTTCCGCAGCATTTTGTCTGTTCGCCATTCCTTCGCCAGCTCTACAGCCGCACGCTGAAGATTTCCATGATACTCTTCGAGTTTTTTTTCAAACTTATCAAATAGTGTAAACGCATCCGCGACGGATCCCGCAAACCCTGCAATCACTTTTCCTTTAAACAAACGACGCACTTTCCGGGCTTTATGTTTCATTACGGTTGCCTGCCCAAAGGTTACTTGGCCGTCACCCGCTATGGCTACTTGTTCCCCTTTTTTCACTGCGATAATGGTCGTTGCCTGAAACAAAACTAACACCCCTTTCAATAAAGTTTACAAGGAATTTTTAGCGTGTCAAGTAAATTGTAGGCAATTTGCATTATTTATGAATAATCACTCTACTTGCGGCCTATGGGTTTCTTTCGCTCGGGGATGCGCCTGAGCATAGACTTTTTTAAGTCGTTCTCGGGTTAGATGTGTATATATTTGGGTTGAAGAAAGCTTGGTATGGCCCAGTAACTCTTGCACACTTCTTAAATCCGCTCCGCCATCCAACATATGCGTCGCAAAAGAATGACGGAGCATATGTGGATTTACATGTTGTTCCAGACTAATCCCCGCGACCAGTTTGTCCAAAATCCGTCTGACAGACCTGGCTGATAACCGCGTCCCCTGGTAATTGAGTAAAAGAATATTAAAGGGATCCTTCCTCATCCCGAGATACCTTTCGATGGCCTGGATCGCATGGTTTGTGATAGGGACCACCCGTTCCTTACTCCCCTTGCCAAGGACTCGAATCAGCCCGATCTCTAAATCAAGATTCTCCCGATCTAAGCCAACCAGTTCACTAACCCTAAGTCCGGACCCATAGAGCAACTCGATAATTACTTGATCGCGAGCACCCAGTAGATCTGAACACTCCGGAGCCCGGAGCAGCCTCTCAACCTGATCTAAATATAGAAAATTCGGAAGTTTTCGTCCTAGTTTTGGACTTGCTACCCGCTGGACCGGGTTTATCTGGAGTATTTCCTTACGGCATAAGAATTTGAAAAACGACCGTAGAGCGGCAAGCTTACGAGCCATACTTTTTCTCGTCAAGCCGTATTCCGCCAAGACCCCCAGAAAACCGCGCACAATATAGACATCGATCAGATCCGGCGTGAGCGTTTCGAATTCCTGACCCAGTTCAAAGGCGGCAAACCTAAAAAACTGAACAAGATCGGTTTGATAAGCGGCAACTGTGAGAACCGATCTGTTTTGAGAATGCTGATAACCGGCAAATAAACTTAAAGCCTCATCTATTTTCAAACAGTCGCTTACCTCCCCAAATCCTCCCCCGCACAAAACTCTCTTAAGGACTCCAAAGCCCGTGCAGAAATCCTGGCGTTTCTTTCACGCTTATTTCGGATCCGTTCTGATAAGGGCGGAAGCAATCCGAAATTCATATTCATCGGTTGAAAATTTTCACTGGGCGACCCTTCCAAATGTCGTGCCAGTCCGCCTAACGTCGTTACAGAGGGAAAGACGAGCGGTGACATCCGGCTCAGGCGCCGCCAAGCATTAAGACCTGCCAGAAGTCCGCTGGCAGCAGATTCAACATATCCTTCAACCCCTGTCATTTGGCCGGCAAAGAAAAGCTCCGGTTTATTCTTTAAACTGAAATCCACTTTGAGGACTTTTGGGGCATTGAGAAAAGTATTGCGGTGCATTACACCATATCGCATAAATTCGGCATTTTCCAAACCGGGAATTAACGAAAAAACTCGTTTTTGTTCCCCCCATTTTAACTGTGTTTGAAAACCCACCAAATTAAAGAGTGTGCCTGCCTGATTTTCCTTACGAAGCTGTACAACGGCAAAGGGTTTAATCCCAGTTCTTGGATCCTGCAAGCCAACAGGCTTTAATGGACCAAACGTCAGAGTCTGAAGGCCACGCTTGGCCATCACTTCAACAGGCAGACAGCCTTCGAAAACTTTTTCTCGTTCAAATCCTTGGACTTCCGCTGTCTCCGCCTGAACTAAGGCCTCATGAAACAGTTCGTACTCTTCCCTGGTCATCGGACAGTTCAAATAGTCTGCTTCTCCCTTATCATAACGCGAAGCCCAAAAGGCCTTACTAAGATCTATGGATTCCAGCGTAACGATCGGAGCCGCCGCGTCGTAAAAAGAAAGTGCTTCTTCTCCGGTTAACTTCAAAATATCTTCCGCTAAATCATCCGATGTCAATGGGCCGCTAGCAACAATGGTGATCCCAATCTGCGGAATTCTATGTACTTCTCCCCGATAAATAGAGACATAGGGATGTTCTTCCAACCTTTTGGTAACCTCATTCGAGAAAAGTTCCCGATCAACTGCTAAAGCGCTGCCGGCGGGAACCGCGTTATGATCAGCAGCGCTCAAAATGAGGGACCCTAAGCGGCGCATTTCTTCTTTTAATAAGCCTACCGCAATTTCTAAACCTGCCCCCCGCAGCGAGTTGCTGCATACTAGTTCTGCAAATCGGTCGGTATGATGCGCTGGGGTAAATCTAATTGGACGCATTTCGTATAAATCAACCATCACACCGCGTTCGGCAAGTTGCCAGGCAGCCTCGGAACCTGCGAGGCCTGCTCCGATAACAGTTATTGGTTGCTGCATGTATCTATTCTCTCCTTATACCAATAGCTCTGTTTAGCGAAATTTATTCGAAATATAGCCGGGATTCAGCCTTCTTCCATCGTTATAGTATAACAGCATTCCTGATTCGTGCACACCTGTTTCTTATATCGTTTCGAAGATTTGATTACCATTATTTGGTGACACTCCGGGCAAGGTTCCGAGGCGGGCATTTCCCATGACACAAAATCACAGTCCGGATAGCCGCTACAGCCATAAAACTTCCGACCTTTCTTTGAGCGTCGCGTAACGAGAGGTTTGGAGCATCTCGGACAATTAACGCCTACTTCTTCAAAAAGTGGTTTGGTATTCCGACACTCCGGAAAACCTGGACAAGCCAGAAATTTACCGTAGCGCCCCATCTTAATCACCATATTTCGCCCACAAAGATCGCAATGTTCTTCGGAAACTTGATCCACTATTGTGACTTTTCCAATCTTCTCTTCAGCCTGAGCCAAAGTCACGGAGAAAGGCCTATAATAGTCTTCAACCACCGACTTCCAGGGAGCCCTTCCTTCTTCAACTAGATCAAGCTTCTCCTCCAAATTAGCTGTAAATTCCAAATTCAAAATATCCGGGAAATATTCTTTAAGTAAAGTGATTACGATCTCTCCAAGTTCTGTAGGAAGGAGTTGTTTTTCCTCTTTAACAACATACCCCCGGGTTTGAATGGTTTCAATAGTTGGTGCATATGTACTTGGTCTCCCAATACCCTCCTCCTCCATCTTGCGAACGAGAGAGGCCTCTGTAAAGCGCGGCGGTGGTTCCGTAAAATGTTGTTTGTCCTGGAGTTTAACAAGTTTAAGTTTATCTCCGGTAGAGACTGAAATCGTCAAGGAGCTTTGTTCTTCATCGGTTAATTCATCTTCATCTTTGCCTTCTTCATAGACAGCTAAAAACCCAGGAAAACGAACTGTTGACGCATTCGCTCGAAATAAATAATCCCCCCCCAGCACATCGACCGTTAAAGTATCCATGATGGCCACACTCATCTGACTGGCAATAAAGCGCTCCCATACCAAGCGGTATAAGCGCAGCTGATCCCGTGATATAATCCCCTTCAGTAAATCCGGAGTCCGCAAAGCAACCGTCGGACGGATCGCTTCATGCGCTTCCTGAGCCCGGGCTTTATTGGTGAACTGGCGGGGTTCAGGGGGATAGTAATCATTCCCATAGTGTGTCAGAATCCATTCCTTCGCCTCCGCTTGGGCAGTTTCGGCGATCTTCACAGAATCTGTCCGCATGTACGTAATTAAACCGACGGCTCCTTCTTTACCCAGGTCAAGACCCTCATACAATTGCTGAGCTAACATCATGGTACGCTTAGGCGAAAAACCCAATTTGCGATGGGCTTCTTGCTGCAAACTGCTCGTTGTAAAGGGAGGAGCCGGGAGGTTTTTCTTCTCTTTCTTACGAACATCAGATACTTGAAATTCTTTCCCCCTTAAATCCTTTAAGACTGCTTCCATTTCTTCTCGAGAGGCGATTGCGACCTTTTGCCCGGATTTTTTTAAAAGCTTTGTCTGAAACTTTCCCCCGGCAAATTGGAGGTCTGCCGTTAGACTCCAATACTCATCCGCAACAAAAGCCCTTATTTGCTCTTCCCGGTCCTCAATTAACCGTACCGCTACGGATTGCACTCGACCTGCACTTAAACCTTTCTTGATTTTCCGCCAGAGCAAAGGGCTTAACTGATAACCGACCAAACGATCCAATACCCGGCGGGCTTGCTGGGCATCCACCCGATTCAGATCAATCTGACGCGGATGCTTAAGTGCAGTCTGGATAGCCGTTTTGGTGATTTCGTGAAATTCAATTCGATTTTTTTTGTTCAGATCAAGACCTAATAAATGGGAAAGATGCCAGGCAATTGCTTCTCCCTCACGGTCAGGGTCAGAAGCCAATAACACTTTATCCGCCCCTTTAGCTGCCAGACGTAAAGCCTTAATCAAATCTCCCCGCCCACGAATCGCAATATATTTGGGTTCGAAGTCGTGTTCTAAATCTACACCTAATTGACTCTTCGGTAAGTCCCGCAAATGTCCCATTGAAGCTTTGACCGAATAACGGCTTCCCAGGAATTTGCTGATTGACTTTGCCTTGGCTGGGGACTCTACAATAACAAGCGTTTTAGACATAATTTCACCTCAAATAAGCTTTAAGAAACTCTATTATCGAGGTTCGCTGCACCGAGGCACGAAGTTCGAACTCGAATTGTTTTCTGACTGAAAACAAGGTTTATGGACAAATAATGATTATTTGAACAACTACAGGTAACTGGAAGCCTGAGAACACCAATTCATCCAATCGTGAGACCCCCACTTCTCCAAGTGGGGGTGGTCCCCCGTACTCTGCTTCGGTGGGGGTAGGCTCCGACTTCGCCGCTAAGAGTTCCTTTTGGGTCGTGCGGCTTCGGCGAAAGTCTCCACTGGAGGCTTTCGTCACCGAAGTCTCGATGTTCAACTTTTAGTTGAACGAGTTCACTGTAACAGAAAAATCTTCTTAGGGATTCATGTTCAGAGTTCTGTTTTAGGTTAACGTTGGTCAAACTAAGCCTTATCTTAACGCCTTTTTCATAGTATGTCTAGCACTCCCGAGCTAATACATAATGTTGCCCCGGTAATTGTATGATTTTTCCGCCTAATTGCAGTTCCAATAAGGCCAGCGAAATACTGCACGCGGGAAGTGTCGAGTGAATCGTAATCTGATCAATATGCAAAGGAACGTCACTTAACAACTGAAGAATTGACCCAAGATCCATTTCGCCTGGAAGCTCCTTTTCCTCATGCAAGAGTTCGGTGTTAAGCAAAGCATTATCCCCCTGTTTCGACCAGGCAGGTACCTCATTCCAAATATCTTCAATCCCTTCCACAATTTTTGCTCCCTGACGCAGTAAATGATGAGTCCCCCGGCTCACCTTGCTAAAAATAGGACCAGGTACAGCAAATACTTCCCGCCCTTGTTCCAAGGCGAAATCTACTGTGATCAGAGCGCCGCTTTTTTTCGCTGCCTCTACGACCAGAACCCCTCGGGAACACCCGCTGATTAAGCGATTTCGCGCTGGGAAATTGACGGCATTGGGCGGAGTACCCGGTGCAAATTCACTCAATAATGCGCCTTTAGCTAAAATGTCCATGGCAAGGCGTTGGTTTTCCAGAGGATATATCCGGTCAAGACCGCATCCGAGAATAGCCCAGGTTATTCCCCCACTATCGAGCGCCCCTTGATGGGCAGCAGTATCAATCCCTCGAGCCAGACCGCTGGCAATGACAATTCCTTTGGCTGCAGCGTTGCCGGCCAACATCCGTGCCGCGGCTTTTCCATAAGCTGTCGCTTGACGTGAACCTACTATAGCTAACACCTCCGCATCTCCTCGGAGATGCCCACGATAATAGAGAAGTGGAGGCGCATCCGCCAGCTCAGCCAGTAAGACGGGATAACCAGGTTCATCTGGTGTAATTATCCGAATTCCCTGCTTGCTCAAGGACTCTCCAATCTCCCGAGGATCAATGTTATTTCTCCCCTTTAAAATTTCCCCAATCCATTTTCCCTGGTTTGGGACCTGAAAATATTTACTCTGAGGAGCCTCCCATGCTTTCACTGCACTTCCAAAGTAAGCAATAAGCTGACGTAAATGTTGGCTTCCAACGCCCTTAATCGTGCGTAATGCAGCTCGAACCAGCTTTTCCTGTTCCATCACCAAAGTGCGCCCCTCCTTTACCCTCCTTTTCTGGACAAAAGGACACTTCTCCTGCGTAAAACATTGTCGAATATCCACTTTCTATATGAAATAATGGGATGCTTAGGAGTACCCCGCTCGTCTTCGGTGGGGACAGGCATCCTACGGGCGAAAGTGTTCTTTTGAGGTCAGCCCTGCTTACGTAAGGCCAGATAAGTCTGTTGTAAGAGCAAAGCATCTTCTTCCAGGTTCGGGCTTTCGCAGATGACCAACCCTTCCACGCCAAATGTCAGACAGGCTTTGAGTAATTCTTTATAACACAAGTCGGATTCCTTTAAGACAAGGTGTCGCTTCTCGCCCTTTAATCCATATTCAATGCCCGAAATATGGAAATGGACATTTTTTACCCAGCGATCTCTCAACCCCTCGGCAAGTTCATTAAGTATCTCACAAAACTCGTCATAAGAGTTGTACCTTCCATTGGTCCGTGCATGAAGATGACTAAAGTCAATACATGGCAATACCCCAGAAACCTCTTTGGCAATTCGAATAGTTTCCGCCAGATCACCAAACTGAGTCCCTTTTCCCGTTGTTTCCGGACGAAGGATCACGTCATTTCCCTCCGCATCAAGAGTTTCCCGCACCAGGTTAAGTTCGCGAACTACCCGCGCAAGAACCACTTCCGGCGAATCATCATGATTGAAAGCCGGATGAAAAATAACGCTCCGCACGCCAAGGATTTGCGAGATACGTGCGGTATGAATTATACGATCCCGGCTCGCCTTAATTTTCTCGGGCTCACGAGAGTTGAGATTAATATAATAAGGGGCATGGCAAGTCAAAGCAACATTTTCCTCTATCGCGACGGCACCAACTTTTCTCGCCTTCTCTTCACCCATACGCACCCCGTTAACAAATTCTATTTCTAAGGCACCAAGATTCAACGCCCGAATATATCGCACTCCACCTTCACTGGAGCGATCCGTTGCGGTAAGCGGGACTCCTGCGGTTCCAAACAATAATGACAAAAATATTCACCCCATCGCTGTTTTTTCATATTATAACCTATTTCCCTAAAAAGCCAATGTACTCCTTTTGCTCAACGCCACAAAATGTCTGCGCTATGATGTCAATTGTTTTCTCCAGTAATACATAATTCATTAAAAGTGGCTATTCATTCCGTAATTACCAAGAATATTTGAATTTTTATTACATACTGTCTTTGCCAAAAAGTTATACTAATATCACTTTCATCAACAATGCTATCTCAATGAAAGGAGGAATCCTCATGTCAAGACGACGTAGTAGTATCATGTCTAACCAGTTAAAGGAACAAATTGCTCAAGAGTTAGGTTTTGCAGGGACCCTTCAACAAGAAGGATTTGGAGGAGTTTCTTCAAGAGACTGTGGCAACATGGTGAAAATGGCTATTGAATTGGCGGAACGCAATCTTCCGGGAAAAAAGAACAATGATTTGAGGTAAACTATATTATTTCAGGTTAGCCTCAAGACCGCTCAAAACTAATAGTTTCGAGCGGTCTTTGCATACTTTGGCCAGGCATAGAATGCACTGCCAGCACTGTTTTCATGACCATAGGCTTTCCTTCCCAATCGTATTTATGATTTATTTTACAGTCTCGATATAAATAATATCGTTTATTTTACCATCGGCGAGGCTCATACCCTGGAAATAGCCGAAATTCATACCCCAAGCCGATACGGAAAAGTAAAAGAGAGGCGTTGCCCCTCAAGGGATAGCGCCTCTTAATATGATTTAGAATTATTTATTCAAGATGCACTTGTCATCATCTTGCCGACAATCCTGGATATCATCCACAAACACTTGATTGCCAATAATCTGATAAACGATCCGATACCTTTTGTTTGATAGTATATAATGGTATTTGCCGACTGGAAGATATGGACGGTTATACACAGGATAACGGAACGGATCGGTTCGGAGATTCCGAATATCTTTAAGCAATCCATCCAAAAGCCTATTTGCTGCATTAACGCTGACACCCGCTAAAAATTCAAAATGGTCATACATTCTGCTATTTGCCTCGGATGCGATAATTACCTGATATACCTTTTCATTACACTCCATTCTCCGCTCCCCTGGCGATTGCTTCTCTCATGTTTTTTTCGAACTCATCAACCGTATATCCTTGAGTTCCAAGCAAACGGGAACGTTCCACCGTAAGCAAACGCTCGGCTGTCGCCAAATCATCCTCACGCCGGTTGAATGTTTCCATATCCATGATAACTGTATCGCCGACGCCATTTCTGGTTAAAAATACAGGTACTTTCATTTTACGACAAATATCAGCGATACTGTTGTAATTTTTCCGAAGCTCACTTGATGACTTAATTATTGTACCCAATTTTTTCACTCCCGATAGTCAAATTTATATCAATATTATACCCTTATAAGACTAAAATAACAAGCTGATTTTTTGTTGCTGATGTGCAAAATTGTGCTAAGTTATGGCGTTACACATGGCTATGGTTTCTATTGACGATACACATTTATCCGTCTATAATAAAATAATGCTTTAGAAATGACAATTACCCTTCTGTATGAACCATGTATAATGATAGTGAGGTGCAGCCTATGTATATCAAACGGGCTATTGAAGACTCCATTATAAAAATATCAAAATCTTTTCCTGTTCTACTGATGACTGGGCCGAGACAGGTGGGTAAAACGACCCTCCTCCAGCATCTTACCGAGCCGGAGAGAACCTATATTACATTGGACGATCCCGATATGCGTTTTCTTGTTAAGAGCGATCCGGCACTGTTCATGCAGCGCTATACGCCACCGGTCATTATTGACGAAATTCAATATGCGCCGGAAATCCTCCCTTATATCAAGATGAGCGTGGATCGCTCCGGAAGAAAGGGCGATTTTTGGCTGACCGGCTCACAGATGTTCCACATGATGAAAAACGTCAGTGAGTCCTTGGCGGGGCGTGTTGGTATTGTAAATCTTCAGGGCTTATCGAGCAGTGAAATTAATGGCGTACCCTCCGAACCCTTTACAACTTCCCCGGAGCGGCTAATGAGCCGTATAAGAGCCATTAAAAAAATGAATTTGTCCGAAATATACGAACATATTTTCCGAGGCGGGTTACCGGCACTATACGCAGACAATGAGATCAATCTGGAAACCTTTTACTCTTCTTACTTCAACTCATATCTGCAGCGTGACATCAAGGATCTGACCCAGGTGGCAGATGAAATGTCTTTTTACAATTTTATGGTTGCCGTTGCCGCCCGCACCGCAAAGCCAATCATATATGACGAACTGGCGAAGGATACCGGCGTCAGCGCACCCACTGCTAAAAAGTGGCTGTCGATTTTGGTATCATCCCACATTGTGGCGATTGTGCAACCTTACCAAAATAATGTGCTCAAGCGAATGGTAAAAACACCGCTTTTGCATTTTTTGGATACGGGACTGTGTGCTTATCTACTCAAGTGGGGGAATGCCGAAATACTCGAAAGAGGTGCAATGGCCGGCGCATTTTTCGAAAGCTGGGTATTTTCCGAGATTTATAAGAGCTATTTGAACGACGCGAAGGAACCACCTATCTTCTATTACCGGGACAAGGATAAAAAGGAGATTGACCTGCTGCTAATGCAGAACGGTACCTTATATCCCATCGAGGTAAAAAAATCTGCATCCCCCGGCACGGAGGCAATCAAACATTTTAAAGTGCTTAACCCGGTAACCGAACCGGAGCGCTTTGGAAGCTTGAATCAGCATAAGATGGAGATCGGCACAGGTGCTGTTGTCTGCATGACAAGCGATCTCTTGCCCATCGATAAGAAAAACTGGTATGTTCCTGCATGGCTGATCTGAAGAATTAGCTTTTGCTTGTTGTTCTTCCGTTCTCACCTGTAAAACCCTTATCAAAAATGCGGGGCAGGTCGCCTTCGGAAATACCTGTCCCATTATCACAGATAGAAAGAATAATCTTGCCTTGCTCCGCATGAGCTTCAAAGATTAGGGAAGGATTTTTGCCACTGTATTTAACTGTATTGACAATAAGCTGATTGAGAATAAATCCAATCCATTTTTCGTCGGTATAAACGACATAATCACAGTTTTCTACTTGTACGGCGATCTGATTTTGCAGGAGCAGCTGTTTGTTTTCCGCAATAGCGCGTGAACCATATCCAATAAAGTGACTTCTTTAATTAAAAACCTTTTTAAGCATACCGTCCTCACTTTCATTGAAGCACGCGCAATATACGTCCTGACCACATCCGCAATAACCAATATCTGCCACATCCAATAATTACATACACTGCATTCGGATATAACTCTACTTTGATGAAATACTCCAATTTTTTTCGTCCGCGCCAGGACGATGCGTCCTTTGCACGACATGTGGTAGAACGTTCTGCGGGTTCCCGAAATTGTCCTAAATGACAACGTTCTGCTAAAATGATAGAGCTACACCAAGAAAAATTATAATTTCCAGTTCACTCCATAATTTATTTTTTGCTTGTTCAATTCTTTCATCTTTCCTATTTAATAATCAACATCCCGGTATATGTCTGTATGTTATTGTCCTCATTTGTTCGAAGTAGGAACAGGTAATATCCCTTATCCTTTGGCAATATGATCTGTCCATTTGCATCTGTGTTTATTACCGTAAGGGTGTCCAGTCCGATTTCCTTTTCAACTTTCTCTCTTGTCAATCTCACTATGCGACAATCCATTAGCTCTCTTTTTTCCGGATACTTCACGACAACAGTCTCATCGTCTGAAAAGCTCGCAATTCTTCGATAATTATCAGAAAGATACAATGGTTTTATATCCTGAGGGAGGATAAATGAGTCCACAAGACTCATATGCCCTGCCGGCTGTAAATGTAGCACATTGCGATTGTTGTTCTTATCGGTTTTGCCCTCAAGGCAAACCTCGCCTGCCTCATACCCCTTATACCATTCGATTGGAGTCAGCATAGGTGTAAACGTGAAAGCAAAGGAATTATAGACCTCTGCCTTCTTCGACTTAAGATAATCAGGCATATAATCTATACTACGCTCAATATGCATTTTTAAAATAGACTTCTTTTCCCCACTGTTAAATATGAAAATAAGATCCCTGGGTATATCCCTGCCTTCGACAGGCATTATATACCCTTGAGAGTTATCAAATAGTCGACTGTCCTTCGGATTAATGTATTTGACTATTTTTTTACTAGGTAATACACTAACTGTTTTATCCGAAAAGATAGCCTCTACTTTTTCGACAGGGACCGGATTAGCATTGTATTGGCGTGTTTCAGATCCTGCCAGTCCGAAATATATGTAACGCCCTTTAAACTGTGTATAATTGAGAGTCCAACAGTAGCTTCCCCGTGTGAGGTATGTAACTTTATTGTTGTCATCAACGAAGTGCAGCTCGGGATAATGTTCCCCTTCCATCAGCATATCGGCAAGTACAAGTGTGCCGCCTTCAAAAGAGATTTGCTCATATATTATTATCGGTTCACTGGTATTTCCATAAAACTCCACTATTGTATCTGCAATTGATTTTTTATCATCTATTACTTCTTTAGGCGTGGACTGTTCTAAAGAGCACCCTGCAAGTAAAATAAAAATACACAAGGCTCCTAACAATTTCTTCACAAAACATTTCCCTCCATCAATATTGTTGTTTATCCAAGGTGCGAAACTGTATTGCCTCCGCTAAATGTTCCGGAAGAATATCTGAGGAATCTCCCAGATCCGCAATCGTGCGCGCAACCCTTAAAATTCGATCATGAGAGCGTGCGCTAAGATGTTGGCTATCAAAAATCCTTTGTAAGAGGGACTCCCCACTCGGAGTCAACTTGCCAAATTCTTTAGTTTCCTTAGCCGTCATTTCCGCATTGGTTTTTGCCGGTCCAAGACGGGCCCATTGTCTGCTGCGGACGGCCATCACTCGCTCCCGAACCACACTTGAAGACTCGACATCAGTGATATCCTTTAACTCCGAGTAATTCAGCCTTGGCACCTCAATATGCATGTCAAAGCGATCCAAAAGCGGACCGGAAATCCTTCCCCGATAATTTTGAATTTGCATTGGGGTACATGAGCATACATGACCTTGATCACCATAATATCCACACGGACAAGGGTTCATACTTGCGATAACACTGACATGAGCAGGATAGGTAATGCTCCCTGATTGTCGAGTGATCGTCAATTCCCGATCTTCCAAAGGTTGACGGAGACATTCCAGGACTTCACGAGCAAACTCTGGCAACTCATCCAAAAAGAGCACACCATAATTCGCAAAGCTTAACTCACCAGGACGCAAATCGCGCCCTCCCCCAATCATTCCTGCCTTGGTGACGGTATGGTGAGGACTTCGAAAAGGACGATGTTGAACCAAAGAACCATTACAATTCAGCAGCCCACTAACACTGTAAAGCTGAGTGACTTCAATGCTTTCCTGCTCGCTTAATTGAGGAAGGATCCCTGAGTAGGCCTTAGCCAGGAGCGTCTTGCCCGATCCTGGTGGCCCAACCAAAATGACATTGTGTCCCCCTGCGGCAGCAATCTCCAAAGCTCGTTTAACATGTTGTTGTCCATGTATATCCGCCCAATCCACCTGGCTTCTATTACCTGCTTCAGCTTGCGGCAGCAGGGTGGAAATCGTATCGTCGAAGTTATGCTTTTTTTCAAGGGCCTGCAGGATTTGCCCTAAGGTGGCAGTGCTATGTGTTTCTAGCCCAGTCACAAGACGCGCTTCAGCCAAATTTTCAGGAGAAACTACCAGGCATATCCCTTCGACAGTATTCTCCCCTGCTAATTCCAGCTTATTATTCTCCCGTTTCAGAGTGATAGCCATAGTCAATACACCTGGAACAGGACGAAGCGTCCCCTCTAACGATAATTCGCCGGAGAAAACATACTGATCAAGGGTAGAACAAAAGCACTGTTCAGTGGCCGCTAAAATCCCTATGGCAATCGGCAGATCAAGACCTGACCCTTCTTTACGCAAATCCGCAGGCGCCAAATTAACAGTTACCCGCTGCAAAGGGAACTGATAGCCTGAGTTTCGAATAGCTGAGCGAACTCGATCCCGCGCCTCTCTAACAGCTGCGTTAGGCAGACCGACAATATCAAAACTCGGCAGACC
>JQID01000095.1 GCA_000770645.1 Desulfosporosinus sp. Tol-M
AGTGTTTCGCAACAAGCCGCCTTAGTTTGACTTCCATATATTCCGTCCACTGGACCGACCGAGTAACTTAAGGTTTTTAGATCAGATTGCAGCATGCTAACAAATGTAATTTCATTTAAAGGCAACTTATCGTTTGTCTTGAGGCCAAAGTGCCATAGCCGAGATGGGGAGAATAACCTGACAATGCTTTCCCTGTTGAAGAAGACGATAGTCCGACTTTCTTTTTCCATCTTCTTTTTCACTTGGCAATCTAAAGCGGAAAAGGGTTCATCTAAGAGAAGCAACTCCGGGTCTGTGACGAGTGTCCTGGCCAAAGCCACACGCTGTTGCTGCCCACCGGAGATATACTGAGGATAGTGCTTATTCAGGTCAGTAAGTCTCAGACGTTCCATGATCGAAGATACTTTTTCCCTCTTTTCCAATCCAGGATGCTGATTTAGACCAAAAGCGATGTTTTGCTCTACAGTGAGATGGGGGAAAAGAGCATAATCTTGAAAAAGGAACCCGATATGGCGTTTGTAAGCTGGGACAAAGGTATGCTCGCTGGAATCAAAGAAGATAGTATCCCCAACTTTAATATACCCCTTGTCTGGTTCTTCTAGGCCAGCAAGCATGCGTAAAGTCATGCTTTTTCCACATCCAGAAGGACCAACTAAAGCTAAGGAGGTTCCCTCAGCCAGTTGAATATCAACTTGGAGGGAGAAGAGTTCCAGGGCTTTAGAAATCCGAAGTTCTATCAACGATTTCCTCTCCTTCCAACCTGTCGATTGAGCACATTGATCAGCGTCCTTAGAGTGCGCTACTCTTTGAGTGTATAAATATCGCAATTCCTTTTCTGTAAACATATCAGCTGGGTATACTTCCAATCCATCTTTTTGTAGAATTCCATCGCCCGTAGGTTGTTACGATCCGCTAATAACTGTAAGCGTCTTACCCCTCGTGCAATCGCCCAACTTTCCATGGCTAATAGCAGTTCCTTTCCTATGCCTTCCCCTCTCCAGGCGTCCTCAACTATTAAATCTTCGATTATGGCAACTATCCCTCCCTCGGCAGTTGAAACCAAAACCTGTGCCGAGCACATTCCAACGATCTGTTGATTTAACTCAGCTACCATTATGCGCCGATTTGTGCAATCACCTAGCATCATTTCTAAACCTCTTTGTTGGGTTACCTCATCGAATACAAAATCGGTTTCGATGGAAAACAAAACCTTTAGTAGTCTAATCATACCGATTATGTCAGAGTCTTTTGCCGTTCTAAAAGTGAAGTTCAATATTTGATTAACCACAGCCCTTCCCCCTGGCTTATTTCTTAAACTTTTTATAAATACACTCGCCGACATTGAATGTAACATGCTAGTTAATTATTGATAAATACCAAAACCCTTCTTTCAAGGCACATATGCAATCCCCTTAGCTTTTAACAATCGCAAGTTGCTCTTACGACCGGAGTATTTACCAAAGGAAGTTGCGTGCTGCCTCCCCACACTTTCAGGCGGATAGGTTTGGTAGTTCGCAACGTCTTTCTGGATGCCGTCGATGTGGATAGAAGAAGTATGGGTATAAACGTCTTCTCCAATAATCGGTTTGGCCCGAGGGATTTTGCGCTCCGTTGCCAAACTTACCATTAAACAAAGAGAATTTAACCTTTTTAAGTCCAGTCTCACAGAATGATTAAGGCTATACTTCAGCGCAACAGCTACTTCTTCAAGTGCGGCATTACCCGCCCTTTCGCCGATTCCTCCGACTGTGACACTAATTGCTTTGAAACCCGCTTGAACCGCTGCCAGAGAATTAGCCGTTGCCATGCCTAAATCGTTATGGGCATGAAATTCCAAAGGGATATTAGAAACACCCACAAACTTTTGCAGAGTGAAAAACACTTTCAAAGGCTCAAGAATTCCAGTAGTATCAGCAAAACGTACCCGGTCCACCCCGAACTTCTCAGCCTCCGATAATATCTCCACGAGAAACGCAAACTCCGCCCGACTGGCATCCTCCAGACCAAGAACAATATAGCCAACTTCTTTTTTGGCATTAAGGATACATTGTCCCATTTGATCAAGAACCCAGGCCCGGTCTTTTTTCAGCTTGTGCTTGATTTGTTGGTCTGAAGTAGGAATGGAAATGGCGACTCCCTCGACCCCCGTTTTGTAGCTCGCCTGAAGATCTGACAAAACAGCACGATTCCAAGTGATCAGACGAATGGGTAACTGGAGCGCCACTAATTGGGAAATGGTTCTAGTCTCTGCCCAACTCATGGCAGGCACTCCTACTTCCAGTTCATCAACCCCAGCGTCAGCCAAAGCCCTAGCTATCATTTCCTTTTGATGGAGACCGAATGCTACACCGGGAGCTTGCTCCCCATCTCTTAAGGTTGTATCGCATAACAAAACCCTTGGCTCTTTCTCTAATAGTCCTTTATCCATCATCAGAGCACCCCCATCGCATCGGCACGGCACAGTTGACAGTGAGTCATTTGGGGTAGAAGTGAGCCGAGACTGCCACGGCTGCTTGATAAATGTTCTTTCGTCGGAGCTATGATGTGCGCGAGTCTTCCTTGCGGAATCAAGGGCATTATGTTGTGAAGGTGCGCCCCTCTTTTCTTGATTTCCACACCCAAGCTGTATAAAAGCTGGACGTTGACGCCCGGAATAAGCACGGTGTTCACTTTTACAATCATTCCAGCTTTTGAAGCCAACGCAAGTCCGGCTAGTTGATTATCAATCAGTACCCTTGCAGCATCAGGACCAAGCAGAACTTTGCCTTTCCAGCGAATGTAACTGTAAATTTTGGCACCAATTTTCTCGTCTAAGGTATTAATCGTCACCGTAACATGTGACACTCCAATCTCAACCAATTCCTCAATCTTTTCTGGTAAAAGAAGGCCATTGCTGCTTAAACAGAGGATCATCTCTGGAAAATCCCTTTTTACCCCTCGCAAGGTTTCAAACGTTGCAGGGTTAGCTAAAGGTTCTCCTGGTCCTGCAATTCCAACCACGGTAAGTTTTGAACCAATGTCGGATGCTTTGGCCTTCTTGACTGTTTGCAGCGCTTCTTCCGGGCTTTGTACCCGACTGGTTACACCCGGACGGGATTCATTCGCACAATCAAATTTACGCACACAATAATTGCAGGATATATTACACTCGGGAGCTACGGCCAAGTGTATTCGTCCGGTTTTTCCATGCCCTTTTGTTGAGAAACAGGGATGGCCAAGATTTAAGTGTGAGCTACTCATATTTTTACGCATACATTCTTTATGCATCCTAATCCCTCCGATCGTTTATTTAATTCTTTATCAATTCAAACCTCGTACCTCGAATTTGTGTCTCGTCAAAATCAAGCTGATTTTTCCCTAAATGTATAACAGTGGCGCACGCAGATCTTGCCGCAAGACTGACAACCGATGCATTGGTCTTTATGGACTATCGTTGCTAAATGCCGTTCTGTTCCCTCGTCATCCTCGAAACTTTCCAGACCTAAGCATTTTTGAACACACAATTTCACACATCGCCCACACCCCAGGCACAGGTCGCTATCAATCGCTTCCACAAACTTAGGAGTCCAGGGCAATCCGCCAAAGGTTTTGTAAATTACTACTTCACTCACGTTAATCCTCCCTCTTCTGCAAATAAGAATATCTTGCTTTTTTCTCTCTGGTTATTTCCCTCATTCTTAGCCTTTCTCTCCTCAATAACAGTTTGCGAACTTACTTATTACCCAGTTTCTTTTTTAACCAAGGGGGTAGTTTTTGGGAAAGAAGCAACTTGTTTAGTCGGTTTAGTTCGTCGACAATCAACGTCCCTTCGGACACCTTCAAAGGATGAATACCACTTTGAACTAACCGTGCTGCCGCAGGACCACCAATCTGTATGCAATAGATGACCGCACATTCACGGAGCATTTTGATTCGCACGTCGACTTTATCATCAGATTCCATCATGTCTCCAGAAGATAAAGATGTGTGGATAATCCCTTGAGGTCCCCCTGTAAATTTATACATTTCAAACGAAGGTGCGGAAGCAAAATGCGAGTCAATTGTTTTTCCATCGCTACTGGCAAAGGCAATAAGCATACCTGTTCCCTCCCTCTGTTCTAAGACCTAGACCTTCTCTTGATATCTCATTCACTCTGAGTATTTTGTTATCTAAAACTATCGTCCCTTTCGTTTATTCGCTTCCAAGGATAAACTCCAATAAGTGAATCTAATTTCCTCTTACGAGCCTTTCAAGGCCCGGAATTACCCGTACACTCGAACCTCTTACCTCGAACTTCGTGCCTCGCAATAGATTTTCTTTCTAACTAATTGAATTCAAGGTGTCAAAGAGAAATTGTTGAGTGCCTTCATAGCCAATCCAGCGTTTTTGAGGGTAACCGGCCTGGTCAAAGACAGGCAAACCCGCTCTTAAATGGGGAAGTTTCAGCAATCCTGCGGCTTGACGACCATTCGAATTGGCGATAATTAAAGTACTCTGACTCGCTCGTTCCTCAAGGGTTTCCAAATCTCCCACTTCAATCGGGTTCGACAGGGATAATTTGTGGATGCCTGCTTGGGATGATGCCAAAGCCACAGAGATCTCAGCACCTACCTCAACCAAACATGAAGCTAGACTATACAACAGATCCATCTCCAAGGCGATGGCTAGCTTTAGACCGCCAAGTTGATCATGATAATCGGCAAGTGTATCCAGCAATCGGTTTCTTTGCCGGAGGAGCTTCTCCGGTATCGATTTACCTGCTATCTTGGCTAGAGTTTGCATGAACGTATCAGTTGCCGTGAGACCGGTTAGGGAAGGAAAGTTATAATGCGGGATTTTGAACTTATCCTTAAGTATTTCTCCTGCTTTCTCCATACTCAGTCCCAAAGAGAAGCAGGCGCTGCATTTTGACAAACGCTGAAAATCTTCGAGTAAGGTTCCTCCCTGAACCACCGGGGCAGCTTCCAGTTCAGCATGCCCATCCAATGAAATTGAAAGATCGGGGATCGTAATCGGCTTAAATCCAAAATTCAGAATGATCTCTTTTAGTTCGTCGACATCGCCCGGGGTTAAATGACAACCAGGCAATAAGGCTATAGACAGCGCAGAATCTTCAATAGTGTTAGAGTTAGTCCTTGACTTAGTAACGGACTGTTCCAGCGACTTGGTTGGATACACTGCTAACGTGTTAAGGAGTGCCTCGACCGTACGCTGATAGCCTTCTTGCATCGAACCGATATAATCCGGCGTGCTGGTCAGTACAACCGGCAGATCATGCAAATCCGGTCTCTCTAAGCGAAGGCCGGCCAGAGCGCTGACCATATCATCCCCATAAGTTTCGGTTAGGCCGGAACTCATCACCCCAATAATTTGCGGCTTATATTTATCGGCTGCCACTTCAATTCCTTTTTTAAGATGTTCCCAGCCACCAAAAATAGCTGAGTCTTCTAAAAGAGCCGTTGAATTTAGGGGAATCGGTTCCTTATAGTGCCTGGAAAGCTGCAGCCGAATGAACGAGGAACATCCCTGAGAACCATGAAGCAAGGCCAAAAGACCATTAACACCGAGATAAGCTAGCGTCGCCCCCAGAGCAGGACTATTTTTCTGGGGATTCCCCTGATAATGTCTCGTATTGGTCGTATTAGCCGTATCAGTCATCTTGTTCACCCTCTTTCGGGGGAAATTCCCGTCTTAAATGCCCCCAAACAGGACTCTGCACCGTACGCGTTAAGGTCTCGGCAAATTTAATCATCCCCTGATAGCCAGCATAAGGAATTTTTCGTCCATGATTAATATCCAGAAAAGGGGTTCGAGTTTTATGCGCTAAATATTTTGTCTTTCCACCGGCAACGATCAGGTCCGGTTTTTTCTCAGCAATAATCTTTAAAAAACCTGCCGAACTGGTATCTTCAATAATCTGGGCGGAGGGATCCATCAACGCTTTCATGCGCTGGAAATCCTCCGGGGTGGAGTTTTGGGTTCCTCCAGCTAGGATATTGATCCCTAATTCGGCCAAGGTCGACACCATCGACCAGGTTTTAACCCCGCCCGTAAACAAGATGGCTTGTTTATTCTCGAGTATCTTTCTGTATCCGGCAATGGCCTTTCGAGTTTCGTCCTCCTTCTTTTGAACATAAACCAACGTTCTTGCCAGCAGATCAGGATCACCCAGTGCCTTGGCGATCTTTATCAGCGTTTCAGAGGTGTCATGAATCCCGTAGAAAGACCCTTCAATAAAAGGTATACCATAGCGAACATTCATTTTTTGGACTAAGTTGGTCAAACTTTTGGAACAGATGAGCACATTCAATCTTGCTCGGTGGGCCGAACGTAAATCATCAAACTTGGCATCTCCAGTGATAGCCGTTTGGAGAGTGATCCCTAAGCTTTTTAAGTCCGGTGAAATTCCCCAAAGATCTCCGGCGATGTTATATTCTCCGATTAGGTTAATGGAACAGGGAATCTTTTCATCTGGTCCATCCCCTGTGCCGACGACCCTTTCAAATAACACCTCCCCCGCAATGCGATTTCCGATATTTTTATCTCCCAAAAAGCCTGGACAATTGACGGCAATGACAGGAATGGTCAATTCTCTTTCCGCTTCCAGGCAAATCTTGGCGACGTCATCTCCAATGAGCGACGAGACACAGGTTGCGTAGACAAAGATCGCTTTGGGATCATGTCTTAGAGCAATTTCCAGGATTGCTTCTTTCAGCTTTTTCTCACCGCCGTAAATTACGTCATTTTCCATAATGTCCGTGGTCAGCCCTCGCCGAAAAAGCTGGGAACCGGAGGAGCGAGCCCCTCGGTTATCCCATGAATTTCCAGCACAAGCAATCGGTCCATGAACAAGATGCGCAACATCCGTGATGGGCATGAGCACAACTCGTGCCCCATCATATGCGCAACTCCGCTCTGCGCCTTCGCCGGGGAGCGCCTTCATGCATAATTTAGGCGAACCGGCCTCCGCCGGCGACGGTTTATCTTTGAGATCCAATTTTGTCAGATTAGTAAACATGAAGCACCCCTCCGTTCATCTCTACCGAGTCACCCGCTTCCATAGATGGGTGTTCCGTATTCCACTAACGCATCATTTCAAAGTAAGCCTCTGGGGAGTTCCTGTCGACTTCCTCCAGAAACGTATTGACTATCATGGTAATTAAGTTAATTACGCCGTTATACCCAATGATCGGAGAGCGATGAAGATTCACCCGATCAGTGATGGGAAAACCAATTCTGACCAGCGGGATATTAGCGTCCCGGGCAGCCCACTTGCCATGGGAATCGCCGATTAGCATGTCGACCGATTCTGTAACCAGTAAGGAACGGAGATGCCAGAGATCCTTGCCTGCATAGAGTGTTCCTTCCTGACCGTAAGGACTTGACGCTAGTAAACTTTCCATGGCCTTTTTGAAGAGAGGAGTGGAATTAGTGCAAACTATGTGGACCGGAAGTCCTCCCATTTCGAATAAAAACTTGACAAGTCCGATGAGAAGATCCGGGTCACCATAGAGGGCAAATTTCTTGCCATGAATATATTGGTGAGCGTCTGTCATGGCATCGACGGCAAGTCCCCGTTCAAAAGTTATTTCTTCCGGCACATCCTTCCCAGTGAATTTGGCTACAGACTCGATGAATTTATCCGTGCCCGCGATCCCGATGGGCATGGAAAGCGTTTCAACTGGAACGGCCTTACTCGCCAGATATTTGCTGGTTGTCGGAATTGAATACGTCTGGAGGAATAAGAAACGCGCAGCATTTAACGCCTCATTCATTTCTGTAAGGGGTGTTCCCCCAGGGTACAATTTATAGGCGCCCAAATTAGGAGCATCCACAACATCACTATAGTCGGGCAACAGGGTATAAGGCGTATCCATAACTTTGAGAAGTCGTTTATATTCTCGAAGATTCCCCGGATACGTGTCAAAGCCTGGGACAACATAAAGTCTGTCGTTGCTTCTATCCTCCTGCCGAGGTGTTGCCAAGCATTCTATAAGGCCTTTGAGCATAGAGTCATACCCCGTAATATGAGAACCCTTAAAGCTCGGAGTATTGGCCAGGGCAACCGGAAAATCCAGGGGAATTGCTTCTTGTTTCTTGGCATTACCTAAATAAGCCCTAATATCGTCCCCAATAACTTCGGCCATGCAGCTTGTAAATACAGCGATCACTTTGGGGTTGTATATCGTATACGCATTCTTCAACCCTTCATAAATGTTTGTTTGCCCGCCAAAGACAGCGGAATCTTCGGTCAAAGAATCTGAGACGGCTGCTATGGGTTCTCTGTAATGACGGGTTAATGTGCTGCGAAAATAGGCGGTGCAGCCTTGAGAACCATGCGTAAACGGCAGGCATCCTTCGATCCCTAAGGCACAAAGCAAGGCGCCTAGGGGTTGGCAGGCTTTGGCCGGATTAATGACCAATTTTTCACGGGCGAAATTCTTTTCTCGATATTCTAACGAATTGAGCCAACTCTTTGTTGCCTTCGTACTAGCCGTCATATGCGACATCCTTTCTTCCAATTTATTTCTTCCAAGGCGGGTCGATTAATTTCCAGGTAGGGCTGTTAATGGCCATATCCATATCCTGGGCAAAAATTGGGAATCCTTCATAACCTTGATAAGGACCGGAATAATCCCAGGAATGCATTTGCCGGAAGGGAAGACCCATTTTTTCGAATACATATTTTTCTTTGATCCCCGAGCCGACTAAATCCGGTTTGAGTTTTGTTGCAAACTCCTCCATTTCATAAGCTGAGACATCATCATAAATTAAGGTGCCATCTTTTAAATCAGGAATGGTTCGCTCATAATCTTCACTGTGAGCAAACTCGTAGCCCGTCCCGATCACCTCCATGCCCAAATCCTCATAAGACCCGATCATGTGTCTGGGACGAAGACCGCCAATATAAAGCATTACTTTCTTTCCTGCCAAACGCGGGCGGTAGGACTCAATCACTTTCGCCATCTGGGCTTCATATTTCTCGATTACTTGTTGCGCCTTTTCCATGATACTTTCATCAAATTGAGCCGCAATCTTCAAGAGAGATTCTTTGATCTTAGTGGGTCCGAAGAAATTGAATTCCAGCCAGGGGGTTCCATGAGTTTTTTCTATATGCGAGACGATGTAATTCATACTTCTGGTACAGTGGATCAAAATTAGCTTGACCAGATGTCCGTTTTGCAGCATTTCTACTGTTGAATCACCGGTCCAAATATTGACAACCTTGAGACCGATTTCTTCGAGCAGTTTTTTACTGGCCCAAGCATCTCCGCCAATATTATAATCGCCGATAATTCCAATGTCGTATGGTCCTACTTCCCGACCTGGTCCTTTACCCAAAAGATAATCCCTGATAGCATCATTGGCTATATGATGACCGAGGGACTGGCTTATGCCCCTAAACCCTTCACAGCGAACCGGAATAACAGGGAGTTCAAGTTCTTGGCTCATGCGGCGAGCGACACTTTCAATATCATCTCCAATCAATCCGACAGGACATTCTGAGAGGACAGAAACCCCTTTGGCGTTCGGGAAGAGCCCAACAACCTCGCGGATTATTTTCTCCAGCTTTTTGTCCCCACCATAAATGATATCGTTTTCCTGAAAATCCGAGGTGAATAAAAAAGGTACAAAGTTGTCTACCCCGATTTCGCCTTCCGCTAGGTTCCTGCGGTTACCCCAGGAATAGTACCCACACCCGACCGGTCCATGGGAGATATGCACCACATCCTTGACCGGACCCCAAACAACCCCTTTAGCCCCCGCATAGGCACACCCCCGCGCGGTCATGATACCCGGGACTGTTTTCGAATTCGATTTGACGGCGCATCCAGCACACTCATCATCTTTGACCGCCAGATGTTGTCTCCGATTTTTTTGGGCCTTTTCCGGATATATTTCCAGAACTTCTTCCAGCACTTGTTTCCTTAAATCTTTTATCTCTTTGATGCTCATTATGCTGTCCTTCCCCCTGTCAATAAGAATTCTTACTTGTTAAAGTAATTACATATCCAGAATACCGAATTCCATCATTAGGGCTTCTAATTCATCCATGGAAAGCGGTGTTGGGATGGTCATCATGGTGTTATTTTCAATTTTTTTGGCCAACGCTCGATATTCATCTGCCTGAGGATGGGTAGAATTATATTCAATAACGGTCATTTTACGCACTTCAGCCCGTTGCACTTCGTTATCCCGGGGGATGAAGTGAATCATTTGAGTATTTAATCCTTTGGCCAAGGCTTCAATTAATTCAAGTTCCTTGTCTGTTTTACGGCTGTTGCAAATCAACCCACCCAGACGAACGCTCCCCGTTGTCGCGTATTTTAAGATTCCTCTCGAAATATTGTTGGCTGCATACATGGCCATCATTTCGCCAGAAGTTACAATATAGATCTCCTTGGCTTTATTCTCGCGAATCGGCATTGCAAATCCTCCGCAAACCACGTCTCCTAAGACATCGTAGAACACATAATCCGTTTCCGCTGTATACGCCCCGTTTTCTTCCAAATAGTTGATAGCTGTAATTACCCCTCTTCCAGCACACCCAACCCCCGGTTCCGGACCCCCAGATTCTGCACAACGAACCCCCAAATACCCTTCCACTAAAACTTCATCCAGCTCTAAATCTTCGACAGTCCCTCTTTCGCGGGCTAAATCCATTACTGTCGTTTGAGCTTTACTATGCAGAATCAAGCGCGTGGCATCTGCTTTAGGGTCACAGCCAACAATCGTAACTTTCTTCCCCATTTCAGCTAGGGCAACGACCGTGTTTTGGGTAGTCGTCGATTTTCCGATGCCGCCTTTGCCATAGATTGCGATTTGCCTCATGTCTATACATCTCCTTTATATCAACATCAAACTTACCTGAAGTTAAATAACTGCTCGAGAACCGGTTTCGCCCGTGCGAATGCGAACAACCTCTTTTAAGGGTATAACAAAGATTTTACCGTCACCCATGTGCCCCGTCTGATTCGCTTTAATAATCACTTCTATCACTTCTTCAACTTGGTCATCCTGCACCACAATTGTTAACATCCTTTTAGGAATCCAATTGAATCTGACATCATCCGCCATTCCTTCGTCTAACATGTGATTTAATTCAGGGTCGATTTCAGCTGCCCAACCTCCGATTCCGCCTTGTTTCCCGCGGCCCTCAACACTTTGAATCGTCAGAGCAGGAAAGCCGGCAGCTTCAAAAGCCTTCTTGGTTGCGGGTACCTGATGGCGTCGAATCACCGTCATTATTTCCTTCATCACTACAACCCCTTTGTCCCTTTACTTACGGTATAGGCTTCGTCGACTTCAGTCACAAAGACCTTGCCATCACCCATGGTTCCGGTTTTGGCGCTTTCGAGAATAACTGAAATTGCTCCATCCAGCTTTTCATCTTCAATGACTAAGAGAAGCAGAGTCTTTGGAAACTCATCATAAACCACATCCCCAATCCGAATTCCCTTTGTTCTACCACGCCCAAAGACGTGCATTTTTGTCAGCGATGGCATTCCCGCCTGCGCTAAGGCCTCAGCCACGATCTCTGTCTTATCGGGGCGTACAATTGCTCTAATCATTTTCATTAAGTTAATCCTCCTTTAAATTTGAGTTTACTTGCGCATAAA
>JQID01000147.1 GCA_000770645.1 Desulfosporosinus sp. Tol-M
GATTATTACCTGTCGCTCAAGGGCGTGATCAATCAAATATTTAATAAAATTGTGTTTGATTGTATCCCTTTGTTCAATATGTTCTGCCTCCGACAATTGGGTGAGAGGAGAGTCGGCAGCAAAAAATCCGGGTGATTTACATTCGCGCTCAATAAGATAAGAACCCATTGCGAATGCGGTAATTGTGTTCAAGAGTCCACAGAATCAGCCACCCATTGAAACAGCTTTTTTAAGCCCACCAATCTCGATATCAAAGTTTGTCATATTGAGCCGCGCAGTTGTTGCACCGCCTATTTTGGATGCACTTAAGACTTGGATTAATTTTTTTTCAAAACCGTGGACTAATTCATAATCATAATAACCCATAATATTATACTTTGGGTTATCCGGCGTTTCCTCGGTTTCCTTCTCAAAAAGCTCGCTTCGATATTGAGTTTCGCTTTGGCGTACGGATTCAAGTTCACCAGTAATTCTCATAAGCAGGAGGTTATTTTCAAGTTGTTCCTTGAATACGGCCAATTTGGGATTGAGTTGATCGGATATCAAAGAATCAACCTGTTCTTTCTCCCGTTCAAGGTTCTCGATAGTGCTTTGTATCACTTGCTGCTGCCTATCAATGGCGGCTTTGGCTTCTTCAAGCTCTGATAGGTGTCCCTTGATTTTGGCAAGCTCCGCTGAAGATGCCTCAATGTACTGCTGACTAGGCGATGCAGTGATCTCACTATCGCAGAATGGGCAAAGTTTTTTTGTGGTTATAGTCGACTGGCTGATTTTTCCGTCAACAATAAAACCGAGGCGCCTGATATCTGACTGATACTGTTGCCGGAGAACCGTAAAGTTATGAATAACAGTATTGCATTCGGACAACTTCCCGTTTTGTTCATATATTTTAGACATAAGCTTTTGACTTTCGCTTGCCGCTTCGTTGAGTTCTTTTTGTATAGCATTGATTTCTTCATGAATCTGGTTTACAGCCTCACAGACATTTGCACTACCAATATCGGAAAGAGTCCCTTCCAGTTCTTCACGTCGCTTGGAAAACCGTTCCGCTTTATCACGGATGTATTCTGTCAATGCCTTTCTTTTCGCTTTGCTTATTTCCGGGTCTTCGGGCTTTTCGAAATTATCCGCATCCTGACCGGTCAAAAGGTAAAGCAATACGGCAGGCGATGCAGTTTTACCTATCCTCCCGGGGCTTTAAGTGCAGATGTTTCTCTTGCAATGTCCGCTTGCCGAATGAAAAACAAATGCAGCATACTTCTCCACGTTAACGCCTGTGTAGCTCCGCTTTCGCTAGAAAGAACCTTATGAGGCTTATCTATTCCAAGCAGCTGCAAAAAAACGGTGTTTATGCTTTTCTTGGCGCTGTTACTTACACTGTAGGAATCATGCTCAATAGTAGGATCCGTACCACTGACAGAAATCTTGGTATCACCAATCTTACGTTCGAGGACGACAGATCCTGCGTTGCTTCTTAAATGCATAGATATTTTTTCGTAGCCATTACTGTTGTCTACTATTTTTGATGGCTTGTCAGATTTCGGAGTAAATCCAAAGGCATAGTCGATGCAATCCATGATAAGGCTTTTCCCGGTATTGGATGGGCCGACAACGAGGTTAAACCCCGGCACAAATTCAATTACAGAGTTTTCATGGCCTCCTCCGGAAACGACCAGTTTTTCAATATAGAACCTATTCATCATAGACCTCCTGCAACGAACGGAGTGTGTAGCGATTGATATCATTTAGCAGAGCTTTTCCACTTGATAAGTCATATTTGTTACTGACCATTCTTATTGCAATCCTATACTCCTCAGCATACGAGTAGGTGAGCTCCCTGCACACTTTTCTCCCAGATTCGCTAATTTTATATGTAAACCCATTTTGGTTCGGGTAAAAAGAAACCGTACCATCAAGAACGAGGATTTTCAATGCATCCTTCGCTAAGTTCTTTCGTGCGGGATATTCGCTATAGCGATAATTACCATACCCATGAAGATTTTCATCAAGTAGTTTAAAGTCTGCAGCGTATACGGCTATAAAATCTATGGCACAGATTCGTTGCTCGTCTAATTCAAAATTTGTCAACTCGTCCAGCATAAGAAGAATGCGCAGAGACATCTCATAAGGTGAGCCGATTACTGTTGTATTTATCATCTCTTCTTTTTCACCCACCTTAGCTTTCCGTCATTAACCAAATGATGGCATACGTCTTTTTTAATTTTACCGCTTATCCAATAGGGCGATTCACTTAACAAATAATCCTTCAATGGGGCATTTACAGCCTGCTCCATGACGGCGAGCATTCTCTGGTATCCGTCTGGATGTGTACGCCTTTCAGTATCTTTCACACCGTCGTAAGTTTCGCCTTTTAACACGTCAAACTGATTTGACAATCCGCCTCGCCCAAGCTCCATCACCCCACGACGTATTGTAGCTGCAGCGTAGAAATCAATTCGTCTATCTAAGAGATCTTCTTCGTAATCAGGGTAACTAGTCAGGTCTTTTTTTGCAAATGGACTCACGTTTTCAGCATCACCGTAAGCATTATACATTTCATTAATATAGCCCTGTTCTTCATTAGTCGCTTCCAGCGGTACCGACACTTCAGTCGGTCGAGGAAGTGACTTTATTTTTTCTTGGATTTCCTCGACCAGTTTGAAGTCATATTCAGAACTTCCAGGGTCATTCTCTGACGTGGCTGTACCAGTAATGGTTTCCAGCAATATACTCTCCAGTAATGTTGAACAGGCATCAGCAACACGGTATTTGTCGTGATCTATTTCACATTTCGTAAGCCATGCAGAAACTGCGTCGAAAGAATCCGAGTTGTCCATCTGATCGCTTAGCCATTCGGAATACTTGTCCATATCACGGTGGTCGTAAATGTACTGGGCATCTTTAGCCTGAATATCCCTACCACCTTTTATATAGCGATATCGAGTGTCCGGTTTTCGTTTTAGAACCGCACAAGCATCCATTGCAGCATCCTGTATGAAATTCCCGATTATCTCCGTGAAGAAAATCGGTTCACTTGCTCCTCCGGAAATATACGGGAGTAGACCTTGGGCATAGTCGGAGAATTTCAAATTGATGTCACCTCCTGCAAT
>JQID01000197.1 GCA_000770645.1 Desulfosporosinus sp. Tol-M
ACGTTATCATAAGGATCATAAGGATCATAAGGTATTATTCTTGACAGGGGAATTATCTCGTGATAGACTATTTTGAGTAATGGATAAAATACAGTGTCCTATCGTTGTCTGGGAGGTGTTCGAGAATGCGTGTTGGCGTTATATTAGCGTGTACGGATTGCAAGCACCGTAACTACGCTACTATCAAAAATAAGAAAAACAACCCTGATCGCTTGGAAGCTCAAAAGTTTTGCAAGTTTTGTAAAAGCCATACACTCCATAAGGAAACAAAGTAATTTTTTTTTGCAATGGTTTAGACTGTACGCCAGGAAGCGTTGTCACAGTGTCGATGACATTCGATGTCGTGTAAGGATGTGAAGTGATGGGCGCGTTGAAGAAACCGGCCAATACTCAGCGACAGACAGAAAAGGCGGCGGAGTATTTCAGAGGGGTTTTGAGCGAGTTAAAGAAAGTTCATTGGCCAAACCGTAGGCAATTGTTCACCTACACAGGAGTTGTGTTTATTGCGGTGGGGATTGTATCGATTATGATGTGGATTGTGGATAGCGGTTTAAGCTGGGCCTTGACCAAGCTACTGCCCTAACCTATGAGATCCTACGGCAGTATCTGAGGAGGTCCCTGAGAAATGGCAAAAGACTGGTATGTTATTCATACTTACTCCGGCTATGAGAACAAAGTGAAGATGAATCTCGAAAAACGAGTCGAGTCCATGAACATGGAAGAAAAAATTTTTCGCGTACTCGTTCCCATGGAAGATGAAATCGAGTTCAAGAGTGGGAAACAGAAAATCACTAAACGTAAGGTATATCCAGGCTATGTACTTGTTGAAATGGAAATGACGGATGATTCATGGTATGTTGTGCGTAATACGCCTGGTGTGACCGGGTTTGTTGGCACTGGAACGAAGCCGATTCCGTTACTGGACAAAGAGGTTATCAAGATTCTTCAACAAATGGGTATGGATGAGGTTCACACACGAATTGATTTTGAGATCAATCAGAGAGTTCAGGTCATTGCGGGCCCGTTTAAGGATTTTGTAGGAGTGGTCCGCGAAATCTTTGCTGACAAAGGTAAGCTGCGGGTAGAAGTGTCTATGTTTGGTAGGGAGACTCCCGTTGAGTTGGAGTTTGCTCAGGTTCAGAAACTCGACTAAGGGTACGGTTATCCTGACAAGGAGGTGTAATGACAATGGCAAAAAAAGTAATGGGAATGGTAAAATTAGCGATTAATGCAGGAAAAGCTACACCGGCGCCTCCAATAGGTCCCGCTCTAGGTCAGCATGGTGTCAACATTATGGCTTTCTGCAAAGAATATAATGAGCGTACCAAGGATCAAGCAGGACTTATTATTCCTGTTGAAATCACAGTGTATGAGGATCGCTCGTTTACCTTTATTACCAAAACTCCGCCGGCTGCCGTATTGCTAAAAAAAGCAGCAAATATCAGTTCGGGTTCTTCCGAGCCGAATCGTAAAAAGGTAGCGTCTGTCCCGAAATCAAAGGTTTACGAGATTGCGGACATTAAGATGAAGGATTTGAATGCTGCGAGTATCGAAGCGGCAATGCGCATGATCGAAGGTACAGCGCGGAGTATGGGAATTGATATTGTTGAGGGTTAAATTAAGTTGTGGGAGGGCTAGGCCCGCATTACCACAAGGAGGTTAAAGATGTCAAAAGTAGGTAAAAGATATCAAGAGATTGTAAAAACTTTTGATCGTACTGCTCACTACGAACCCCTGGAGGCTATATCAATAGTTAAAACAAATGCCAAGGCAAAGTTCGACGAGACGGTTGAAGTGGCTTTCAAATTGGGCATTGATACCCGTCATGCGGACCAACAAATTCGGGGTGCGGTTGTGCTCCCGAATGGTACAGGAAAAACCAGGTCAGTGTTGGTATTTGCTAAAGGGGATAAGGCTAAGGAAGCCGAATTAGCCGGTGCAGACTTTGTCGGCGCTGAAGACATGATCACGCAGATCCAGCAAGGTTGGTTTGACTTTGAAGTAGTTGTGGCAACGCCTGATATGATGGGGATGGTTGGTAAGTTAGGCCGTGTTCTCGGACCTAAAGGTCTTATGCCTAACCCGAAAACCGGCACGGTTACCTTTGATGTAACCCGTGCGATCAAAGAGATCAAAGCTGGTAAGATCGAATATCGTGCGGAGAAGGCCGGTATTATCCATGCACCGATTGGTAAAGCCTCATTCCCTGCTGAAAAACTGTTAGAAAACTTTCGTATGTTAGCGGAGACGTTAGTAAAAGCTAAGCCTGCTGCTGCAAAGGGCCAATTCATGCGAAGTGTTACGGTGTCCTCAACAATGGGACCTGGCGTACGTATTAACCTTGCAAAAGTTTTGTAACAAGAGTATGTCCTTGAAGGAATTCTGTAAATTAGGATAAACTTGCCAGAAATTGAATAAAGTCCGCTGTAGAAAGCAGGCGCCGTAAGGCTTAATGTCCTGCCGAGGTTGGGAGACACACCGATGGATAGTAATTTGGCATTCTTAACCTCTGCAAACGCGGGGGTTTTCTGTTGAGTTTATCTAAAGGAAGGAGGTATACATAATGTCTAATATTGAAGAAAAAAGCCAAGTAGTCTCCGAAATCAAGAACAAGTTTCAACAAGCCGCTGGGATTGTCTTAGCCGACTACCGTGGTTTAACCGTGGCTCAAGTAACGCAATTGCGCGCCCAACTGCGTCTTGCAGGAGTGGAGTACAGGGTGATGAAAAACACACTCGTACTTCGCGCAGCCAATGAACTAGGGGTAGAAGGTCTGGATTCCTATCTTAAAGGACCGACGGCACTTGCCTTTTGTGCAGATCCTGTCGCTCCGGCAAAAGTTCTGTTGGAGTTTGCCAAAGTAAATAAGCTAAAGAAATTTCAAATTAAAGCTGGGGTTCTTGACGGGAAGGTAATCGGACCGGAGAAAGTCAAAGCTCTTGCAGATCTTCCTTCCCGTGAAGTGCTGCTGGTTATGGTGCTGCGTGGTATGCAAGCCCCTCTTACCGGTATGGCCAACGTTCTCCAAGGCCCGATCCGTAAAATGTGCTATGCTTTGGAAGAAGTGCGTAAACTCAAGGCTGCTCAGTGAACTCGTTCAGCTTGAGCTGAACATCAAACAGGTCATACTCACTTCTGGAAGTGGCTGAACGTGGATCAATAATTACTTATTTTTAAGGGGGAAATAAAAATGTCTAAAGTAAATGAAATTCTCGAAACTGTCAAAGGTTTAACTGTCCTTGAACTATCTGAACTCGTTAAGGCGTTTGAAGTAGAATTCGGGGTAAGTGCATCTGCTCCGGTAGCAGTTGTTGGAGGAGGAGCTGCGGCGCCTGAGGTTGAAGAAGTAGAAGAAAAAACAGAGTTTGATGTTATGCTTATGAATTTTGGAGCATCCAAAATCAGTGTTATCAAAGTTGTTCGTGAAGTTACTGGCTTAGGTCTGAAAGAGGCTAAAGATCTCGTTGACAACGTGCCAAAAGCAGTTAAAGAAAAAGTCACAAAAGACGAAGCTGAAGCTTTGAAAGCTAAATTAACTGAAGCTGGTGCAACCGTCGAAGTGAAATAAGCTTTGGAGACTTAAGAAGGTACTTTCTCTTGAGGAGGGTGCCTTCTTGTTTTATTTTAATAATATTTCTTGACAGCATTTAATAATTTTGTTATACTTTATGAATGTTACTATGCATATAGTTGGAATTATTTCGTAATCTGTCCATGCTATGGTAATAAATTGAAGGCATTGGATATTAAGGAGATATTATTGTTTGAGTTTGTCGAAGTGATGGCGAAATACCATAAACAGTGAAGCGAGGTTCTATTAAAAGGCCTTGCTTTTGGCTGTCTATGTCAATATATTGATACCTCAATGAGAGGAAACTGCACTGAGGGGTGAAACGCAATGTTCTATCCTATTAAGGTTGGGACACGGGAACGCTGGAGTTATTCCAGGATCCGGGAAGTCCTTGACATGCCAAATCTGATTGAAATTCAGCAGAACTCCTATCGTTGGTTTCTTGATGAAGGGTTGCGCGATATGTTTCGCGATATTTCCCCTATTCAAGATTTCACTGGCAATCTAGTCTTGGAATTTATCGATTATAGTTTAGGAGAGGCTAAATATCAGGTGGAGGAGTGTAAAGAACGCGATGTCACGTTTGCTGCGCCTCTGCGCGTAAAGGTACGCCTGATTAATAAGGAAACAGGGGAAGTTAAAGAGCAGGAAGTCTTTATGGGAGATTTCCCGTTGATGACAGACAAGGGTACGTTTATTATTAACGGAGCCGAACGTGTTATCGTCAGCCAACTTGTACGCTCTCCAGGAGTCTATTACGCAGAACACATCGATACAAGCGGTAAGAAACTTTATGGAGCGACGGTTATTCCGAATCGAGGAGCTTGGTTAGAATTCGAAACAGATGTGAACGATAATATTTTTGTAAGGGTTGACAGAACACGGAAATTACCGGGCACTGTTCTGATTCGTGCTTTGGGTTATGCCAGCAACGGCCAAATTCTGGAGCTGTTTAATGATAATGAATATATACGTGCTACTTTGGAAAGAGACAACTCAGAGTCAACCGAAGAAGCTTTGGTTGAAATCTACAAACGGTTAAGACCGGGTGAACCTCCAACTGTCGACAGTGCAAGGTCTCTGCTGGAAGCACTGTTCTTTGATGCCAAACGCTATGATCTGGCTAAGGTAGGTCGGTATAAACTCAATAAGAAACTGGGTCTGGATATCCCAATGGACGTTCGGCATTTGACCCGTGGGGATATCGTAGCGGCAGTCCAAAGGATGCTCACCTTGATGGATGGCGATGGACATAAAGATGACATCGACCATTTAGGAAATCGTCGGCTGCGCTCGGTGGGAGAACTTCTCCAGAATCAATTCCGCATAGGCCTGTCGCGTATGGAACGCGTGGTTCGCGAACGGATGACCATTCAGGATGTTGAAGTGATTACTCCTCAAGTATTAATTAATATCCGGCCTGTCGTTGCTGCAATCAAGGAGTTTTTTGGCAGCAGCCAGTTGTCCCAATTTATGGATCAAACAAATCCCTTGGCGGAGTTAACCCATAAGCGTCGTTTGAGTGCTTTAGGGCCGGGGGGATTAAGCAGGGAGCGGGCAGGCTTTGAAGTGCGTGACGTTCATTTTTCCCACTATGGAAGGATGTGTTCGGTAGAGACTCCGGAAGGCCCTAATATTGGCTTGATAGGCTCTTTAGCGACTTTTGGACGTATTAATCCTTATGGTTTCATAGAAGCTCCTTACCGTAAGGCGGATAAAGAAAATGGGAGAGTTACGGATGAGATCCATTACTTAACCGCTGACGAAGAAGAAAAATATGTCGTAGCACAGGCTAATGCTCCGCTTGATCAAAATGGCAGCTTCCTTGGAGAGAAAGTTGACGGTCGGCACGGTAATGACTTTATTCATGTCTCGCCAAACGACGTCGACTATATGGACGTCTCCCCAAAACAAATGGTGTCTATCGCGACGGCACTTATTCCGTTTCTTGAGCATGATGACGCCAACAGGGCCTTGATGGGTTCTAACATGCAACGGCAGGCAGTACCCCTCTTGCGAACCGATTCGCCTTATGTCGGAACGGGTATGGAATATAAGACGGCCAAGGACTCCGGGGTTTGTGTTATTGCTAAAAAAGCTGGAGATGTGGAGCGTTCAACCGCAGACGAAATTATCATCACCCACGCTGATGGAACGACAGAAAGACACAAGTTGCTTAAATATGCACGCTCCAACCAAGGTACATGCATTAACCAGCGCCCCATTGTTTCCAAAGGGGAACGGGTTGAAGCAAATCAGATTATTGCGGATGGTCCGTCGACTGACCATGGAGAACTTGCTTTAGGTCACAATGTTTTAGTGGCCTTCATGACCTGGGAAGGGTATAACTATGAGGACGCGATCCTGATTAGTGAAAAGCTTGTTCGGGAAGATTACTATACATCTATTCATATTGAAGAGTATGAATCAGATGCGCGGGATACGAAACTTGGTCCGGAAGAAATTACGCGTGATATTCCCAACGTCGGAGAAGATGTTTTGAAGGATCTTGATGAACGAGGAATTATTCGCATCGGAGCAGAGGTTCGTCCAGGCGATATCCTGGTCGGAAAAGTAACCCCCAAGGGGGAGACGGAACTCACGGCGGAAGAGCGCTTACTGCGGGCAATCTTTGGCGAAAAGGCACGTGAGGTGCGGGATACCTCCTTGCGAGTGCCGCACGGAGAAGCAGGAAAAATTGTCGACGTGAAGGTTTTTACCCGTGAAAATGGGGATGAATTATCTCCCGGCGTTAATCAACTCGTGCGGGTTTACATTGCTCAAAAGAGAAAAATTTCTTTGGGTGACAAAGTGGCTGGTCGGCATGGAAACAAAGGAGTTATTTCCCGCATCATGCGTAAAGAAGATATGCCGTTTATGCCGGATGGTACGCCCATAGAAATTGTTCTTAATCCACTAGGGGTTCCTTCGCGAATGAATATTGGCCAGGTTCTGGAAACGCACCTGGGCTGGGCAGCTAATGCTCTGGGGATTCGCATCGCGACTCCTGTCTTTGACGGTGCTACGGAAGAGGACATTTTTGAGACTTTGCAGAAAGCAGGACTCCCGAAGGATGGGAAGACCCTGTTATATGACGGACGTACAGGAGAGCCGTTTGACAGTAGGATCACCGTTGGATATATGTATGTGCTCAAACTTCACCATTTGGTTGACGATAAGATTCATGCCCGTTCGACTGGTCCATATTCCCTCGTAACACAGCAGCCGTTGGGTGGTAAAGCACAGTTCGGGGGCCAACGCTTTGGAGAAATGGAAGTGTGGGCTTTAGAAGCATATGGCGCGGCATATACTTTACAAGAAATTTTAACGGTAAAATCAGATGATGTAGTTGGCCGTGTCAAGACATACGAAGCGATCGTCAAAGGAGAAAACATTCCTGAACCAGGTATTCCGGAATCCTTTAAGGTCTTAATCAAGGAGATGCAGAGTTTAGGACTTGATGTTAGAGTCTTAGCAGCAGATGATCGGGAAATCGAGATTCATGACTCTGATGAGGATATTTCGGAGACCGCCAAGGAACTGGGTATTGATCTGCATGATGAACTACAACTACTACCCCCGGTGACGCGCCTTATTGTCGCCAAGGAGGATGATGATGATCTCATTGCCGACGAGGAAGAATCGCTCGATGGATTTAATGTGGAATCCCTTGAGGAAGAAGATTGAGATCCCGGCGATTTCAAATAGTTCCCCGGACGAAAGGAGCGATATGGAATGCTAGACGTCAATAACTTCAACCGCATGCGAATCGGCTTAGCTTCTCCGGATATGATTCGGGAGTGGTCATTTGGAGAAGTAAAGAAGCCGGAAACCATCAACTATCGGACCTTGAAGCCGGAACGGGAAGGTTTGTTTTGTGAGAAAATTTTTGGTCCGACTCGGGACTGGGAATGCCACTGCGGGAAATATAAACGTGTTCGGTATAAAGGAATCGTTTGTGACCGTTGTGGAGTTGAAGTGACCCGTTCTAAAGTTCGTCGTGAACGGATGGGGCACATTGTACTTGCTGCACCAGTATCCCATATTTGGTATTTTAAAGGGATTCCGAGTCGGATGGGCTTACTTTTGGATATGTCTCCTCGTGCTTTGGAAAAAGTTCTCTATTTTGTTTCCTATATTGTGACTAATTCCGGAGATACATCGTTGATGAAGAAACAACTCCTGACGGAAACGGAATATCGGGAATATCGTGAGAAGTACGGGGATCGTTTCCAAGCCAGCATGGGAGCGGAAGCAGTAAAACTATTGCTCGGGGAGATGGATTTAGACAAGCTTAATGATGAACTTCGCATAGAGTTAAAAGAAGTATCCGGACAGCGAAAAATTCGGGCGATTCGTCGCCTCGAAGTTGTCGAGGCTTTCAAAACGTCTGGCAACCGGCCGGAATGGATGATTATGGATGTTGTACCGGTGATTCCGCCTGAATTGCGGCCGATGGTGCAGTTGGATGGCGGGCGGTTCGCAACGTCTGATCTCAATGATCTCTATCGCCGTGTTATAAATCGGAACAACCGTTTAAAGCGTCTTTTAGATCTTGGCGCGCCAGATATTATTGTGCGCAATGAAAAACGGATGCTTCAAGAGGCGGTTGATGCTTTAATTGACAATGGCCGCCGCGGACGTCCGGTGACCGGTCCGGGCAACCGACCCCTTAAATCTCTGAGCGATATGTTAAAGGGAAAACAAGGGCGCTTCAGGCAGAACCTTTTGGGAAAACGCGTGGATTATTCAGGACGGTCCGTTATTGTTGTCGGACCGAACCTAAAACTTCATCAGTGCGGTCTTCCTAAGGAGATGGCCTTAGAACTTTTTAAACCGTTCGTGATGAAGAAACTGGTCAATGAGGGACATGCCCATAATATTAAAAGTGCCAAACGGATGGTGGAGAGGGTACGTCCAGAAGTTTGGGATGTTCTTGAAGAAGTCATCTCCGATCACCCAGTCCTGCTCAATCGGGCTCCAACACTTCACCGTTTGGGAATTCAGGCCTTTGAGCCGATTTTAGTAGAGGGCCGCGCTTTGCAGATCCACCCGTTAGTTTGTACAGCTTATAACGCGGACTTTGACGGAGACCAAATGGCGGTGCACGTTCCCTTGTCGGCGGAGGCTCAGGCTGAAGCCAGATTGCTTATGCTGGCATCACATAATATCTTGAATCCCAAAGACGGTCGGCCTGTCCAAACACCGACTCAGGATATGGTTTTGGGATCTTATTACTTAACCATGGAGCGTTCCGGGGCTTTTGGAAAAGGAAAAATATTTAAAGACTATGATGAAGCTGTCTTGGCGTATGAAACAAAAGCGGTTCACTTGCAAGCCAGGATAAAAGTTCGTCGTGAGGGGGCACTCCTGGAGACGACCGTTGGGCGATTAATCTTCAACTCCGTCATTCCTCCCGAAATTGGGTTTTTCAATGAAGTTATTGGCAAAAAAGGCCTTGGAGATATCGTGGCAAAAACGTATCGCCGGTGTGGTTATGAAGCGACAGCCTCCTTGCTGGATGGGCTGAAGAATCAAGGGTTCAAGTTCTCTACTCGAGCAGGAATAACCGTCGGATTAACGGACATAACGGCCCCTCGGGATAAGATGGAAATCCTGACTAAAGCTGACAAAGCAGTCGCTAAAACAGAACAACAATATCGCCGCGGTTTAATTACGGATGAAGAGCGTTATAACCTCGTCATTGACACTTGGTCGAAGGCCACGATAACAGTGACCCAGGCGTTAATGGATAACTTGGATCCATTTAATCCGGTGTACATGATGGCAACGTCCGGTGCCCGGGGTAATATTCAACAGCTGAGACAACTGGCGGGAATGCGGGGACTTATGGCTGACCCGTCTGGACGAACGATTGAGCTGCCGATCAAGGCCAACTTTCGTGAAGGGTTAACCGTTTTAGAATATTTCATTTCCTCGCACGGTGCTCGGAAAGGCCTTGCAGATACTGCCTTGCGTACAGCCGACTCAGGTTATCTGACTCGTCGTCTGGTAGACGTATCTCAAGATGTGATAGTACGTGAAAAAGACTGCGGAACGATGACGGGCATATTGGTAGAAGATATTAAAGATGGCCCGGAAATTATTGAACCCTTAGTAGATCGCCTTGTCGGACGCTTTGTCTTGGAAGATGTAAACCATCCGGAGACAGGAGAAGTACTCGCTTCACCTGAGCATGAAATCTCGGAGGAACAGGCGGAGGAAATCGTCAAATCCTACGATTCAGTCATAATCCGCTCGGTATTGACATGTAAATCACGTTATGGTGTTTGCAAGAAGTGCTACGGTCGCAATCTCGCAACCGGACGCCCGGTTGAGATGGGTGAGGCGGTTGGAATTATTGCAGCACAATCTATTGGAGAACCTGGAACTCAGCTAACGATGCGAACGTTCCATACCGGTGGGGTTGCGGGGGGTGATATAACCCAAGGTCTGCCACGGGTAGAAGAGCTGTTTGAAGCCCGTAAACCAAAAGGGCAAGCGATCATCTCGGAAGCGGGCGGGAAGGTATCAATCAGTGAAGTGAAAGGACGACGGGAAATAGACCTCTTCACTGAAACCGAGGAGCATCTAACGTATACTATTCCCTACGGATCGCGACTCTGTGTTAAAGAAAATCAAATAGTCGAAGCAGGAGATGAGTTGACAGAAGGAAGCGTCAATCCGCATGATATGCTTAAAGTTAAGGGTCAACGCGGAGTTCAGGTCTATCTGCTAGGTGAAGTTCAACGTGTATATCGGCTGCAAGGGGTAGATATCAATGATAAACACATTGAAGTAATGGTTCGTCAGATGTTGCGCAAGGTGAAAATTGATGACGCGGGAGATACGAGTCTGCTCCCGGGTGGTCTGATTGATGTTTTTGACTTTCAGGACGAGAATGCGCGGACTATTGCCGGAGGTGGGGAACCTGCAGTAGCTCACCCGGTATTATTAGGGATTACTAAGGCTTCCCTGGCGACAGATTCCTTCCTCTCTGCGGCTTCTTTCCAAGAAACAACTCGAGTTCTCACGGAAGCGGCCATAAAAGGAAAAGTTGATCCCTTACTGGGATTAAAGGAGAACGTGATCATCGGTAAATTAATTCCTGCCGGAACCGGCATGTCAAGGTATCGAACTATAAGAACTTTGGGAACAAATTAATCGAATTATTGACACGCCGGATATCTAATGCTAAAATGTTAAAGTATGATTAAGGGGGAAAGCATTTTGGTGCTTGATGAAACCTTTAAAAACGTTAAACATAAAACAGTTGGGCTAAAACAAACCCAACGTGCTCTGGAAAAGGGACTCGTCAGACGTTTGTTTATTGCAAAAGATGCTGAACCACATGTTCTTCGTTCTGTCGTAGAATGGTGCGCAAACCATAATGTGGAGCGTATTGAGGTTCAGACTATGAAGGAACTCGGGAAAGCATGCGGAATCGAAGTTGGCACAGCCGTAGCGGCCATATTGGTAGACCAGTGACAAGCTTAAGCGTGGGAGGATACGTATCGTAGGTTTTGGAATTGCTTGCAAAATGCTGCTGCAAGCAATTCCTTGTATATTGATCTGATCAGAAAGGAGGTGGAGACATGCCGACAATTAATCAACTTATTCGTAATGGACGTGCCTCAATTGAAAAAAAATCAACAGCTCCAGCTTTACAGTGGGGCTATAACTCTCTTAAGCGTAAGCAATATCCATCAGGAGGGTCTCCTCAAAAACGTGGAGTTTGTACCAGAGTTTATACTACTACTCCGAAAAAACCTAACTCCGCACTTCGAAAAGTTGCGCGTGTACGTTTGACTAATGGGTTCGAGATAACTTCTTATATTCCAGGAATCGGACACAACTTACAGGAACACTCCGTGGTTCTCGTCCGGGGTGGTCGTATTAAAGACCTCCCAGGCGTACGTTATCACGTGATTCGTGGCACCCTGGACACAACCGCAGTTCAAAAACGTGCGCAAGGACGCTCGAAATACGGAGCTAAATATCCTAAAAAGGCTTAAAGTATTGCATAAAAGTGTATAGAAATACGTTACAAAGGAGTAAACTAATGCCACGTAAAGGATATATCGGGAAACGCGATGTTCTGCCGGATCCGATTTACAAAAATCAAACTCTAACTAAGCTTATTAATCAAATTATGTTAGACGGTAAAAAGGGAACAGCAGAGGCTATTTGCCATAATGCATTTGAAATAATTAAAGAAAAATCTGGTAAAGATCCAATAGAAGTCTTTAGCAACGCGTTGAAAAACGTTATGCCGGTATTGGAAGTAAAGTCTCGCCGTGTTGGTGGTGCAAATTATCAAGTGCCTATTGAAGTGCGTGCCGATCGACGCACTACGCTTGGTCTGCGCTGGCTTGTCGCTATGGCACGAAAGCGCGGCGAAAAAACCATGCAGGAAAGGATTGCCGGAGAATTACTCGACGCTTCTAACAATACGGGCGGTTCTGTCAAGAAGAAAGAGGATATGCATAAAATGGCGGAGGCCAATAAGGCTTTTGCGCATTACAAATGGTAGTTTGATGCATATGATGTTGACAGAAAGGAGGGGGAATCACCGTGGCAAGACTATTTGCAATAGAAAATACTCGCAATATCGGAATTATGGCGCACATTGATGCTGGGAAAACAACGGTAACGGAACGTATTCTTTTTTACACTGGACGAGTGCATAAAATTGGTGAAGTTCATGATGGGGCGGCAACAATGGACTGGATGATCCAGGAACAAGAACGCGGCATTACCATTACTTCTGCAGCTACAACCTGCGAGTGGAAGAATAATCGGGTTAACATAATAGACACACCAGGGCACGTGGACTTCACGGTAGAAGTCGAACGTTCTCTACGGGTACTTGATGGTGCGATAGCAGTATTCTGTTCTGTCGGCGGAGTTGAACCCCAATCCGAAACTGTCTGGCGTCAAGCGGATAAATACAAAGTTCCCCGTATCGCTTTTATTAATAAAATGGACCGGCTGGGTGCTGATTTCTTTCGTGGTGTATCAATGATAGCTGATCGGTTGGGTGCCAACCCTGTTCCAATTCAGTTGCCGATTGGTATCGAGGAAAACTTTAAAGGTATCGTGGATTTAGTTACGATGACATCCACTATTTATACGGACGACTTAGGCACTGCCGAAGTACACGACGCGATTACGGAAGACCTGCTTGAATTAGCCAATGAGTATCATGATAAAATGGTTGAAGCGGTCGCTGAAACGAGTGATGAACTCATGATGAAGTATCTTGAAGGGATAGAAATCACGGAGCAGGAAATTCGTGACGGTATACGTCGCGGAGTTATCGGGAACAAATTTATCCCGGTTCTATGTGGATCTGCTTTCAAGAACAAAGGTGTGCAACCGTTGCTTGACAGCGTAGTTGATTACATGCCGTCGCCCTTAGACGTGCCGCCTATTAAAGGGATAAATCCGAACGGCGCGGAAGAGCATAGGACAGCTTCTGACAGCGAACCATTTTCCGCGTTGGCCTTCAAGATCATGGCTGACCCATTCGTCGGCAAGTTAGCTTTTTTCAGGGTGTATTCCGGTGTGTTGAGTGCCGGTTCATATGTTTATAATTCAACTAAAGGCAAAAGAGAACGCATTGGACGCCTTCTTCAAATGCACGCCAATCACCGCGAAGATATCCAGGAGGTGCGTTCAGGGGATATTGCAGCCGCAGTTGGGTTGAAAGACACTACAACAGGGGATACCTTGTGTGATGAGAACGCATCCATTATCCTGGAAAAAATGGTGTTTCCTGAGCCGGTAATCGATGTGGCAATTGAGCCTAAGACGAAAGTGGACCAGGAAAAAATGGGAAGTGCACTTACTCGTCTTGCTGAAGAAGATCCGACCTTTAGAGTTCGCACAGATCCTGAAACCGGGCAGACGATTATTGCAGGAATGGGCGAGCTCCATCTCGAGATTATTGTTGACCGCCTGCAGCGGGAATTTAGTGTACAATGTGATGTAGGACGCCCACAAGTTGCTTACAAAGAAACCATTCGGCGTACTGTCAAATCCGAAGGAAGGTTTGTTCGCCAGTCTGGTGGCCGTGGACAATACGGACACTGCTGGATCGAACTTATGCCGCTTGAACCGGGAAGCGGCTTTGAGTTCGTCAATAAAGTGGTCGGCGGGGTTATTCCCAGGGAATATATTAACCCCATTGGTGTTGGTATCCAGGAAGCCATGCAAAATGGTATTTTAGCCGGATACCCTGTTCTTGACCTGCGAGCTACCGTTTATGACGGTTCTTACCACGATGTTGACTCTTCAGAACTGGCCTTTAAAATAGCCGGATCCATGGCCTTTAAAGCCGGTGCACTCAAGGCGGACCCTGCGATCATTGAACCAGTCATGAAAGTTGAAGTGACTTTACCCGAGGATTACATGGGAGA
>JQID01000054.1 GCA_000770645.1 Desulfosporosinus sp. Tol-M
TCTTTAAGCAGACTGGGGTGGATCTGACCGGAAAGCTCAAGGGGAACTTTGTGGCGACGGGGATACGCCCGAATTTCCTGGCTAAAATATCCGGCAGAGGGATTCTGATAAAGGATGACTGGTTTACGAATTGAGGTGGTTTTGATGACAGTCCTGATTGCCCTAACCGGGGCAATATGTGTCTATGCATTGATTAGAATGCTTCTACCTGTCTCAGGCAGAGAAATCGTTATGGCCAGGTACTCAAAATATCTGGCAACCGACAGCATGGAAGATATTCATGATCAAGTCTTGAAAGAAAGAGCTGAAAAGAAGAAAAGGTTTAAAAAGACCAAAATAGAATTTATCAGTTCGGAATTTGCTGATGGTATTGCTAGTTCCGGTATCAAGCTTACGCCTGCTGAATTTCTGTATGCCTGGATTGCGGTTAGCTTTATTCCCATATTTTTATTGGCAGTGATCAAGGGGCATATCCTTTCGGTGATCGCGGTCGGCATGATCGGACTGGCAATTCCCCCGTTTTTATTGAAAAGGGCTATAAAAAAAAGGAAAGAACTGTTTACCAAGCAGTTAGGAGAGGCTCTGGTGATCATCGGGAATAGTTTAAAAGGGGGATTTTCCTTTCAGCAGGCCATGGTTAGTGTGGCCTCGGAAATGGGCCCTCCCCTTTGTGATGAATTTACCAAGACTGTGCGGGAAATCAACTATGGTCTGCCCATGGAAGAAGCCCTTCGGCATATGGCGGAGCGGGCGAAAAATCCGGACCTGGACCTATTTGTATCGGCAGTCTTAACATCGGCCCGGGTGGGAAGCAACCTGACGGAGATCCTGAGTACCATCTCCGGTACCATCAAGGACAGGATCCGCATTAAGCAGGAGGTAAAAGTGCTTACCGCCTCAGGACGGATGTCTGGCATCATCATCGGACTGCTGCCGGTATTTTTGATCCTGATCCTGATGCTGATCAATCCGGGCTATTTCGGTTCCTTCTTCGAAACTGGGATTGGCAAGGTCATGGTCGGCGTTGCTGTGCTAATGGAAGTAATCGGCTTTTTTAGTATCTCGAAAATCACTGATCTTCAGTATTGAGGTGTATGATGGAAATATTTATGGCGATTACCTTGGGCTTTTTGGTCTTTAGTCTTCTTCTGGTTCGATTTGCACCGGGTGCTCTTCAAAATGATGAGATTAAACAGCGGGTCATAATCATTACCAATAGTGCCAAACGGGTGAATGTGCTGGATGAAGAGATGAATAAGCCCTTGTCGGAACGCGTTATTAAACCATTGGTTAACAGCTTGATCCTGCTAATCAAAAATTTCCTTCCGGAAAAGAGCAGCCAAAAGGGTGTAGGTTATCAGAAAACGGACAAGCTTAAAAAGCAGCTTCGCCAGGCGGGGATTCATTTGGATAGAAGTGAATACCAGGCGGTACAGATCCTGGTAGCGGCGACTGGAGCTATATTGCTGGGCATCTTCGCCCTGGTCCTGAGCTTCCGTATCCATATCAGCTTAATTGCTGCGTTGGTGGGCGCCTATGCCGGGTACGTTGGACTTAGGTTCAACCTGACCAAAAGGATCTCTAATAGGCATGAGTCCATGCAGCGGCAGCTTCCCGAAGTATTGGATATGTTAAGCGTTAGCGTGGAAGCGGGCTTGGGCCTGGAGCAGGCCATGTTGCAGGTAATCGATCACTTTCAGGGCCCCCTGGTGGATGAACTGAGCATCGCGTATAGGGAGATGACGATGGGCAGGACCCGCAGGGAAGCCTTGTTGGAC
>JQID01000069.1:0-6108 GCA_000770645.1 Desulfosporosinus sp. Tol-M
GTTAAATTCCAAGCTAAGATCGATATTATTACCGGATAGCAAAGCGCTGAATACCATAACTTCCAAACTGTGTAATAAAAACATCCTGTCTTTAAAGATAACCATTCATAACCTAAGTAAGCTCCTGAAGCAATTAATATATGGCCTTCAAAGATTTTTGAAAAGGAAAGTAGTTTAGTATAATTAGATTAGCCGCGGGATAAATCCCGAAGATAATCATAAAACCGAGAAAAACGGGTCCTTGTGTGAAATGGCCGTAAAAATTATATTTTAAAGCAAAGATAATATCCGTTGTAAGTCCAAACGTCAAAACGAAAAGAATGGTTGTGTAGATTTCAATCAATACCATTCGCTTTGGCATTAAAATAGCTGTTACATTTATCAATAAAATAAAAGTGATTGCAAAAATTATTCCTACCATAATACACTCCATTGATCCTCTAATTATGTAGTGCAGTAGCCAATTCAATAAAAAAGAGAGCATCCGTTTACAGTTACAGGAAATAACAGAGTTCACAAGAAAAATTGAGGACCTGATAATTGAAGGCTATGAGCCAAAACTGGATAATGGTGTGGATAAAATTATTGCTCCTTTGCAAAAAAAGGATTGCCGCGCAGCGAAGTCCTCAAGGCAAAGCAATTAGAGAAATATCTCAAGGCGGATTGGGAAGGAGTTATGAAAAATAATCGAGTAAGAAGGAGATTTTGATTCATAGGGATAACTATATAACAGGAGAAAAGTTTTATCAAACTTCAATTGGAGAAAAGAGGATGCCGCGTGTTTTTTGAACCAGGATACAGTTGCCAGGAGAAAGAGGATGTAAAGGCATATTGGTTATTGTTTCAAAAGAATAAATTCCTTGTTTACGAAAATAACGGGCAATTTGCCTTACCGGACATTGATCCGGATAAGTTAAACATCAAACCGGTCCGGAGACAATATCTTGGTCGAATGGACGGGCGTTCTTGTTATGCTGCAGGACTTTCGCCTGAGACTGTTACACCGGAAGGGATGTCATTTTGCGACTTAAGGCGGCTACTCGCTCTGATCCCGGACGATTTATTTTCCTTGGTGGGCAAAGCTTATCAAATTTTACATTGGGATCGTAACCATCAGTATTGCAGCCGGTGCGGAACACAGACTGAAAATAAAATGGATGAAAGGGCAAAGCTTTGTCCATCTTGTGGATTTATCAATTATCCACGGATTTCCCCGGCGATTATCGTGGCGATTACTCGGGGACGCGAAATATTATTGGCCAGGGGGAGTCGTTTCAAAATTGCTTTTTATAGTGTTTTAGCCGGTTTTGTGGAGCCAGGAGAATCGTTTGAGGAGTGCCTGCAAAGGGAAGTAGGAGAGGAAGTGGGCCTCAAAGTTAAAAACATTCAATATTTCGGCAGCCAGCCTTGGCCCTTCCCAAATTCTCTGATGGTAGGTTTTACAGCTGAGTACGATAGTGGGGAGATAAAGATTGATAAAAGTGAAATCTTGGATGCAGGATGGTTTACGGCCGATCAGCTTCCGCAAATTCCTGATACAGGAAGTATAGCCCGGCAATTAATAGATTCGTTTATCCAAGATCAAGGATAATTCAGCTCTGTGGGAAAAGCACAAATCTTGCAATAGCAATTCTAATAAGTTATAGTAAGACATTAACTGGTAACAGGCGGGCAGGATACTCCTTAAGAATGTCTTTATATCGTGGGCGTTTTAATTTTACGTATTTTTGTCATGGTTTTTGAGAATACTGCCGAGAGTCAATTTTATTACAGGAGGTAATATTCACTTGACCAAAGAGAGCAAACTACAAATTATTCCCCTCGGCGGACTAGGGGAAATTGGAAAGAATACAACCGTCATCCGTTATAATAATCAAATCTTGTTAATTGACGCGGGTTTAGGTTTTCCTGACGATGATATGTTGGGGGTCGATCTCGTAATCCCGGATTATACCTACCTCATCGAAAATAAAGACCTGATTCTGGGAATCCTGATCACCCATGGCCATGAAGATCATATCGGGGGACTACCCTATTTATTGAAACATTTGAACGTGCCTATTTACGGAACACGTCTGGCAATCGGACTAATTCAATATAAACTTACTGAGGCCAAATTGGGACAAGTAACCACCTATGTAATCCAGCCCCGGGATACCATTAAACTGGGTTCGTTTACTGTGGAATTTATTAATGGGAGCCATAGCATACCCGGCGCTGTCGGTTTAGCAATTCATTCTCCCCTGGGAACCATTGTGCACACGGGGGATTTCAAACTGGATCATACCCCGGTGAGCGGGGGTGTTCTTGACTTACACAAGTTCTCAGAACTTGGCGACAACGGAGTTCTTTGTCTCATGTCTGACAGTACGAATGTGGAACGCCCAGGATTTACAAAGTCGGAGCGACTTGTGGGCCAAAATATTGACAAGGCCTTTGCGGACGCTGAGGGACGAGTTATTTTCGCCAGTTTTGCTTCCAATGTCAATCGGCTTCAGCAAGCGATTTCCGCCGCATACAAATACCATCGCAAGGTTGCTACCGTCGGCAGAAGCATGATCAATGTCGTTAGCATAGCCGCTGAGCTTGGGTATCTCGATATCCCGGAAGACACGCTCATTGACGTTGACGATGTTATGCGCTTACCGGGTAATGAGGTATGCATCCTGACGACAGGCAGCCAAGGCGAGCCGATGGCTGCGCTTACCCGCATGGCGATGCATAGTCATCGTCAGATTTCCATTTATCCAGGGGATACTGTTATTCTTTCTGCTTCTCCTATCCCCGGAAATGAAAAAGCAGTCTCTCGAAATATTGATCAGCTCTTCAAGTTAGGGGCTAAAGTCATCTATGAATCCATCTCGGGGATGCACGTTTCCGGGCACGCCAGTCAAGAAGAGCTTAAACTAATGCTCAGCATGGTAAAACCCAAGTACTTTATTCCAGTCCATGGGGAGTACCGCATGCTCATGAAACATGCTGAATTAGCTGAGCAACTTGGGATTCCACGGGATAATATTTTTGTGGCCGAGATTGGCAATGTAATAGAGTTTACACATCTTGGGGCAAAGTTTGCCAATAACGTGATAGCCGGACCCATGTTTATCGATGGCTTGGGAGTAGGGGATATCGGAAATAGCGTTATGAAAGACCGAACACTCCTGTCCCAGGATGGAATCCTGGTAATCATTTTAGTACTCGATAGCTTGACCAAAACCATATTAGCCGGTCCGAATGTTGTCACCCGTGGATTTGTCTATGTTCGAGAGGCCAACCTAATGCTCGATGAAGTAAAAGCGATCGTTAAACAAACCATCGAACGCAGTCTCAAAAACGGTATCCGGGAAACCCCCATTTTACAAAATCGCGTAAGGGATACAGTGAGTAAACGTCTTTTTGATAAGACCAAGAGGCGTCCGATGATTATTCCGATTTTTCAAGAAGTTAAAGCGGATGAGTAGATTTAGGCGTATGAAAGAAATGTGCCTTAATAGTGAAGCAAAAGAAAAAACCTTCCCAGGCATTTAAGCCAGGGAAGGTTTCTGCTATGAGCAGTTTACCAATTGCTGCGTGCGCGAGGTTGGTAGCAATCACGGCAATACACAGGTTTATCGCCAGAAGGTTGGAAGGGTACGGTGGTGTCCTTTCCACAAGTAGCGCAAACAGCAGGGAACATTTCGCGGGGCTGACGAGAATATCCGCCTCCGCCGTTATTTCTGTTTTGTGCTTTTCTGGCAGCACGGCATTCTGGACAACGTCCGGGCTCGTTAGTGAACCCTTTTTCGGCATAGAACTCTTGTTCAGATGCTGTAAACTCGAACTCACGGCCGCAATCCCGACAACTTAAAATTTTGTCATTAAACATTTAAAAACCTCCGCAATTTTATTACCCGCTACATGGGAAGTTCAGGAAATCTTCCCATAGCCTTAGGCAATCGAGAAGGTCTGTGCAAATCCACAAGTACTAACGAGTTTATTTCAGTATAACCAACAAACCAATATAAGTCAAATGTCAACCCCTATATTTTAGTTAAAAAATTCCAAAAAACCTGCCTATAGTGACATTTAGTGTATTCAATCGTTAAATATTATTAACTCTCGTTAATATAATATTATTTTCCTATTGAAATCGGGATTAATTGATGTTATACTGCAAACTAACAATTACAAAATGATAAAGGCAAACTCGATGAAAATCGAGGACGCAAAACTACGAGTCTACAGCTTCAATAGAGGCCAGGATAGTCGGGTTGCCATAAAATGAGAGTAAAAGTCATTCCTTGTTTTGGCAACGCCGGAACAGGGTTTTTTTATACTTATCAGTCAGTCACACGATGAGCAAGGGATGTAGATATTAACTTCGATATAGAATTCTCTAGGATAAGTTAAACTGGGAGGGTAAATTTTGAGCAATATCACATATGGAGTTTTATATGGCCTTGTTGGCCTGGTTGCCGGGTATTACCTTTTTATTTGGACGGAAAAACTAATAAAGAAAAAGTGTCTGCAGAGAAATAATAAAAACGAAGATCTGTTTTTTAACAAGAATTATATTGAAATAGCCTTTTGCATTATCATTGCAGCCGCCTGGGCGTGGGCAGGTTTTCAGGTAGACAAGCCATTCGATTTGCTTCTCTTTGCGATTCTTTTCTCATTGGCAACGATGATCGCCATGATCGACCTCCGCATCCATACTATACCTAACGAACTTGTCATAGCCATCCTAATTATCGGAATTTGTTTTCAACTAATTCACTTTGGAGGCAGATCGCTGCTTATCGCTGTTGCCTGTATGCTGGGGATCATGATCTTATTTATGATTGTCGCTGCTATTGTCGGTTTCGATAAAGTCGGGGCGGGAGATGTGAAGTTAGCAGGAGCTATGGGCTTGGTTTTAGGCTATCCGCATATTTTATCCGCTGTCCTGGTCATGTGTGTCGCCATGCTGATCTTTATCTTCATCGGTATGAAAACTTACAGATTAACCCTGAAGAGTATGTTCGCTTACGGCCCGTTTATGATGATTGGACTAATTGTTGCCCTTATCTCCATTGGCGCGAATATCGCCATACTTTAAGGAATTTTAATAAGCGCATTCAGAAAATAATATTCCTTCTGGCATGACTCACTTCCCTACTCTCTAATACGAAGCAGATCCTTTCTTTTAGGGGGTAAGTGATATTTAAGATTCCAAATGAGCAAATTGACTTTATCGTCATTTCAGTAGTTGGAAGTTTAACGGGTGCGGGAAAAGCACTTCATGCTAATACCTGAATACCGTTGTTAGTTTTTAATATCGTTGTTAGTTCAAATCACTCTCTTTAGCAGGGGTATTTGTTTGTAACAAAGGATTTTTACTTTGCTACAAATTAAATAAATTAATAATAAGTTTTATAAGGAGGAAGAGAAAATGGGAAAATTGTTGAATTGGCTAAAAGACGAGGAAAGTGGGCAGGGCATGGTAGAGTATGGACTCATCATTGCATTGGTAGCCGTTGTTCTGATTGGTACACTTGCAGCTTTGTCAGGTAAACTTGATACTCTATTTACTGATCTGGAATTTGCACCCCCTGTAGAAGAAGGATAAGGATAATTTTTATAATTGCAATTGAAATACCCGGTCCCGGAGCTCTTACCGGGGCCGGATTCTTTTTCAATGAAGGGTGGTGAGGGATATGCGCTTTCATAACGAAGACGGTCAAGCCTTGGTGGAATTTGCACTGGTGCTGCCGATCTTAATCTTGTTGCTGGGTGGCATCATTGATTTTGGCTGGATTTTTGGCAATCAGATTCTGGCCAACAACGCTTGCAGAGATACCGCCCGGTATACGGCCGTTCATTATCATGAAATCACCGTTGCAGGTGATGTTAATGAAGTTGCTGTAAAGACAGCGGCACAAACCCGAATCGAAACAGAGCTCCCCGCCAGCTTTACAAACATCAATGTTGATATGACAACACCGATTATTGAGAACATCAATTTATCACTAAGCGCCGACATCGATTTGCTCACGCCAATTTTATCCACAATCCTGGGACAAACGTACACGATACAGACCAATTATGTCATGCGGGTTGAGTAAACCTATCAAGTGAACACGAATCTAA
>JQID01000069.1:6187-6993 GCA_000770645.1 Desulfosporosinus sp. Tol-M
GCCGGGGAGCAGATTCTAAGCGCCAAACTTGTCGCCCCCGGAGAGAGCAGCAATAATAGCCTGGCCTATGCTATCAAGCCTGGAATGCGGGCCATTACCGTAGCTGTGGATGAAAGAACCGGCCTGGCTGGGATGTTGAAACCTCAGGATCATGTGGATATTATCTCTGAATTTGAGAGCGCAGCGGCCGTTTTCTATACAACCCCTATCGTCGAGAATATAACTATCCTGGCCGTGGACTCTGTGACATCTAAAACCGGCAAAGCACTTGGCAAGGATGGGTCGGCGGCACCTTATACCACCCTTACCTTGCAGGTGACACCCCAGGAAGCGATGAAATTGAGCATGACAGAGGCGAAAGGTCATCTGCGGGCACTTCTAAGGTCTCCGTTGGATAGCGCACCAACCAATTTGCCGAGCATCACCCTTGATAGTATCATGGTGAAATAGGAAAAGGAGCGCCTGATGATGAAAATAAATGTAATGTTGATCAGCAAGCTGGAAAAGAATCTCAGTGCAATCAGGCCGATGATTGATGGTGAGGAGATCGTGGTCATCGGAGAGGCAACCGGTGGTACTGCGGCCTTGGACAAGATCGAAAACATTTCACCGGATATCATTATTATGACCCTGGGGGCAGGGGATACGGATGTGCTGAGTTTGGCCGAGCGGATCATTCTCCATCGGCCCCATACCCATGTAATTATCCTGGTAGAATATATGGATATGGACATTCTGCAAAGCGCAATCAAGATTGGTGCTCACAATGTGACAGAATTCCCGAAGTCGGCCAAAGAATTCAGCGA
>JQID01000069.1:7000-10744 GCA_000770645.1 Desulfosporosinus sp. Tol-M
CTGGTTGAGAATGGCAAAAAAGTAGCCTTGATTGACTTGGATCTGCAGTTTGGCGATATCAATATTTTTCTGGATATGGATCCCAAAGATACCATTGCCGAGCTGGTACAAGAGTCCTTTTCAGCCAATATTGACTCAGTCAGGAGCTTTATGATCGTTCACTCCAGCGGAGTACATGTTTTGTGTGCCCCCAAGAGCCCGGAATATGCGGAAATGATTTCTGCAGAAAAGGTGCAGACTTTGCTGAGCCTCCTACGCTCCTATTATGACTATGTGGTCATTGATACCCCGCCCTTCCTTAATGAGGTGACCATGACAGCCATTGAAAGCTCATCCACCGTTTTATTTGTAATCGGATTGGATATTTCCATCCTGAAGAATTCCAAGCTGAGCCTGTCTCTTTTAGGCTCGCTGCAACAGGCGGACAAGGTGCGGCTGGTCGTAAATCGGGCAGTTGACATGAGCTCCATAACCGTCAAGGATGTGCAGGGCATCTTGGGCTACCCCATCTGGGCCACCCTGCCCAGCGACTATAAGGTGGCGGTAACCGCCCTGAACCGGGGTATCCCTTTTGTCGTCAGCGAACCCAACAGCAAGCTCAGTCAGTCTTTGGCTGTTGTAGCGGATATTTTACTGTACGGAGAGGATGGTAACCTGGCAGTGGAAGGTTCTGCGAAGAAGAATTCAAAGCTCCGTAAATTATTTAAATTTATAAAAAACAATAAGACAATAAGACAATAAGACAAAAAGATAATCTCTTTTAAGCTAATATTTCTTGTGAAAAGGATGATGGACATGAGCTTAATGCAAAGACTGGAAAAGCAGAGGGAGGGCAATTTTGATGACTTTGCTGACCTGAAGAAAAAGGTCCATGAGGAAATCATTGAAAAGATTAATGAGGATGCAGCCCGGCACGTAGATATATCTACCAATCAGGAAGAATATCTGCTGAAAAACCTGGAGGAGATCCTGGATAGGAAAGCTGTAAATTCTTCGCGTAGTGACAAAGCACGCCTAATCAGAGAGGTATACAATAATGTGGTGGGACTGGGACCTCTGGAACCGTTGCTGGAGGATCCGGAGATATCGGAAATTATGGTCAATGGCCCCTACCAGGTCTATGTGGAAAGGCGCGGCAAGATAGAACTGGCTGCCACCAGATTCAAGGACAACCTCCATGTGATGAATGTAATCAACCGGATTGTATCCCTTGTAGGCAGACATATTGACGAAGCTAGTCCTATGGTAGATGCGCGGCTGAAGGATGGCTCCCGCTTCAATGCCATCATCCCGCCCCTGGCGCTCAATGGTCCTACAGTCACCATCCGTAAATTTTTTAAAAACCCTCTAACCAGCAGCAACCTGATTAAATTTAATTCAGTTTCACCCAAAATGATGTCCTTCCTGGAGGCCTGTGTGAAGGGGAAAATGAATATCATCGTCTCTGGGGGTACCGGCAGCGGCAAAACGACGCTTTTAAATGTCCTCTCCGGATTTATCCCCGATAATGAACGGATTATTACCATTGAAGATTCGGCCGAACTGCAGCTGCGTCAGGATCATGTAGTGACTTTGGAAAGCAGACCGGCCAACCTGGAAGGAAAAGGTCAAATCTCTATTCGAAATTTGGTGGTCAATGCCCTGCGTATGCGTCCGGACCGGATTATCGTGGGTGAGGTACGTTCCGCAGAAACTCTGGATATGCTCCAAGCTATGAATACCGGACATGATGGCTCCATGACCACGGCCCATGCCAATTCACCCAGGGAACTGACTTCCCGTTTGGAAACCATGATCCTGATGACCGGCGTAGAAATTCCCATCAAGGCCATTCGGCAACAGATCGCCGGCGGTCTCAATATCATCGTGCATCAGTCCAGATTGCAGGATGGTTCCCGCAAGGTAGTCAATATTTCAGAGATTGTCGGGATGGAAGGGGATACTATCCTGCTTCAGGATATCTTCATCTTTAAGCAGACTGGGGTTGATCTGACCGGAAAGCTCAAGGGAAACTTTGTGGCGACGGGGATACGCCCGAATTTCCTGGCTAAAATCTCCGCTAGAGGGATTCTGATAAAGGATGACTGGTTTACGAATTGAGGTGGTTTTGATGACAGTCCTGATTGCCCTAACCGGGGCAATATGTGTCTATGCATTGATTAGAATGCTTCTACCTGTCTCAGGCAGAGAAATCGTTATGGCCAGGTACTCAAAATATCTGGCAACTGACAGCTTGGAGGATATTCATGATCAAGTCTTGAAAGAAAGAGCTGAAAAAAATAAAAGATTTAAAAAAACCAAAACAGAATTTATCAGTTCGGAATTAGCTGATAGTATTGCTACTTCCGGTATTAAGCTTACGCCTGCTGAATTTCTGTATGCCTGGATTGCGGTTAGCTTTATTCCCATGTTTTTATTGGCAGTGATCAAGGGGCATATCCTTTCGGTGATCGCGGTCGGCATGATCGGACTGGCAATTCCCCCCTTTCTATTGAAAAAGGCTATAAAAAAAAGGAAAGAACTGTTTACCAAGCAGTTAGGAGAGGCTCTGGTGATCATCGGGAATAGTTTAAAAGGGGGATTTTCCTTTCAGCAGGCCATGGTTAGTGTGGCCTCGGAAATGGGCCCACCCCTTTGTGATGAATTTACCAAGACTGTGCGGGAAATCAACTATGGTCTGCCCATGGAAGAAGCCCTTCGGCATATGGCGGAGCGGGCGAAAAATCAGGACCTGGACCTATTTGTATCGGCAGTCTTAACATCGGCCCGGGTGGGAAGCAACCTGACGGAGATCCTGGGTACCATCTCCGGTACCATCAAGGACAGGATCCGCATTAAGCAGGAGGTAAAAGTGCTTACCGCCTCAGGACGGATGTCCGGCATCATCATCGGACTGCTGCCGGTATTTTTGATCCTGATCCTGATGCTGATCAATCCGGGCTATTTCGGTTCCTTCTTCGAAACTGGGATTGGCAAGGTCATGGTCGGCGTTGCTGTGCTAATGGAAGTAATCGGCTTTTTTATTATCTCGAAAATCACTGATCTTCAGTATTGAGGTGTATGATGGAAATATTTATGGCGATTACCTTGGGCATTCTGGTCTTTAGTCTTCTTCTGGTTCGATTTGCACCGGGTGCTCTTCAAAATGATGAGATTAAACAGCGGGTGATAGTCATTACCAATAGTGCCAAACGGGGGAATGTGCTGGATGAAGAGATGAATAAGCCCTTGTCGGAACGCGTTATTAAACCATTGGTTAACAGCTTGATCCTGCTAATCAAAAATTTCCTTCCGGAAAAGAGCAGCCAAAAGGGTGTAGGTTATCAGAAAACGGACAAGCTTAAAAAGCAGCTTCGCCAGGCGGGGATTCATTTGGATAGAAGTGAATACCAGGCGGTGCAGATCCTGGTAGCGGCGACTGGAGCTATATTGCTGGGCATCTTCGCCCTGGTCCTGAGCTCCCGTATCCATATCAGCTTAATTGCTGCGTTGGTGGGTGCCTATGCCGGGTACGTTGGACTTAGGTTTAACCTGACCAAAAGGATCTCTAATAGGCATGAGTCCATGCAGCGGCAGCTTCCCGAAGTATTGGATATGTTAAGCGTTAGCGTGGAAGCGGGCTTGGGCCTGGAGCAGGCCATGTTGCAGGTAATCGATCACTTTCAGGGCCCCCTGGTGGATGAACTGAGCATCGCGTATAGGGAGATGACGATGGGCAGGACACGCAGGGAAGCCTTGTTGGAC
>JQID01000056.1 GCA_000770645.1 Desulfosporosinus sp. Tol-M
GGCATCGCCAGATGTGTCTATTGTACAGCTATTCGCCTGCCGGTTTACTAATCAGAGAAGCCCGGAGGTTACGCGGTTTAGCCTTAGCGACAAGCGAATAGCGACGGAACGTGTGCGACTGGGCTAAGAAACTACCTCCTGAACGTGTGCGACTGGGCTAAGAAACCGACTCCTGAACGTGTGCGACTGGGCTAAGAAACTACCTCCTGAACGTATGCGAACGGGTTATGACACTGACTCTCTAAAGAGTTTGTACTCCAGTCGTGATCATGAGATAAGGATATGTATCCAGATCAGACTCCGCCGCCTTTGTCGTTGGCGCCGCCAAATCTGCGAAGAAATTACCAGTTAATTTCACATCCGTTTTCCCGACGATTTGACCCTTTAAAATACGCAAACTGTGAGGCGCACTGAGCGAGTACGACCCGGAAACTACCTCCTGGGTATGTAATCCCAGCACCGTTAAAACAAGTACGCCATCCTCCACATCCTGTAAAGCCTCCGCCCAAGAAACCTCTGTCTTATGTTTAAGATAAAGCCCGGCAGTTCCTCGAGGAATAGCTGTCGGTTTTGCACCCCAGCGCACTGAGTCTTTAACCCGGAGAAAGGGGGTCTGAAGTTTTCCGTTACGAGCCAACACCGTACGATCTGCAGGCACTCCCTCTGACGTCACCAGATAAGACCCTAATTCCAGCGGACGGAGAGGGTCAAGGAGTAAGGAAAAGTGCGGGTGGAACACGAGTTTATGTTCAAGAAAACTCTCCTTTGAAAAAGCTCCCTGCCCCTCGAGCACTCGGTCTCCTGAAAAATTGGGCAGAATAAACTGCCCCAGCATATCCTCCGTCAGAGAAGGGGCCAGGATCACTTGCGTCTGGGACCCGACGGGCGGGGCATCTAATTGCATCGCCTCATACAGATTCAACGCCCTTACCCATAATTCCTCCTGTTCTTCCGGTTGCGATAGCCTGCGCTTAGCAAATACGCCCCCGATCAAGCTGTCGAAAGAAAACCACGCTCCAAATTGAGATTGTTGGTATGTAACGGCAAGACCTGTCGAAGTCCGCACATGCCGGCGCCCCCAAGCCGTTTGAATACTTCCCTGCAGCTTAGCTTTTGAGGGTTTATCCGTTAGCCAACGCGCGATTTGATCGAATAGCATCTGATCATCCCCAGCGATAACTTTATGTATGGCCTTGTCCTTTACGGCTACAAGCGGCAAGGGTTCTGGAAAAGGGATATGCGCCGCATCCGGGTCTACATAGGACGCCTGTCTCCATTGTTCTAATTCTTGCTGCCAATACTCCCGATTGTCATGGGAGCCGGCTTGAACCATAGCCTGACTGCATTTGCCATCTGACCAGACCAGGAAAACTTCACCGTTTTCGCCCTGACGATAACTTGGCGGCGTATACACACTCCCAGGAGAATTATCTTTTATGCCTAAGGACACCGCTTCCGATTCATGAACCAAAATGCGCCAATCCGCTAAGCGAAGTTTCTCTTTCTTTGGAGTATGCTGAGCCTGATAAAGGAGATCCTCCAATTGGGCAACGAGTTTCATCCGTGTTCCCCTCCCAAACTGACTTGTTGATCGGCATCCATGAGCAGGTAACGATGGCTTCCGCCGCTTGAGGCCACGGATTGCCCACCCTTTCCGCAGGTTCCGATAGCATCATAACACCCTTCACCGAGCCCCCCGCGTATCGCTTCCAAGGCGGAAAGTATTTTCCCGCTAAAAATTGAGGGTTGATAAATTGGAAGCTCCGGATCAGCAACGTCAATAATTCCGTCACATTGAAAGACAAAATCTCCGGTTCTGGGATTGACTTGACCCCCACGATACCCTAAAAGAAGCAGATTTTTCTCCCCCTCAATCAGCTCGCCATGTTGGAGGAGAGTTTCTCGCACAGCTTTCACTTCATCCATCAAATGCCCTGCGGGTGTTAAAGGAAGCATACGCTTAACTAGCAAACGAATATTACTCATGCGGGGTAACGGAACATGTCCATAGCTTTCCGCCCTACCCGCTCCGGTGACAGGCATTCCTGCTTCTTCAGCGGAGAAAATATCCCCCAACCCAGCGACCAGTACCCCATCCCGTACAATCGTCACAGTTTGTCTGACGAGTCCATTGGCTGAATAAGGTTGATAAGCCCAGTCCCCCGGGAGCGGGCCATCTATAATATTGACGCCCGGTCTTGCTACCCGAAGACCCTTGCGGAGTTTACCGGCTTCACCCAGGACAGACTCATTCATATGATCCGACTCTACTGCATGCCCAAAGGCCTCGTGTGCCAACCCCTTTGCCAGTCCATAGTCGATAATCAGGGGATAATGACCACTCGGCAGCTGAGGCGCACCACATATGGCTCTGGCAAACTCAGCCCGGTCCTGCGCCTTTCTTTCCAGGACATGATCCTCTAATTCCTCAAAGAGCACGCCGGCGTCCATCCCACTACGGTGGAGCAGAGTACTCTGTGCCTTACCATGATCCCGCACCGTCCCTTGATGCATCAGCACCGCTCTGGGAATGACAAACGACACGTTTGTCCCATCCGTACGCCCAATACACCAGACCTCTTCTACCTGACGATAACTCGTTTGCCAGACCCCCTCCGGAAAGACTTCCCGCAGACGGGAGTGCAAGATCATCACCATTTCCTCCAGTTCGATTAAAGGGATTTCTCCGAAAATCTTTTGAGCTGGATTCGCCTCCTCAGCCTGAACCTGAGGGGCCTCCCAAATCCGGCAATTTAGCTTCGTCCCCATAGCTTCGTTTCTACGAGCTAACTGAATAGCCTTTTCGACCAGTTTCTGACCCACCCCTTCCGCTAAAACGTCTGATGTGGCCAAACCAGATGCCCCGTCCTTCGTGAACACCTGAACTCCAAAGCCGCTATTCTCTCCGGTTGATACCCGTTCAAACTGTCCGTTACTTAAGCGCATGCTCCATTCTCTACGTGACTGAGCTCGTACAATGACATACCCGTCAAAAACCCGCGTCTCCGCCAGTACGGAGTGAACTAATGCTTTTATCTCCTTCTGCTCCACAAAAAACCTCCTAATTAAAGTCACATTTAACTAATTCACATTTTCTGCCAATAGGGCTATTATATCACAAAAAAATACCTAACACAGCGAGAATAGGGGAATATCTCAGTCCAATCGCTTAACCATGAGCTTTCGTTCCTCCGCAAATCCGAACTGTTCATAAAGATGGAGTGCTCTCACATTATGACTACTGACAGTAAGGCCCAGGTATGAGATTTCTTGTTTACGACAGTGATCTTCGGCCGCTTTTAGTAACTCCCTCCCCACACCTTTGCCTCTCCACTCCGAGAGAACAGCCAGATCCACGATCCACCCTTGCAATACACCCGTTAACTCTTCCCTGGAAGAAGTCTGTAAAACCAAATAACCGACTGCTTGGCTTTTTCCAATTTCCAAACTGGGCTTACCCTCCTCAATTGAAGACTCCGCAATAAAGACGATGGATCCGGACTGCTGAATCCAGGTCCAAAACCCTCTGAGCATACTCTCTCTGTATTTTAGGGTTTCCTTCATTGGCTGTTTACGCCATGGAGAAATGCTGTGAGAAATCCCTAATTTTCCAAGGTCATATATAAAAGGCCAATCCCGAACATCCCCCAAACGAACTCGCATATTATCACCTCTTAGAGCAACTTATGCGAACGTTACTCAGGTGCCACTTTTATGCGACAGTTTTTAGCGACAGATCCGGCACTGCTTCAAGCACCCCGACCCTTTACCGCAGCACGGAAGAAGGGCACTTACGACACTTGAGCAGCAAAATCATATCCGTTGTTTGCAACAAATAAAGAGCAAGGATTGATTGCCCTGCTCTTTATATAGTCTGTCCATTATTTTCGTTTCATTTACCACAATATTATTGCTTCGTGTCATAAATAATGCTTCGTGTCATAGAACCTTTTGTGTGGGTATATAGTACGATATCAAACCCGAAAAAGCAGAAGAAATTCCCCGCCGGGTACCAATCTCCATCGACCCAAGCAGAGAAGAATCGCGTCAATAAGCGCAGGCGATAAGGTGTCAACAAACGCATCGGTCCCACTTTCTCTCGAAAGGAGCTGACCCCACTGTATTTACTCACCCTCGTCCTAGGCCTCTTTCTTCTTCTGTGGGGGATGAAAGTTTTACGTCAGGGGCTTCAGTCGTTTGCAGGACTTCGCCTCCACCAAGCACTCCTTTGGCTGACCAAAACTCCCTGGCAAGGATTTTGGAGTGGATCAATTTTAACCGGCCTGCTCCAATCAAGCACTGCTTTAACAGTGATGACCGTGTCTTTCGTCGATGCCGGGTTGCTCCCCTTTGGAAATGCCCTTGCTCTGATTTTAGGGAGTAATATTGGGAGCACGCTAACCACGCAACTTATCGCTTTTCCCTTAGATTGCATAACACCCTATTTAATGATCCTCGGTGCCCTGGGTTATCTTTATATTCCAAATCGTGTACGATTTCTTTCTCTGTCCATCTTAGGCCTCGGCATTCTCTTTTTCGCATTGAGCTTACTCCAAGCAGGTATGGCCCCGCTCGCCGACCTGCCGGCAATTCAGGATTTTCTCCGGCAACTGGGCGACAACCATCTCCAAGGGGTCCTCGCCGGAACCGTGCTCTCTGCCCTGCTTCATTCCTCCAGCGCCACGACTGGTATTGTCATGCTCCTAACGGAGGACGGATGGTTAACTTTCCCTACCGCGCTCGCCTTCATCTTCGGCGCTAACATTGGCACTTGTTTTACCGCTGTTTTGGCAGCTCTAGGCTCCTCGCGGGCCGCTCAACGGGTGGCTTTGTTCCATGTTTTACTTAACGTATTTGGAGTCCTGCTCTTTTTACCCTTTGTGGGACCATTGGCTTCCGGGATCACCCTCATGGGAGGAAGCCTATCGAGACAGGTCGCTAACGCACATACCCTCTTTAATTTTATTTCTTCCCTTTTGGCCTTTCCCTTGTTACCTTGGGCAACCCGGTTCCTGAAGAAAGTTCTACCGTAAAGAGCGGGACACAATGTCACACAAGGCGTGCTAACCTCTAACTGCCTAATCACTACGGTTTAAGTACCTGATATCCCGAAGATTTTTGCCCATTGGGATCTTGACTGTTGCCAGGAACTTTAGGCAACGGCTTACTGGGCGTTACTATGACGGGTTTTAACAAATCCACGTTCTGTTTGTCAATCACTTCAGCCGTGGTTATTCCAAGGAATAAATTTTTAACTACTTCCTTGGCCTCAATTGGATCGACCTTCCAGTAACTTACCCCATCTATATCCAGAAACGCTCCCGGTAACGTCTGAGAAATCACATTCGCGCTATCAAACCCGACGACTACTTTAGCTAATGCAAAAATATCCCTGGCCGATAAATTCGTGTTTACCGCCTCCATCAATTGCGGAATGAGGAAAGGAAGCTTTGGCAGGGTGCTTAGTCGAAACATCTCCCTGGCAACCGCTTTCAAAACGACCTGTTGCCTTGCCGTCCGTGAAATATCCGCTAAGGCATCGTGACGAAAACGGGCATATTGCAGCGCTTGTGAACCATCCAAGCGCTGGACTCCTTTATGCAGGTTAATATACCCATCCTCAAGATCGCCCGTCTCATAATACATATCCTTCTCAACATCGACCGTAATTCCGCCTAACGTGTCAATAATTTTCTTAAATCCTGCAAAGTTAGTTTGAACATATCCCGCGAGCGTCACGCCGGTCAGTTGTTCGACATTTTTTTGCAGGGTCGGCATATCCGTTAATGCTGCGATCTCATTAATTTTATGATAGCCATGCCCGGAAAGGGCAACGCGCGTATCACGAGGAATTGAAAGCAGGCTAATCTGCTGTGTTTTTGTATCGACACTGGTAAGAATAAGTGAGTCGGTACTATACTTTATCTGTTCAGGACGCTGATCTGCTCCGATGAGCAAAATACTCACCCGATCTTGAAGCCCGTTTGGCGAGCCCGGTACATCATCCCCACCGAACGTCTTCCCTCCTCCAATAAACCCGTTATACCAAAAAAATCCTGCAGCCATTATCCCTAGTAGGCCTGCGATCAACAGGATCAATTTTCTTCTACGTCCCACATCACCATCTCCATCATTTCACTCCGAGTACTATTATACCCGGTTTCTACGTGGAACATCAATTTTGTGATGGTATGTCATTAATATGCGTCGTTCTTTGCCATCCTCGGCGCCATAGTTCGCCAAGGGGTTACGCCAACTCGCCCAAGCGCCGGACAATGTCCCCCTGATCCCCACTTAGCAAAGTTCTCACATCAATAAGCACCCAATCTTTGTGAATCCGGCTTAAAATAGCTACCGGCCCTAAGCGCAGGAACTTTTCTAACTCGGTAACACTTCCGCTTTTCAGGCGGATGGCGCACACCCAAGTTGGGAGATCAGCCGTAGGCCATGCTCCTCCGCCTACCTGAGAGACGTCCTCTTTTAATTCAACTATGATAGCCGGGTTCGACTGAAGCGCCACTACCAGCTCAGACGCCGCTGATTTTAATGTATCCAGGGGGAGAGAGAGCATCCTCCAGACGGGGATATCCTCTATTCCCCCATTTTCATATAAGCGTAAGGTTGCTTCAAGAGCGGCTAAGGTCAATTTATCGATCCTCAAAGCCCGGGTTAATTGATTCGCTCTTAGGCGCTCAATATATTCCTTCTTACCAACGATGATCCCCGACTGCGGACCGCCAAGCAATTTATCCCCGCTGAACGTCACGAGAGCAAGCCCCGCTTTAACAGTTTGTTTAATGGTCGGCTCAATAGGAAACCCCAAACTGGCGCCATCAAAGAAGCTGCCGCTCCCAAGATCTTCCATCGCGGGTATGCCTCGCCTTTCCCCGAGCTCCACCAACTCGGCTCCGGAAACGGAATGGGTGAACCCTTCTACCCGGTAATTACTCGTATGAACTTTTAATAACACGGCCGTTTGCGGTCCGATAGCCGCCTCATAGTCCTTGAGCCAGGTTTTATTGGTGGTTCCCACTTCAACGAGTTTGCACCCCCCGGCTTTCAAAACTTCCGGAATTCGAAAGGAGCCGCCAACTTCCACCAGTTCTCCGCGCGACACAATCACGTCTTTGCCCTGAGCAAACGTATTCATCATCAAAAGCACCGCTGCTGCATTATTATTGACTACCATAGCAGCTTCCGCCCCAGTCAAATGACAGAGCAGCTCTTCCACATGCACATAGCGCGAGCCCCGCTCCCCAGTCTCAATATTCAGCTCAAGATTACTGTACCTTTCGGCTTGTTCTGCAACAAAACGTGCGACCTCCGGCGCCAACAAGGCTCTTCCGCAATTAGTATGTAAAATAACCCCCGTCCCATTGATTACACGCCGCAAACTGGTTTCAGGACATGCCAGCTCCTGTAGAAGCTGAATTTTCAACCACGACCAGAGTGAGGTTTCAAACTCAGCAAACGAATCTGTAAAATTTCGATTGACATTTTCCCTCGCTTTTTGTAAAACCTGGCGGACTCCCTGCGTAAAACGGGGCAACTGCCTTTCATTCGTCAAAAACGGACTGAATTCTTCGTCATGCTCCAGCCGGGTAATCACTTCATGAACAGCCGGAAGGGTTCGTAATCGCCTTTGTTTCTCTTGATCCACTCGATTATCACTCCTTATTGGCATCAACTACTTTCGACCAATTCTCCTTAAACAAGCCCGCACACTTTTTGGGATTTCGACAGCCCAATTAGCATATGATAAAGACGATATTTGTGTGGACTATTTCGAGGAGGTCGATCCATGTTGTCCAGCATCAGCTCTACTCCCCCACTAAAACAACCGGTTCACCCAGCTGTTATTATTCCCTTTGCAAGCCTCTCTCATAAGAAAACACCTTTCCAGCCCTGTATCTTTTGTGGTCAAACCATGGAGATTAAAAAGTTTAAAGGCAAGACAGTTTGTATACACTGTCTGCACCAAATTCCAGACATCTTTTCCTGCCGGTAAAGCAATCAGTTAACCTGATCCGCCGGTCATGGACGGCCGAGTGTCCCTGCAGCCCACGAAGACACTGTCTTCGCACGCATTAACCCTTCTTGCAGGACGGCAAGAAGCGACCGCCGCTAAGGATGGCAAGGTGCCGAGATGGCGATAGGGCCCTTCCAGCGCAATTAGAGAAAAGGGAAGCTTTTGCTTCCCTTTTCTCTATTCTACCTTCTCCTTTTTAGCTTTGTAAAGGCTTAATAAAAGAAGCAATTAGTGTTTGTACTGCCTTTTCCGGAATGATAACCTTCCCATGTTCAGACAGAAAAGCACCAGTTGAAGCCACAATTTCCCCGTACTCATCAAGAATTGCCTCTGCCAATAGCCTTTTTTTGCCGGTTCCTATACGGTTCAAGACAAGATAATATTCTTTTTCGAACAGGAATAGTCCTGAATGTAGCTGATTAAATTCGGGCAAACGTTCAACTGCGGCTAAAACGTCTTCGAAGTCGGCAAACACATAAACTAATTCTGTAATTCGGCCTTTAGTGGTCTTTCGTGTGATCTTCTCCTTAGTCGAACCCTCGAGTTGTTCTTCCTGCTTCATAATCGTAATTACAAACTCGTCATTCGACGCCACAGTTGCCTGAATCCAGAAGGGCTGATCCAAATTAAACTCAACTTCTTCTCTCGCCTGTGCGATGAGCTCCCAAAACAATTGTTCCGTCTTCGCCGATCGCTGTAATAGATCGGCTATTGTAATATCCCTGTCACTTAATTCTGTCAAAGAGATAAAAATGCGGATGGTATGCTCGTTAACTTTTTGAACACGCATATTCCCACTCTCCTTTCCGCATTCAAGCCCATACCTTATTCTATTCCCATTATAGCATATTACGCAATCACTTATCTGTGAAATATTTGGATTTTTATAATGTTTCTCATCCGATCCGAATTAACTGATAGCTCACAGCGCACAACTTCTCGTCGTTTCCAAACTAATCAGGAGAGGACAACCCCCCATATCAAAAAAAGCACGATCAAATTAAGCTATGTCGTACCCCATAGATAGCAATAATAATTTGCCCTTACTTACCCCTTGCGTTCTATTCGGCTTAACGATTTGTTACATGCTGCATAAGGGACATTTTCAAATCGTCATATTAATCCTTTAACCCTACTTGATTCAGTAACGCTTCTAAAGTTAATCAGATTCTATAGGGTTTTCATATTAATGTCAATATCCAGATGGATTCATGGATTCATGCAGTATGATCCCTTATTCGGTAGTACAAAACATGGCAAATTCACTATAATCCGTTATATTTAATAATTCCCAGTAAATCTTTAGATCTTTCATTTATAAATTTATAAGAATCATAAACGCCCTGGTTATAAAAATCAATTGCATATTTATCGGCGATAAAATCCAGTAAAGAACTTGATAAACCTTCAATGCTTACTACTCTTTCTTTCAGGAAATAGGCTTTTATAGCTAAAATCAGATCCTGTCTTTTTTCTTCACTTATTTGTATTTTATTTTTCATATTCCTTCCCTCCGAATCACCAATACGTTAAGTATTTAGTTATATTATTTCCAATACTTTTTTCTTTCATCCTCCGACTCCCCTCCCGCTGAATTACCGGCATGTTCCCATAATGTTTCCGTTAGCTGCTCAATGCACTCACCATATAAAAAACCCTGCAAGCCTTGCAGGGTGCATTATTCCGCATATTCAACTTTGTCCATACCAGAGTGCCGACACTGGGAACCGTTTTCAGGCCACTACTGACTTTCAATGTTCCACCTGAAGGTCACTGCTTCTTCCGCTAAATCTTTTATGTATAATGCTAACATTTAATAAATGGCTTTCCCCAGTTTGCCGTACTCTTCATAAAGCGCGAGGACTGCTCCGCTTTTGATCTGATTCATATCAAGAATGCTTTCTTCCCCACGGAGATGCCGGTAGATCATACTATCACGAAATCCAATTTGTTCAGCTTCTTCAAGAGAGGCAGAATAATAAACCGTCTTGATATTTGCCCACATAATCGCCGCAAGGCACATCGGGCAGGGGCTACCGGTCGCATATATGATACACCCGGAAAGATCATAATTCCGCAATAATTCACTCGCCCGGCGGATCGCTAAGATTTCCGCATGTGCCGTCGGGTCCTGAGAATATAATACTTCGTTGCAGGCTATGCTGAGAACTTGCCCATCTTTAACGACGGCAGCACCAAATGGGCCACCTTTTCCAGCGAGCATCCCCTTCCTGGCTTCTTCCAAGGCTAACTCAATAAAGTGGTTCATAATTCTTTGATTCTCTCATCTCTAAACTCAACAATCTTCTGAATCAACTGCTTCATAATTATCACCCCACATTGGCTCATTTTCCCAAACAATTATGAACATTCAAGAGTGCCCTTAGCTTCTACTTAACTACAAGCACAGGGCATTGCGTACGGGCTAGAACACGTTGGGTCACACTTCCTAAAAATGCACCGGCAATAATCCCGTGGCCGTGACTACCCATGACTACTAAATCAAAGTCTCTTTTTATCTCTTCAATAATCTCAGATGCAGGATGGCCCGAAGTATGCTTCTTCTGTAACAGGACATCTCCGACATCAATACCCGTTAATGCTGCCTCTAAAGCCGCCTCTCCTATTTTTTCTATTTGTTCTGGTGTCATTATAAGACCATAAGACATTTCATATCCTAAATACGCTTCCGGCGAGAATGTAACATGGAAAAGTTCCACTTCAGAATTAAACTGCTTTGCGAGTTTTAATGCAGTGATCAAGGCATGACGTGAGGAATCCGACACATCTGTAGGAACTAAAATCCTTTTAAACATTTTCATACCACCTTTACATTCTATTTGTGAGCTATGTTTTTCCGAGAGTTTCATTGCAACCTTCTGCATTATATAAAATTTCCCAATATAAAAAGCATTCTACCAATAAGTATACTGAAATTATTGGTACTCGTAAACTCATTCGCCAAAGTTAACACATAGCAAATCAACACCAGCGCATAATAAGCTTATCACACAAAAAAGGAGCTGAGTTAAATGAAACGAACCCCTAAGTTCAAAAATCGGCTAAAACACTGGTTTAGAAAAATTATCCACGAATTAAAAGATAAGACCGATTAAAGGGGGAAAGTAGATGGCATTGTTGTTCAATAAAACCAAAGGAATCCGTAGACGTCCTTTCTCGATAGCCGGTCATGGCGTTGGCGCAGGAATTACCGCGATTTTTATTTTGGCTTGTATCGCTATGCTTTATAATTTGCAAGGAGGAAACTCCATAAAACGAGTGAGGAAAAATAAAACAACGCCGGATGATTGGGGAAGTAGACGGCAGGAAACACGTTTTGTGGGAAGTAATCGAATATTATGGGAAAGAATCAAAAATGACAAAGGACATTGAAGAATGTAAACACATCCCATTCCCTAAACTGCCTTAGAAAGAAAACCAAAACCCCGCAATCGCTTGCGGGGTCTGCTTTTTCCTGGAGCCGATGGTCGGAATCGAACCGACGACCGCTGGTTGTTCGTAAGGTAGTATAAATTATTCTCCGAGCAACCAATGAAGCAGATTAATTTGCCTGATACCCTCGTAATTCAAACCCGTTCCCACTTCGTCAAGGGTCAAAAGCATTTTAGGATGGTTGTCCGGTATTTTTTTCAGCGGTTCAAGCTCCCTTGCTAAAGTCCCGACATCTAAAACCGAGGCCGACACCTGATAGTATGTGCGTCCATCCATGTCGGAGGCGACAAAGTCAATCTCGCTTTCCAACATCTTCCCAATATTAACTTTATATCCTCTGCGTTGCAATTCTAAAAAAACTACATTTTCTATCAGATGTCCGATATCCGACTCAGAGCTTGATAACAGCATATTTCGTATGCCTGTATCGACAATATAGTATTTCCCCAACGTTTTTAAAAGCTGTCGACCTTTAATATCGTAACGGTCTGCCTTATACAGGATGTAACTATCCGTAAGCGCTCTCAAATAATTGTCTACCGTATTTACTGAAATCCTTCTCCCTGAAGAATTAATGGTATCGCTGATTTTTTTTGTTGATATAGGGCTTCCAATACTGCTGGCTACAAATCTTACAATGCTCTCTAACAGCGCAATATCGGTAATGCCTTCCCTTTTCGCAACATCTTTTACGAGAATTGTATTGTATATTCCATCTATGAACGGCGTAACTGCAGCGTCGTTGCGCTCAAGCTGTGCTATATACGGGAATGACCCGAAACGCAGATAATCATTGAAGTTTTCCCTTAGACTTTTTCCGTTTCCCGCTTGAGCAGCACAATATTCCTTAAATGATAACGGGAGCATTTCAATGATTATATAACGCCCTGATATGAGCGTAGCAAGCTCTCCCGAGAGCATATAAGCATTAGAGCCGGTTATATATACATCCACATTCGGCTTGATATAGAGGCTATCCACAGCCTTTTCATAACCCATGCAATTTTGTACTTCATCAAGAAAGACATAGGTGTATTTGCCTTTTTGAAGTCGTTCCTTAACGTATCCATACAAAGCCTTGTAGTCCAAAAGGTGTTCGTAATCTATATCTTCCAAATTGACTGATACGATTTGATCATCAGTAACTCCCGTGGATTTGAGGTAATCGATGTATAGCTCGAATAGCGTTGATTTTCCGCATCGACGCACCCCGGTTACTACCTTGATTATATTTTTCTCTCTGCTTGCGATTAGCTGATCTAAATACTCTTTGCGTTCAATCATGTCTGCCACCTCTTTTCATGTCCATTATAATGCAATAATGCAATAAAGTCAAAGTTTTT
>JQID01000063.1 GCA_000770645.1 Desulfosporosinus sp. Tol-M
TGCCGCCGGTATCGTTGACCCGGCGAAAGTCACACGTTCAGCTCTGCAAAATGCGGCTTCTATTGCCGCTATGCTTCTGACCACCGAATGTTTGATCACAGACCTACCGTCCAAGAGTAGCGGGGTACCTGATATGGGCGGCATGGGCGGCGGCATGGGCGGTATGGGCGGCATGATGTAGAAAAGGGTTAACATTCCCTTAATTAGTGCACGTCCGATGTGATCACCGCATAAAATGCTCACATTTTGCTCACATTGACTGGTTTCTTATAAGAGACGTTTTCATTAGTTTCCTAAACCTATGAGACGTCTCTTTCTTATTGGCTTTATCACTATTCCTGCATTTCATTGCAGGAATTTTATTTAATAGTGGCGAATTAAGGAAGCGAAAGAAAGATGAAGATATGTGCCTGAGAGATCAAGATAAGTCCCTACTGAAGGAAATGGGGTAACATAATATTATGTTAAATATTATTTTATTTATTATAATTGGTTTTGCGGCTGGAGTTTTAAGCGGTTTATTTGGAATAGGCGGCGGGATAATTATTATTCCTGCGCTAACTTATATTATTGGTTTTACTCAATTAAAGGCCCAAGGGACTTCACTTGCCATACTTTTACCACCTGTAGGTATCTTAGCTTTTTTAGAATATTATAAGAAAGGAAATGTAGATATAAAGGCAGGAATTATTATATGTATAACCTTATTATTAGGGGCTATGTTAGGGGGTAAAATTGCTCAGTATATCTCTCCGTATGCTTTAAAAAAAGGTTTTGCAATTCTTTTAATGATAGTTTCTATAAAAATGTTAATTGATAAAGGATAATGATTAATATTGCGCAAGAGACCTCCGGACGCGTGAGGTCTCTATTATTGGACATATGCAAGGCCTCAGCTCAATTGCTGAGGCCCCTTTGGAATATTGACATGTATTTCATTAATGAGTTCTCCGCATTCTTCGATGGGCTTAGTCATTTGTGGTTCTGCTTCATAATGTTCAACCGCTTCCCGCAAAACATGTTCTTTGCCGTTAGTTTCCCCGATCATCCAGCGTTGTTTTGTTTCTCCGCACTCTCTCACTTAAACTTCCTCCTTATAGGTAATAAGGC
>JQID01000190.1 GCA_000770645.1 Desulfosporosinus sp. Tol-M
GCGAACATCACGCTTCGCATCAATGAGGCAAACGAGACTCTCCACGAGCTTCACGGAGCCGTGGATGGTCTCTGCGATGGGGATATTCCCCTGTGGGTGAATATCTCCAGATGGACAATTATAGATTCCTCCGGACAGGTCGTGATGGCCTATCCGCCCGGGACTTTTGTCCGAATGGGGGATTTCCCGGTCTTTGAGTGGGAGGTTTATCCCATTCCCGGTGTCCTTGAACTAAGGAAGGACACCGGGGAGGTAGTAGATAGATTCCACTACCTCCCTAGGGAGGGGTGGACAAATCAGAGGATTCCTGATTTGGCCGATCAGATCCTTCGAAAGAAGGAGACATTCGGCAGATCAAATCGCTAGTGTGCCTTATGACTGTTGCAGGCCCCGCCTCGCAACAGCCTTTCTTTAATTTGCCTAGGTTTCACTTATCCAATTCGTCGGCGATTTGACAAAGATAATTCAGGATGTTTCAGTGATATTGGTGATGTTATGATAATTACCATAAAAGGGTCTTCAGTGATTATATATGAAAGAGTGAGCGGAAAGGATGTTGATTATATCAACACGGATCGTATGATGATTGAAATTTTTTCTGACGGAGAAATAATATGCACAAGTTCTTTTATTCCAACTAAACTTCGGCCGAATAAGACTATGTTCGGTTTTTCCTCTTACGATAGAAAAAAAGAGGCCATCCTTTCGATGAAAATGGAATTGGGTAAGAAGAAAAAGATTGATATTATTGCGCTAACGATTGTTGCGGATAGTGATAGCATTATAATCTCGCAATGATCAGTTAGCGTCTTTTTTTATACTTTCGCCGGAATAATGGAAACCCTTTTTCAAATACACAGTAACCACTCACTGGGGGTTTGTATTTTAAAGGTTTAACCCTCGCGAGAACGCGAGGGTTAAACCTTTCCCAGAAATTAAAAATTAAAGGGGACTAACCCTCACGGTAACGAGGGATAGACCCTTTTAATTTTAGACCCAGTGAGCGGTTGCCATACACGCGTTTGCGGTGGGATTTTGTTTGGGTTATACTTGAATCATATTCAAATCGTGTTCAAGCCGCGTTTAATTCAAAAAAATGCCGGAGACATCAAATCAAAACAACAATCAAATCGATTCGCGCGAGTTGGTGAAAATTTTTAACGACCGGTTTGATAAAATGGAGCAGAATTATCAGGAGATGAAAAAAGATTCTGATGCCCAGTTTGCCAAGATTGACACCCGGTTTGATAAGATGGATGCCCGGTTTACCAAGATTGACGACCGGTTTGCCAAGATTGACACCCGGTTTGATAAGATGGATGCCCGGTTTACCAAGATTGATGACCGGTTTGCCAAGATTGATGCCCGGTTTGCCAAGATTGACGGCCGGTTTGATAAAGTTGATCAAACCTATTGCGAACTGGTAGAGTTTTTGAGCGGGCAATTTGACAAGATGAATGCCAAGATTGACACCAAAGCCGACAAAGCCGATACCGCGACCAAAGAAGATATCAACCTTGCGCTAAATCGCATGACGATGATAAATGCCAAGACCGACGACTATCGCGCGGAGCAGATC
>JQID01000191.1 GCA_000770645.1 Desulfosporosinus sp. Tol-M
TATAGTGTCCCCCTTGTCAAGACAGATTTTCAAAAAACATCATGTACCAGATACTACCATTATTGCATTATTGGTCAAACTACTCCTGTCAAGGGAAGGGTGGAGATTTGCAAAGCAAATACTACCCGACCTTGACAGCGCTCCTTAAGTATAATTGACTCCGGCCAATGGCAAACATGTCCATTGGCCTTGATTACCCTCACGCCGCAAACTTAGAGCTATATACCGTCTCTGGCGTATCGTAATCGTGGCTCTGATGTGGCCTCAATACATTGTAATCGTTAATGTACTCGCAGATACCGGCACGCAGATCACGTGGACTACTATATTCATTAACATACACATACTCAGTTTTTAAACTCCGAAACCAGCGTTCTATGATTACATTGTCTACCCAGCGTGCCTTGCCGTCCATACTCTGGCGTATCCCGTGGGAACGCAGTAAACTTTTGTATCCCTCACTTGTGAATTGGCTACCCTGATCCGAATTTATTATGCCTGGTATCCCATGCCGAGCTATGGCTGCTTGCACCGCATCCAATACGGGTGCTGTGTCCAATGTGTCAGAGAGTGTCCATCCTACAATGAACCTGCTGTACCAGTCGATAATTGCTGTTAGATACATATGTCCATGCGCCATTGGTATGTAGGTGATATCTATAGCCCAAACTTGATTGGGTAGAAAAATATCCATATTCCTCAACAAGTAAGGCAGTTTATGCTGGCCCTTGCCGGGCTTGGAAAGATTAGGCTTGGGGTAAACTGCGTAGATACCCATCTCGTTCATATATCGCCGAATTAGCTTACGACCGATGCTGATACCATCTCGATCCTGCAAGAATTTACGCAGTTTTCGCACACCTGAAGAGGGCAACTTAGTATGCCAATAGTCTATTCGTCGTTTGATATGCTCTTCACGCTCTATATCCTCAGCACTAGATTCTTTAGACTTGTAATACACTCCACTGCGCTGGATCCCCAACAGTTCACACCTGCGCTTAACTGTGAGAGATCGAAACTCTTCATCATCTAATAAATTTCTTCTCGTAGTCAGCTCCCATGATTTGGATAGATTTTTTTTTAAGAAAGTCACGCTCTAATGTGAGCTGACCTATTGTCTTTAGCATATCTTCTTTTTCAGCCTCCAACTCGCGTTTACGACGTTCAGACTCCTTAGTCTGACGACTGCCATCAAAAACGCTTGCAGCCTTGTCCAGAAATTCCTTCTTCCATGTCCTTAGTTGATTAGGGTTTATTTGCTGTTCGGCCGCAATGGCTCCGAGTTCCTTTTCCTCGCGCAGCACTTGTAATACTATTTGGGTCTTGAACTCCGCTGTGAATTTGCGTTTCCCCATGTTCGTGAACCTGCCTTCCTCTTAATTCATTTTATCAGATTCACGATGTTTTTGTGAAAACGTGTCCTAATTCATGGGTACATTATAGTTCCATGGCTAAATAGA
>JQID01000108.1 GCA_000770645.1 Desulfosporosinus sp. Tol-M
GTATGGTATTATTTAATCGAGAAATAAACCTCAATTTAGCTAAGCATAATTCGATACTCGACAGTTTTTCAATAAATGGGGTTGCAAGTTGGATTTATTAGGTAGATCCCATGTACCACAGTGTACTCACTAATTAAAATAATTCTTTTATTGCCTTACATAATTCTTCTGGAATAACCACACTTACTGGTTCTTGCAGTAATGCTTGAAAGAAATTCAAATCAGGAGCAAAATCTCTTATGTTTAAAAATGTTCGTGGTACGATTCTAAAATGGGCAGGAAAAAAGTTCTGCCCTTTAGGACCGAAAAACAGTGAAGCATTAAAACTGAATATATCGTTTTTTATGAAATAACGGAAAACATTATGAAGACCCTGAATCAATTCGTTAGTATCTGAATCTAAGAAATCATCAATGCAAAATATTTTTGGGAAAACACACATGATTTCTCCGAGGACTCCCAATGATACGAAGGATGTTAACCAATGGCTGCTTCCAATCTGCCCGATATACCTTTCGTCAATTTTCTTTTCCACTTTAATGAGTTCAGACCAAAAATCAGTTTTATATTGCCAATAAAATTGTTCGGCAGCCTTATATTCATCTGTAAACTGGTTTCCTGGGTTTGCTGTAGCAAAATACTGCTGGTGTGGGTGCACTAACCCGCCTCCGGAAGGCGGCATATAGTTCCATGTCATAATGTGATATGGTAAAGAAGGATCATGTGCCTTAACTGTTTTCAGAAAGTTAATCCCCACGCTGAAAGAATCAAAAAGCCTCTTATCATTGAAGCATTCCAAAGGCACCACATGATCATTGGTCATAATGTCTACAGCACTATAGATGTCATATGGGTATAGGTTAGGAACAAGCAGAGCTTCCCCTTGCGACAGGCGGCCTTGAGGAATAACTTCTTTAACGAATTTCGGAGTTAATTTTTCTTTCAAGTCGTCGCAAAATGGGCAGAATCCCTTAATTTCAGGATCGTTGTATCTTTGCAGGTCCAGTTTTTGTGGTTTGATTGCTCCAAAGTGTGAGAAGTGGCCTGTCCTACCGGTAAGAGGGTTAAACCTCACCTGGAATTTCTCTGCCGTCTGTTCAAATTTTTGTCGGGGGTCAAGAAATGTGCTGGTCAACTCTATCGTTTTGAATTTAATTATACCGGGCATACGATTACCTCCCAAAAAGATAAAACATTAGCTAGATATCAATACTAATATTACATTATTGGATTTATTCAAGTAAATTTTTCCGAGAGAACTAAAAATTTAAGTTTTATTAACCGACTATGGATGAGACACTTTAGCAGCCTGGGGGTACTGGTACGTATGCATACAACCGTCCAAGGGAACATATTGGGGAATAATTCCGGCCTTCGGGGGTACACTTTTACGCGAATATATGGGGGTACCCGGTGGGGGTATATGAGATATTCGCGTAATCGTGTAAAAATTCGGGAAAAAACGCCCCCCTTAAATTATAGAAATTGAGATGGTTGATAGTAGGTCCAGTTTAAGTTAATAGGAATTCACGCCGGATCGGTATTAGACGGTCTGGTCATTTTTGTTTTTTCTTAGAATATTTTCCCGATCTTCAACATTGAATATTAACCTTGCAAGAACCTCTTTTTCGTCATAAAACGAAACATCTCCTTTAAAATAAAATCTTTAATATTTTAAAAGAGATATGAACAGGACGTAATAACTACAGCAGTAACTCCTACGAATATTTTCACAAGCCATTTCACCATTCGGGATATTCTACTGATTTTATTATACCTCTATTTATTAATCGTTTTTTAATAGTTTTCTATATTTATCCTGGTTTTATGTTCAACGAATATTCCTTTTCAGGGTTTTCTCTTGGGTCTAGGCGGATGAGGTACAAAATGTTACTATGTATATTAAAGTATAAAATTGAAATTATCATAGAGAAGATTGGAGGATAGAATATGCTGCTGTTTGAAAAAGAAAAGTCCATTAGCATTGAACAAGAAGATACTAACATAAGGATTATCGTCCATTTAAAGGACTACTTCCACGAGATAAAAAGTATTGTAACCTTTGATAGTAATTTTACGTTGATCTTGGCCGCAAAGGTTCAGATAATTAAAGTGCCCTGGGATTTATGTTATGAAGTTGCATCAAAAATGGAAGGTCTTGTAGGTTTGAAAATCCAAAAAGGAATTAAAGAACAGGTGCAGAGAATACTGGGAGGGTCTATGGGTTGCTTGCATTTGGTGGAACTTGCTATGGAATCAATCACAACCGTGATTCAACTTCGGGATTTCCACCTACTGCCCAAAACAATGCCCTACAAAGAAAGAATGGAAAAAATCAGGGAAATGTATAAGGGGATATGCCACGCTTACAGTAGCGATGACAAAAATCCCAAATTACTGAGGGAAAATTTGCAAAGCCAACTCGATTAAATCCAAAGGAAGTGTCCCAAAGCATATGGGACCCCACGTCGGATTCAATGGGTCGAGGGGTGTGGCTCATAGGGGTATTCCTTTTGGGTAAGCCCCACCCCTTTCTTTAGGGTAGCATCCGCCGCCCCCATATCAAGTCTTATTTTGGGTCAACGATGATTCTTAAACGCGGTTCCCAGTTCCGTACTGGCGGTTTCCATCTCTCCGGAACTGCGGTTTCGCCGCACGTGAATGTTCATATCACCGATATCTTCATTTGTGCCATAAGTAATCCATTACCGAAGATGGAGAATAATATGTTGAGGTCGAGAGACAAAGCAATCATCGTCAGTTCCATAGTGTCCTTAATACTAAGTCTAATGGATGGTGCTTTGACAATTTGGGGGTTAGGACAAGGCGCAACCAAAGAGATGCTTATCATTCTAATTTGGCTGATTTTCTTTTTCTAACACTAAAAGAGAGTATCGCTGACTGCTGAAAAATAGTTCACTGGGACTTCCATAAATTACTCTATTAATAGTACCAGAACTACCCGGGTACATACAGGAGGGATAACAGCATCGGGGGCGTCCGTCCGTTGGGAGTTATTGCCGTCGATCCTGCATTAATCCCTCTCGGAACAAACATATTTGTCGAGGGTTATGGACTGGCTCACGCTTTAGATACTGGAGGAGCAATAAAAGGGAACCGCATCGACCTTATATGAATTCCACAGAGGCAGCATTAGTATATGGTGTTCGGAACGTCGTGGTATATGTTCAGTGAACTCGATAAGTAGAAGTAGCATTGAAGATAGCCCTTGAAGGTACAAACCCGCGAGGGCTTTTGTCTTGTCCGGAGATGGTTGAATGCCTAGAAAGCCCAAGCGACCATGTTTATATCCCGGCTGTCCAAGGCTTACGTCAGGACTTTTTAGTGAAGACATTAGATGTAACGAAAAAAATATAACAGTCAGCAGGGTTCCGCTGCAAGTAGAGGATGAGAGTAATTGGGAAAGTCAATGCAAACTGTGTGCAAAAGAAGATTTTTAACTGTGGATAAGTCAGTGGAAACTTGTGGATAAGCATCAATATGTGTGAATAACTGTATTATTTAGTAAGGATGTGACAAATGACGGAAATTGAAAAACAGCAGATCTATGACCTCCGGCTTAAAGGAGTTGGATATAAAGCTATCGCTGCAGTGCTTGGGGTTTCTCGAAATAGCATTCGTGGCTTTTGCATAAGGAACGGACTTGACGGTGATGCAAAGAAAGGTTCCCTTAATGTAGAAGGTTAGCAGCGGGGCTTGGAGTCTCGATCGAGGAGTTGGGAGGGAAAAGTTGAGGTCCCCAGAATAAGTCGCCCTGCTCATCCCTAGATGAGGGAACGGTGTACCGGCGGCTTGGTTAAGAATCCAGGTTTTTCGGCAAAAGAAGTAGTTGGTCGGATTTACGTTGGACTTAGAATTAGAGTAGGAATAAGAGTTTTAATTGGGTCTTTCACACAGGATAAAAATGTGGCCTATGGGTAACAAAACTGGAAAATTCATTAAATCCTTAAAGGATTTCTGCTTAATTCTAAGGAATAAATAAATAATTACTTTGTGTTTTGACATCAATTAAGGATATGGGCGACAATTAAACGGGCTGTGGATATCCCAAATAACTCTTAGTTCAAGAGGTTAGTAGAGTGACTGGATCTAAAGATGCCCATTCCCAGAGGGAAGGGTGTACCGGCGGCTTTGTAAAGAGGGACTAGGGTAGTTAAGGGATGTTTGGGGTGGGTAGACTCTAATTGAGTTTAAA
>JQID01000085.1 GCA_000770645.1 Desulfosporosinus sp. Tol-M
TGGTGGAGGCGAGGGGATTTGCACCCCTGTATCGAAGAGCTGCCCCAAAAGCGTCTACGCGTGTATCCTTCAATTTAGTTTCGCCAGACGTGACTCCTAAAGGCGAGGATTCATGTCAGGCTAGCTCGATAATCTTAGCTAATGTCTCCGAGCATTGACATTAGAGCGTCCTACTAAGTTGACACCCTGACCCTTCACCGTAGGTCCAGAAGGCAGGATGCTAGCGGCACTAGGCTGCTAGGGCGTAATTATTTTCGTTAACTATTTTTGCCCACCGTTTAACGAGACCAGGTGGAATCTCGACGCGCAACTCTTGCCACCGCTTCTCCGAGCGAGTCTAGAACGCCCCCATATAAGTGATCTACATGTTTAGTATAACATATTTAAGCACAAAACAAAGCCGTATATCTATGGAATTATTACTTTTTTATGGTATTATTATATTTTATGGAAAAATTCTTTTTTTAATGGGCTTTATTACGATCTCTTAACGCTCGTTCAATATCGCGTTTGCCTTCTCGTTCAGCAAGGGCTTGACGCTTATCGTAATTCTTCTTTCCTTGACCAACTGCCAATTCAACTTTGGCCATGCCGTTCTTTAAATAAATTTTAATCGGGAGAAGGGTTAGTCCTTGCTGTTGGATTTTCCCGACTAACTTGTTAATCTCAGAACGGTGTAGTAGTAATTTGCGTGGTCGAAGTGGATCATGATTATAACGGTTACCCTGTTCAAAAGGACTGATATGCATCTGATAAACCCATACTTCGCCATTGTTTATACGAGCATAACTGTCTTTTAGATTTATCTTCCCGTTACGGATAGATTTAATTTCAGTTCCGGTAAGAATGATCCCTGCCTCGACCCTATCATCAATGAAATAATCGTGAAATGCTTTCCGATTTTCAGCGACGATTTTTATTCCTTCAGAGGGCATAATTATTTCTCCTCTCACCTGGTACTTCGGTATAGCATATATAAAACATAGTTCGGGGAGTTTTAACTCCCTCTAAAGTTTAGTTGAACTTTTCCATGGGTTTAGTACCTAAAAGGGACACCTCTTGTGAAGTGCCCCTCCAAAGTTTAGCTTTATTTGCAGGAGAATAGAGCGATGATCAGTTTTGTTACAAAATCATGGTGAGCCCCAGGGAACTCAGCATAAAGACGACAGCTAAAGCGGCCGTTAGTTTCGCGAATAATTCATCCATACCTTTCTTTTTCCCAAAGACAGACTCGCCAACGCCTGAAATAGCTCCGGATAAACCGGCACTTCTGCCAGACTGAAATAAGACAGTTACAATGAGTCCTAAAGAGCTAAGACTCAAAAGAATAACCAAAGCAATTTTCAATAAACTCACTCTCCCTAATGCAACCCTATGTCTTCATTTACGTAATCAACTTATTAACCAATAGGCTTATTCTAGCACACGCCTCAATAAAACTCAAGAAACCATCCCTACCTGGCTAACGCTTTCCGGCCACGATACACTGCGCTCTCTCCAAGTTCCTCCTCAATACGAAGCAATTCATTATACTTGGCCACCCGCTCGGTCCGGGCTGGAGCCCCAGTTTTGATCATCCCGGCATTGACGGCAACAGCGACATGGGCTAGGGTGACGTCTTCTGTCTCCCCGGAACGATGCGAGACGACAGCGGTATAGCCTGCCCGTTTAGCCATTTCTATTGTATCCAGGGTTTCGGTTAAGGTGCCGATTTGGTTGAGCTTAATCAGGATCGAGTTGGCGCATTTTTCCTTAATCCCACGCGCCAAGCGCTCCGGGTTGGTCACAAATAGATCGTCCCCGACAAGCTGAACGCGATCTCCCAAGCGCTCCGTCAGCTTACGCCAGCCTTCCCAGTCGTCTTCATCCAGCCCGTCTTCTATGGAAACAATCGGATAGCGCTCGATCAGTCCCTCATAATAATCAATCATTTCCTCAGAGGTCTTCTTAAGCCCTTCCCCTACCAAGTTATAGGTTCCATTTTCGTATAGTTCTGAGGCTGCCACATCAAGCGCCAGGGCTACTTGTTCTCCAGGAATGTACCCCGTCCTTTGAATCGCGTCCACAATGCACAGCAGCGCATCTTCGTTGGATTTGAGGTTGGGTGCAAAACCGCCTTCATCCCCGACAGCTGTGGCGAGTTTTTTTTCTTTTAGTACCGCTTTCAGACTGTGGTACACTTCTGTCCCCATGCGCAAGGCCTCAGCAAAGCTCGACGCTCCGATTGGCATAATCATAAATTCTTGAATGTCCACATTATTATCGGCATGACTTCCGCCATTTAAGATATTCATCATCGGCACTGGAAGTTCTTTGGCATTCACGCCGCCTAAATACTGATAGAGGGGTAACCCGAGCGACTCAGTTGCTGCTTTAGCTGCGGCTAAGGACACCCCCAGAATCGCATTGGCTCCATATTTTCCCTTATTTGTGGTTCCATCAAGTTCAATCAACAGACGATCCAGTCCTGGTTGGTCAAACGGATTCAGTCCCTCGACTTCCGGGCTGATTAGTAAGTTGACATTTTCAACCGCTTTCATTACCCCTTTTCCCATATAACGGGTAGCATCTCCATCCCGAAGTTCCACTGCTTCAAAAGCCCCTGTTGAAGCGCCCGACGGGACAGCCGCGCGTCCTATGAGCCCATCTGTAAGAACGACATCTACTTCTACAGTCGGATTCCCCCGGGAATCCAAAATCTCACGAGCATAAACATCTGTAATAAAATTCATTTTTATTTCCCCTTTTTTAAGAGTCCCTATTTCCTTAGGTGTCATTGGGATATAATCCGAGGCGTAACCTGGTCTATTTTGAGTTCACTATTTAAGCAATGATTTTCCGGTCATTTCCACGGGTTTTGGAATATTGAGCAATTCGAGAAGAGTAGGGGCAATATCGCACAGAGCACCGCCCTCACGCAGCTTCAACCCTTTGAACTTTTCATCGACGAGAATAAAGGGAACCGGATTTGTCGAGTGAGCGGTCAGGGGAAGACCCGTCGCTAGATCCACTTTGGCTTCGGCATTTCCATGGTCAGCGGTCACAAGAAGGGTCCCATTCATTTTTTGAAGCTCATCATATATCTTACCCAAACATTGGTCAACCGCCTCCACCGCTTTGACGGTTGCCTCGAACACACCGGTATGTCCAACCATATCCGGATTGGCAAAGTTCAGAATAATCACATCATATGTATTTTTCCTTAGTTGTTCCAGGATCGTTTGAGTTACTTCCGGTGCACTCATCTCGGGCTGAAGGTTATAGGTCGCGACTTTAGGGGAAGGAATCAGGATGCGTTCCTCCCCGGGATCGGATTCTTCGATTCCACCGTTAAAAAAGAAGGTCACATGCGCGTATTTTTCCGTTTCTGCAATCCGCAACTGTTTTAACCCGTGTTGCGAAAGAACTTCTCCCAACGTGTTATTCAGGTTTTGTTGCGGAAACGCGATTGGTGCGCCGATCGTGTCCTCATACTGAGTCATACACACAAAGTGAACTCGGGGGTGAATGGGGCAGGCAAATCCTGAAAACTCTTCATCTACGAAAGCATGCGTGATTTCCCGCGCCCGATCTGCACGAAAGTTGAAGAAGAGGACACTGTCCCCCTCTTGAATGGGGCCTACCGGTTTTCCGTTCTCATTAACAATTACCGTTGGCAGCACGAATTCATCCGTCACACGCAGATCATAGGAACTCTCCAGCGCTGCTAAGGCACCGGCCGCGCATTTTCCCTCGCCCAAAGCCAAGGCTTGGTAACCCTTTTCTAAGCGTTCCCAGCGCCGATCCCGGTCCATCACATAGTAACGGCCACTCACCGAGGCAATTTTGCCAAACCCCAAATTCATAGTTTTTTGTTCCAGTTGAGTGATATATTGTTTGGCACTCTGCGGCAAAACGTCGCGGCCATCCAGAATAACGTGGATATACACCTCTTCTAATCCTTGTTCCTTGGCCATCTCCAGCAGGGCAAACAAGTGCGCTATATGGGAATGAACTCCTCCGTCAGAGAGTAAGCCCATAAAGTGGAAGGCCTTGTTAGAGAGGCGGGCGTGAGCCATAGCTTCGATTAAGACCGGATTCTTAAATAACGTCCCATCCTTAATCGCTTTAAAGATACGGGTTAATTCCTGATAGACTACCCGCCCGGCACCCATGTTCAGATGCCCAACTTCAGAATTTCCCATTTGACCGTCCGGTAATCCCACTGCTTCTCCCGATGCCCGGAGGAATGTGTGAGGGTATGTACTTTCCAAGCGCCGAAAATTTGGCAAATTTGCTTGAGCTATGGCGTTTCCTTCGATAGCCTCACTATGACCCCAACCATCTAAAATCATAAGGAGAAGCGGTTTAGCCCCCATCCCTATACTCCTTTCACGCGTGCAAAAACGGATGCTGCGTTATGGACAAGTTTCACGAAACTTAGGGGATCCAGGCTTGCCCCGCCGACTAGTGCGCCGTCAACGTCAGGCTCAGTCAAAAGCTCTGCAATGTTCTCCGCCTTGACACTTCCGCCATAGAGGATGGGTACTTTCTCAGCCTCAGATCCCATGAGGCCGTTCAGAGTGGTACGGATTGAGACACACATTTCCTGGGCATCTTGACTGGATGCTGTTCTCCCGGTACCAATCGCCCATATGGGCTCGTAAGCAATGACAATTCGACTCAGATCCTCTCGCAATATGCCGGTAAGAGCATGAATAACCTGAGAACGGACCCACTCCGCTGCTTTTCCTTCTTCGCGGGTGTTCAGATTTTCCCCCACACAAAGGATGGGCGTCAAGCCCGCAGCTAATGCTTTCAGCACTTTTTTATTAATCCCTTCATCCGTTTCACCAAACATTTCCCGCCGTTCAGAGTGGCCGAGTATAACATATGCACAGGCGACATCAAGAATCATCTGGGCGGAGATTTCACCGGTATAGGCACCCTGGTCTGCCCAGGACATATTTTGGGCCCCCAAATGCACATTACTTTCTTCCAGTTTATTTTTCAGGGGATAAAGGGCTGTAAAAGGGGCACATAAGACGATATCCAGGTCTTGAATACCCTTGACCTCTGCCAAAAACTTCACTGCATAATTCTCTGCTTCGCTTACGGTTTTAAACATTTTCCAGTTGCCGGCAATAACTGTTCGTCGATTTACCACTTTAGAATTCCTCCTCTTCCTCATAACCTCTCATGCCTCGTTTAATGCCCCAACACCTGGCAGCACTTTCCCTTCCAAAAACTCAAGAGAGGCACCACCCCCAGTTGAGATATGGGTCATGCGGTCCGCAACGCCCATTTTCTCCACGGCTGCCACAGAATCCCCGCCGCCAACTATTGTGATTCCCCCGCAGGAGGCCACCGCCTGGGCAACTCGCTCTGTACCTCTGGCAAAGGCATCCATTTCAAAAACACCCATCGGACCGTTCCAGATCACCGTCCGGGCGGTTGAAATTCGGGCGGCAAACCTCTCCGCACTAGCCTGGCCGATATCTAAAGCCATTTCATCCTCCTGAATTTCAGACACACCCACCGTATGGTGAAGAGCATTGGCTTCGAAGGCAAGGGCTACCACCACATCAATCGGCAGCTCCAATTCCACGCCTTTCGCTTTGGCTTTCTCGATGAGTTGTTTTGCCAATTCCACTTTTTCCTCTTCCAGAAGGGATTTCCCCACCTTAATCCCTTGCGCTTTCAGGAAGGTATTCGCCATCCCTCCCCCTATGATCAAGGTGTCGACCTTTTCCAGGAGATTTTCAATTACGCCAATCTTATCGCTCACCTTGGCGCCGCCGATAATAGCCACAAAAGGTCGTTCCGGCCTTTCCAAAGCGTTGCCCATGAATTCAACTTCTTTTTGCATCAGTAATCCTGCAACGGCAGGAAGATAGTGGGTAACCCCTTCTGTGGACGCATGAGCACGGTGCGCAGTTCCAAAGGCATCGTTGACAAATAGTTCGGCGAGCATTGCCAAGTCACGGGCGAACGTCGGATCATTTTTCTCTTCTTCCGCATGGAAACGGACATTTTCCAACAAGAGAACCTGCCCGTCTTGCAGCCTGCTTACTGCTTCCATGGCTGCATTCCCTACGCAGTCCCCGGCAAGCCGCACGTCTTGCCCCAACAACTCGCTCAAACGTTGGGCTACTGAATCCAAAGAATACTCCGGCTTGACCTGCCCCTTGGGACGGCCAAGATGAGACGCCAAAATCACCCGCGCTCCCTGACGGACAAGATATTCTATTGTGGGCAGCGAGGCTCGTATACGCGTATCATCAGTAATGTGTCGTTGCTCGTCCAAAGGTACGTTTAAGTCTGCTCGAACCAGTACGCGTTTTCCCCGCACCTCGACATCTTTTACACTCTTTTTGTTCATAAAAAATCCCCTTTCTTGTTGAGCCAGGTTCGGATTGAATGCCAAGCTGCCTTAGTAAGTAAGTTTCGGCTCTGTCCCCTTCAATAAACGTTGGAAATTGGCGCGGTGACGCACGAAAATCAGCGTAGCTGCAAGAAGAACGAATACTTTGTAAGCGAGAGGAACCGATGAAAAAAGGGTCATTAAAACAGCCGTTGCAACCCCTAAAATAGACGCCAACGACACATAACGAGTAATTAACGCGACGATAACAAACACAATAATCGCTACCAAGGATATCCCCGGAACTAGAAAGATAATAACGCCAAATCCCGTTGCGACACCCTTACCCGTCGGCTTAAATTTAAAAAAGGGATTCCAGCTGTGTCCGATAATAGCTAATATCCCACCGCCTAAGCCGCCCCAAGGACCCAACAAATTTAAACAAAGGGCCGTTGCTAAGACACCCTTCAAGACATCCCCCACAAACACAACCACGCCATATTTAGCACCTAACAATCGAGAAGCATTCGTTGAACCGATGTTGCCACTTCCCTGTGAACGGACATCCACATGTCTGATCCTTCCCACTAAATAAGCAAACGGTATGGCTCCCAGGAAATAAGCTAAAAGTAATGCCCCATACCTTAACATGCTCCTTCACCCCCCCTCTAATATCGTTTCCTGCCAGTCGTCGCCGCAATCCCCAACTCGTCACGGTACTTAGCCACTGTCCTCCTGGAAATCTCCATATCTTTCGCCTTAAGAAGGTCAGCCAGCTTCTGATCAGAATATGGGCTTTTGGGATTTTCTGAAGAGATGAGATCGCGCAAAGCAAGTTTGATCCCCTCTGTCGTGATACTATTGGCGTTATTACGCCCTCTGCCCAAGCTACTGGCAAAGAAAAACTTAAACTCGAAAATACCCCGGGGGGTTTGAATATATTTATGGGCTGTCGCCCGACTGACTGTCGACTCATGAACCCCAATTTCCTCTGCAATATCTCTTAACGTAAGCGGTCTGAGATGACGGATCCCATAGCGGAGAAATTCCGTTTGCCACTTCACAATAGCGCTGGATACTTTATAAAGCGTTAGGCGACGCTGCTCAATACTGCGAATGAGCCAGGATGCCGCGTTCAGTTTCTGTTCAACAAATTTGCGGGTGTCTGTCCCCTCTTCAAGGCTTAAGGCCTCACGGTAGACCTTGTTGATCCCCAAGCGGGGTACGGTGATGTCATTAACAAGAATAATAAATTCCCCTTCGATCTCTTCAATTACTACATCCGGGACGACATAGCGCACATCTCCCGGACCTGAAAAACTGAGGCCTGGTTTGGGATCCAGTTTACGCACCAAATCCGCCAGTTCCTGTACCCTATATATAGGGATTTTCAGGGCATGGGCAATTCGTTGCAGACGCCCTGCCGCCAAATCTTCAAGATACTTTAATAACTCCGGTAATTCAGGAGGATAGTCCGGAAGGAGCGGTAACTGCAAGCGAAGACATTCCTCTAAATTCCGAGCCCCCACCCCCAAGGGGTCAAGGGTCTGAACCAAAGCTAACGCTTCTTCAGCCGTTTTGAGGGAGACATTGGTTTCATTGGCAATATCCTTTAGTGTTATCGGAAGAAAGCCATTATCATCCAAGTTACCAACAATGTACTCTGCTACGGGTAACGAAGCCGATATTTTTTGGACATGGAGTTGTCCCAGCAAGTGCTCCAGAAGCGTAGGCGATGCAGCGATGAAGGGATCAAAGCGTTGTTTTTCCTCCACGACCACTCTTTCATGACGAATGCGATTTTCATCCTGGTCATGAAAATAGTCCTGCCAATCCACTTCCCATTTCTCCTCTACCGGACGTTCCTCCTCTACTGTTGGTTCTACATCTTCTTTAATATCCAAACTCTCTTCCTGGGTCTCCAGCAAAGGGTTTTCCAGAAGCTGCTCCTCAACATACATGGAAAGTTCGAGTGCGGACAACTGCAAAATAGTAATTGCCTGGCGCAATTCAGGAGTCATAATAAGTTTTTGAGTCTGCTCTAGATTCAAGCCATACCCTAACCGCACTTTTTCTCCCCCCAAATTCTCGGTTTTTTGTGTTCCTTTAATGTACCTTATTATATATTTCCCGTCTTTTGAGTCCTGATTCGTTCAGCCAATTCATTGATTTTTCTCATCCGATGATTGACGCCGGATTTACCGACTTTTGGCCGCAGCATTTCTCCAAGTTCTTTTAAGCTGGCATCGGAATATTCCAGCCGAAGCTCCGCTATATCCCTTATTGTAGGTGGCAAAGACTGCAGCCCAATTGTATCTGTGATTAGTTGGATGTTTTCTAACTGACGCACAGCCGCATCCACAATTTTATCAAGATTGGCGGTCTCGCAATTGACCAAGCGATTTACTTGGTTCCTGACATCTTTAAGCACTCGAACGTTTTCAAATTCCAAAAGGGCATGATGTGCGCCTATAAAGCCAATGAACTCAACAATATGTTCACTCTCTTTGATATAGACTACATACCAATGCTTACGCATGCTGACTTTTGCCCCTAATTTAAAACGATTGACCAAGTGACATAACGCCTTGGCATGCTGCTCATCATTACTGACAATTTCCAGATGATAGGTTCCTTCCGGATTATTAATCGAGCCCCCAGCCAAAAAGGCCCCTCGTAAATATGCTTTTTGATCACAGCGCTTTTTTATCAGATAGGGAGCGATTTCATGGCAAATTTGTCCTTCTTCATCAACCAGGCCAAGGTTTTTTAGGTCTTCCAACCCTCGAAAATAGATTCTTACCATGTAGGAATTATTTTTACGGAGCCTATGTTTGCGCCTAACCACAATATCCACCGAACGTTTGAGCACATCCTTAGCCAAACGAAAAATCTTACGTGCCACCGGAGCACTCTCTGTCGTCACATTCAGTGTGTACTGTTGATGAGCACTGATTTGGAGGGTTCCATCCATGCGGACCAACGCCGCCAGTTCCGCTAACTCACAACATGATTTCTGACCGCTTAAGCGCGCAAGTTCTTCTTTGGTGTCAGTACTAAAAGACAATCCCGCCCACCCCCTTTCTCGATGTGCGAGGTTCGATGCGCGAGGTTCGAATGGAAACGTTTCCTTACTCGATGTGCGAGGTTCGAAGTGCGAAGTTCGATTGGAAACGTTTGAAACGTTTGCAGACGTTCGATTCGAATACCTCTATTCGCGCCTCGCGCCTCATGCTTCGTGCCTCGCGCCTCATGCTTCGTGCCTCGCGCCTCATGCTTCGTGCCTCGCGCCTCATGCTTCGTGCCTCGTGCCTTGTGCCTCGCTATAACTCTTGGCGGAGCTTCCGAGCGAGCAGATAAGAATCGACTATGGCAATACGTTCCCCCATGGGTTTCAAACGAAAAAGCAACCTCATAAGTTCCTTTGCTAAGCGGTCCGGATCATGGCGAACGACATTCCCAACTTGTACTAAATTCGCCTCATAATACTTGGCGCCCAGTCGTTCGACCTCTTTGGGATCAGTAATAACGGGGACGGCCTCTTCCGCCACATACCGTTTTAGAAGCGACGCATTAATTTTCCCCTTGGTGGCAAGGACTGCATCTACAAAGCCTGAACCACAGTGGTCCAGAACTGCTTGAAGATGGTCAGATACCCGGTAACCGTCCGTCTCCCCTTTTTCCGTCATAACATTACACACATACACACAGGGGGCTTTTACTGCTCGGATTTTCTCTCTGAGGCCAGCCACCAGCAGATTCGGCAAAACGCTCGTGTAGAGGCTTCCTGGACCCAGAACAATAAGATCCGCCTCTTCAAGGGCTTGCAAGGCTTCAGGTAGAGGGTGACAATTGCTGGGTTCAAGGTAAACACGGTCAATCTTTCCTTCGGTGTTCCGAACCGTTGTTTCGCCAGCGACACGGGTCCCGTCCTCCAAGTCCGCAACTAATACAACTTGTTCCAACGTGGAGGGAAACACCTTACCACGGATAGCAAACACTTTACCGACCTGTTCGATGCCTTTTTGAAAATCCCCAAAGGTATCAGTTAGCCCTGCCAGAAGCAGATTTCCCAAACTATGTCCCGCAAGTGCTCCGCTTTCAAAACGGTAAGAGAAGAGGGTATCCATGATGTCCTCTGTATCAGCCAAAGCTACAAGACAATTTCGAACATCTCCCGGCGGTTGAATACCCAGTTCATCGCGTAATTTTCCCGAACTTCCGCCATCATCCGAAGCCGTTACAATGGCTGTAAGATTACAAGTGTATTGCTTAAGACCACGCAGGAGTGTTGATAGTCCAGTACCTCCGCCGACCACTACAATCTTTGGGCCTCTGAGCAAATGATTGCGCGTGTAAATCACATCAACTATTCTTCCTTCATTTTCTGGGAGTACGGTCGAAATAATGGAATATAACATTCTTTTAAAACCGAAGATAATTGCAGCAATTCCCAAGACGCTGATGATTGCACCGGTTGGTACGGCAATGCGCTGCGTGCTGCCCGTCATCCGGTAAATCACCTCCCGAAACTGTAACTCTGCGTAACCAAGTGCCACTCCATCATTCATAACAGAAAAACCAGTTGCAAAAAGAAAGATTCCGAAAACCGCCAGCAGAAACCACCTTTTTACTTTCAGATTGGGGTAGAGCCATTTCAAGTATCGTAAAAGCCCTTCACTCATTTTAGAATTCATCTCGCTGTTCCGCCCTTTTGATTTTTAACAGCGTCACGATGTTTTATACTGATAGCATAATTACGTTCCTTTAAAAACTGCCCAACCCGTTCAGCAATGGCCACAGAGCGATGTTGTCCGCCCGTACAGCCAATCCCAATGAGCAAGTGGTTTTTTCCCTCTTGAACATAATTAGGCAGGATGTATTCCAGTAAGGCTAAGTACTTCTCCATAAACTCTTGGGCTATGGGATTTTCAAAGACATATTCCTGAACCAAAGTGTGTTCGCCGGTCAGCGGACGTAACATTTCAACGTAAAATGGATTCGGCAGAAAACGTACATCCATAACAAGGTCGGCGTCCATAGGGCTTCCGTATTTAAAGCCAAAGGATAGCACCGAAACGGCCATTTGGCCCAGCCCCCGCTCTTTGCAAAACAAATCGGCCACCTGGCTGCGGAGTTCCTGGGCGGATAAGTCAGACGTATCGATAATATTGTCAGCACGGATTCTTAACTCCTCCAGTTGCTGGCGTTCGGCTTGAATCCCATCTAAAACACGTCCATGCGGGGAAAGAGGGTGTCGGCGTCGAGATTCTTTATAACGGCGGATTAACGTTTCATCCGATGCATCCAGAAAGAGGACTTCGAGATGAAAGCCTTCCTTCTCTAAGTTACTTAAGGCCTCGCTGAGTGAAGAAAAAAATTCCCCGCCACGCAAATCACAAACAATCGCAGCTTTAGAGACTTTTCCCCTGGACTGGGCACATAGTTCCGCGAATTTCACAAGAAAGCTAGGCGGTAAATTATCAATACAGAAAAACCCTTGGTCTTCAAGACTTTGCATAGACTGGGTCCTCCCGGCACCAGATAAACCCGTAATGACAATTAGCTCTACCCCTTTGTTATCTGTTCCTTTAATTTCTACTCCCTTTCTTGTCATTTTCACACCCCTCCTCTAATTAGATTAAGGTTGTCACTTGGCCGCCAGTGCTTCTATGGCTTCCCCTTGCGCACTGATCAGAGCATCCTCCGGAGTGAAATTGCCTGCCAGGACATTGCTCCATGCCGCGTCTTGAAAGGGAATTAACTTCCACTCTAAGGCATTTCCATCTATTGCCCACGCCTTGGCAAGGGCGATATTGGCCTGTGGAAAGATATCTTTCTGAGCTTCCGGACGTTGATAGTACCCCATATTCGCTGGAAGAAGGCGTCCCGCTTGCAGCATTGCCCCTTCCACTTCCGATGTCAGCAGTGCTTTCTCAACGCTCTGTATCACCGGCATCATGGCTTCATTCGTTTTAATGGCAGAATTCGCAATCCCTAGTGTCATGCCTAAAAGCGGGTGTCCTTGCCCACCAACCAATTCAAACGGCGGCATGCATCCCCAAGGTACATTTTGCTGGGTTAAGAATTTGGCCTGACTCGCCCCGGCGATCATAAAGGGCGTTCCCCCACCGGCAAATGTATTGAGTACAGAAGGATCGATACGAAGGCTTTGGGCCTCTCGCCAAGTCAAGAGCTGTTTAAGAAACGTAACATTGAGGGGATCATCCAGAACCGGGTTTTCAGCATTCAGCAACCTCCCGCCTTGCCCATTCCACCAGGCGGAAAGTGTGGCAGTATCGGGCGCAGCGATTGAAATTCCCCCTTTGGTTAAGAAAAGGTCGTCTAAATTTGTTGGGACAATGGCTGTATCCGTTCGAAAATAGAGTAAAGGAACATCTGTCAACCAAGGGGACGCATATCCCACTCCCCCAAATTGGAAGGCGGACAAGGCGGCAGGAAAAGCCGTTTGATCGATGTACGCTGTTTTTGCCAGCGTTCCGTGCTCATAAAGCTGGCGGATAATCTCCCTTGAAGCGATAAAAATCTCCGGTCCTTCCCCTCCTGCTTCCGCTTGGTAGGAAAAAGCCACAAAGTTTTGTTCCGGCACATATTTGAGTTTAATGATTACCTCAGGATGTGTCTCCGTAATTATTCGAATCTGTCCCTCTAAGGTATCCGCCTCTGCCCCTTGCAAAGAATGCCAGATTTCCACAACCGCAGGGGCCGGGCCACCTGGTTGTCCGGTCTGAGGTTCTCTGGTACACCCTGTAAGAAGTATGCTTAAAGCGAATATGCACCCCCAAAGAGTGATGATTTTGCGTGAGAAATATCGAGACGTCATTAAACCGCACTCCATTCGTCCTCAAACCTGTAGGCCTTTACATTTCCCTTTTGATAGAGGAAAAGATACCAACCCGGTGCCGCCGATTCCCCGACCAGTACCACATCAGAGGTGAAATAGGTGACTGCCGTATTGCGGTTCCACTGACGCCGGTCCATTTGTTTGAACTCTGGAATTAATTTTTCCCAGTAACCATCTCGTCGAACTTCATCCTCTCTTGCTTTCCACGGATTAGCTTTTCCCTCCGACTCTATGCCGGCTTCGAGTCGAAGATAGTCAGGAACGGTGCTGGGACGCTCCCAAAGGTAATAATCAAAACGCAAGGCTTCACGGATTTTCTCCCGCGTGGAAATATCGACGCATGATACACGATGCTCGATAAACTCCCACAGCTTGTCAAAGAGGGCTTTGCCCTGACATTGTCGGTTAAACCAACCACAATGTTCCCAAAACTCGGCAAATCCATGGTAAAAATCAAACGGAGTTGAAAACAATTTCAAAACCTCAGCCAAGGCGTGTGTAAACTTCCCTGAATTATAATATTTATCGAGTAAGTCTTCCATGCGATGTAATTGAAGTATTTCGCCATGGGACAAGACTGAATTTTCTAAAATAGTATAGGGAGGATCCGGGGTGTACACGAGGCCGTAAGCGTTGCTTTGCAGACGAAGCCCTGATCCTTTTAGTACTTTTAAAAATCCGAGCTGGAGCATAGCCGGTTTCACTCGGTATACATCATTAAACGAAGTCCGGAGATTAGTCCAGTTTTCCTCCGGTAACCCGACAATCAGGTCAAGATGGAGCGGTATCCCCAGAGCCTGTATTTCGGACACGTATTTTTTCCACTCCTCAAAGTTTTGGGAGCGTGAAACAATCTTCAGGGTTGGTTCGTATGTAGTTTGTACACCGATTTCCAATTGTATTAAACCGCGCGGATAAGCTCTGAAATAATCCATCCATTCGTCATCAAGGAGATCCCCTGCCATTTCGCAATGAACCCGAATCCGCCCTGCATCCGGAAGATATTTAGTCTCTTCCCTGACAATGTCCAAAATTCGTAAAGCATGCTGCTTATGGGCATTGAAGGTGCGGTCCACAAACTTGATGGTGCGGGCGCCGTTTTTAAGTATTTGGCGAAGCATTGGGCGAAACCGCTCAGGCTCTAAATAACGAACCCCCCGGGAGGTCGAGGACAGGCAATACTGACAGTTAAACGGACATCCCCTGGTCGTCTCAACATAGACAAGCCGGCCTGTGAGGTCCTCATCCTCAGTATATGGATTTGGGAGATCGTTCAAATCAGAGGATGTAATTCGGTGAGGATTGATGACGATTTTTCCATTCTTATTCCAGGCAATACCAGAGACGTGAGAAAGATCATTCCCGCCCTCCCACGCGGTAAGCAGCTCTAAAAATGTTTTTTCCCCTTCGCCGATCACAAGCACATCCACCTCCCGATGCTCGCGTAGAAACTCCTCGCTCTCGAAAGAAACTTCCGGACCCCCAACGACAAATTTCACATTCGGACAAACAGGATGAAGCTGCCTGATCAGCGCCGCGATTTCTTTAAGGTTCCAGATATAACAAGAAAAGCCAATGACATCGGCCCTGGCTTCATAAAGCTCCCCGGCAATTCGGTCAAGGCGGTCGTTAATGCTAAATTCCCGAAGCAAAACGTCAGGGTAAACAGCGTTAACTTCACTACACAAATAGCGAAGGGCTAGACTTGTGTGAACATATTTTGCATTGAGAGCAACCAGAAGAACACGCAAAATAGGCAACCCCCTTCGCACTAAGTATAGCGGTTTGGGCAACTTATTGCAATTATTGTGCCAGATTGCACGAGGAGGCGTAAATTCCTTCTGTTTCTGATCAACACATCCATGGTAACATCGCTAAGCGTCGCACATCAGGGCAACCCCCTCTGAACCTCCGCCGTAAGCGGCAAAGATAAGCAGCCTTCCACTCAGGCCGCATTGGCTCCCAGTGCCAGCATTTTCAATACATCAGCACCCGTTCGGACTCCGCCCATACTGCATTCCTACATATTTCTATCCAGTACGTAGCGTTCAATAGCCTCGGCTACGCCGTCTTCCTCATTTGAGGTGGTAATAATATCCGCTCGATTTTGAATTTCCAGGCGGGCATTTCCCATAGCCACACCAAGACCCGCGTAGTTAATCATTTCTAAATCATTAAAACTGTCCCCGATGGCCATAACTTCTGATTGGTCAATTCCAAAGTGCTCTGCCAGAGCTGCCAGTGCAACACCTTTATTTACCGAGCCGTCCGTTATTTCAAGATAACGTGGCTTAGATTTCGTAATGTATACTTTTTCCCCATAACATTGTTTTAACAAGGGAGCTAATTGATCTAAGTCAGATTCCTCTCCTATGAGGAGAATCTTTTCAACCCCTTCCGGCTCTTGAGAAAGCAGAATTGACAAATCTGCTTCTTCAACACAGACACTCGCGAGCCGCGTATATTCATGTGACCATTCATTAAGTTCCGACGTAATGACACGGTTTTTTAGATAAATTTGGGCATAAACGCCTCGACCCACAACATCCTGGACGATCTCTGTGGCCAAAAGGCTGGGAATAACGCACCGAAATAGAATGTCCCCGCTTAAAACCTGTTGGATCATCGCCCCGTGGTAAGTGATCACCGGGACATCCAACCCTAGTTGCTCCGCATACGGACGTGCAGAGATAGGCGTGCGCCCGGTAGCAATCGTCATTTTAACGCCCTGAGCCTGGGCTTTTTGAATCGCCTTTACAACACGCGGGGAAATCGTCCAATCATCCCTAAGCAATGTGTCATCGAGATCCATAGCTACTAAACGGATTGTCAAAATCTTTTCACTCCCTTACTACCCAAACATCCCTATCCTCTATACTAAATAACGCTTCAGATACTGTCCAGTATAAGAGGCCGGGAAAACAGCAATGTCCTCAGGTGTCCCTGCTATTACCACTTCTCCACCCCGGTTTCCCCCTTCAGGACCAAGATCTATGAGCCAGTCCGCCGTTTTGATAACATCGAGGTTATGCTCAATGACAAGCACCGTATCCCCGGCATCCACCAAACGATGGAGCACCTGGAGGAGTTTATCGATATCCGCCGAGTGCAAACCCGTTGTCGGCTCATCGAGTATATAAATGGTTTTACCCGTACTGCGCCGGCTCAACTCCGTGGCCAGTTTAATACGCTGTGCTTCTCCCCCGGATAAGGTGGTTGCGGGTTGACCTAAGCGAATATAGCCAAGTCCCACATCCTGCATCGTCTGAAATTTCCGGGCGATTTTCTGAACTACCCGGAAAAACTCCACCGCTTCGTCGACCGTCATCTCCAGGACTTGAGCAATGTTTTTTCCTTTGTAGCGCACTTCCAAGGTCTCTCGGTTATACCGTTTCCCCTCGCAAATTTCACAGGGAACGTACACATCCGGAAGGAAATGCATCTCAATCTTGATAATCCCATCTCCACGGCAGGCCTCGCACCGTCCGCCTTTGACATTGAAGCTAAACCGCCCAGGTTGATAGCCCCGCATCTTTGCTTCCGGGGTTAGGGAAAAGAGTTCGCGGATAAAATTAAAAACCCCGGTATACGTCGCTGGGTTGGAGCGAGGGGTTCGTCCAATCGGCGACTGGTCAATGTCAATAACCTTGTCCAGATGCTCCAACCCTTCCAGGTGATCGTGCGCGCCGGCATGATGCCGCGCTAAGCTCAGCTTGGCTGCTAAGCCTTTATAGATGATCTCATTGACCAGGGTACTTTTCCCTGAGCCTGAGACTCCGGTCACACAGGTAAACAGGCCCAAAGGAATGCGCACGTGAATATCCTTCAGATTATTTTCCCGAGCGCCAAATACTTCAAGCCACTTGCCGTTCGGCTGCCGTCGTTGCTTGGGCAGCGCAATCTGTTTAGCGCCACACAAATACTGTCCCGTGATCGATTCCTGATTAGCCTTGATTTCCTCAAGCGTACCCTCTGCCACCACTCGCCCGCCGTGCACCCCTGCGCCAGGACCAATATCGATAATATGATCTGCGGCAAGCATCGTATCCGCATCATGCTCAACAACAAGCAGCGTATTTCCAAGGTCACGCAAACGTTTAAGAGTTGAGAGCAGACGAGCATTATCCCTTTGGTGAAGTCCAATACTCGGTTCATCCAGAACATATAGTACACCCATCAAGCTTGACCCAATCTGAGTCGCCAGTCGAATTCGCTGGGCTTCCCCACCGGAGAGCGAGCCTGAAGCACGACCCAGGGTCAGGTAATCCAGTCCGACATTCATCAAAAATCCCAGTCTTTCCCTGATTTCCTTGAGGATTTGGTGGGCAATCGTTTGTTCTTTGGGCGTAAGGATCAAAGAATTCAGAAAGCTTAAAGCTTCGGTAATCGGCAAGCGGGTCAAATCATCGATCGAGATCCCGCCCACCTTCACGGCCAGCGCTTCCGGTTTCAGGCGTTTCCCCTGACACTCCGGACAAAGGTGTTCACTCATATACCCTTCTATTTCGAGACGTACCATATCCGAAGTTGACTCCCGGTAGCGGCGTTCAAAAAAGGGAATCAGCCCTTCAAAGTTGGTACGATATGTTTTTAGCTGCTCAAAGATATTTTGATATTGGAAGGTAATAGGGGTTTTTGTTCCATAGAGCAGTCCTTCCCATTGGCTCTCACTAAGTTCTTGCAAGGGGGTATCCATCCCGAACCCCAGGTTTATGGCCACAGCTTCCATCATTTTCGGGTAATAACTGGACGTTGATTTTGCCCAAGGTGCGATCGCCCCCGCAGCCATGGACAGAGAACGATCCGGAAAGAGAAGGTCAATGTCGACGACAAGATTTGCCCCAAGTCCTGTACACACTGGGCAAGCTCCGTAAGGACTGTTAAAGGAAAAAAGACGCGGCGATATTTCCTGGAGAGCAATCCCACAATCCGGACAAGCAAAATTCTCGCTAAAGAGCAACTCACTTCCCTCTGTAATGTCCACGATGACGTTCCCTTCGCCGAGTTTGAGCGCTGTTTCCAAAGAATCCGCCAAACGTTCGGCACTCTCCGGTTTGAGGGAAATACGGTCGATCACGACTTCAACGGAGTGTTTTTTATTCTTGACCAGCTCTATCTCTTCGCCAAGCTCCCTTGTCTCCCCGTCGACGCGAACTCGAACATACCCCGCCTTACGTGCTTCCTCAAAGGCCTTATGATGCTCTCCTTTTTTCCCTTTAATGAGCGGCGCCAATATTTGCAGTTTTGTTCGTTCCGGTAAACTCATCACCTGATCAACCATTTGCTGGACGGTTTGCTGGGAAATCCTGCGACCACACTTGGGACAATGCGGCTGCCCGATTCGGGCAAAAAGTAGGCGAAGGTAATCAGAAACCTCCGTCGCTGTGCCCACAGTGGACCTGGGGTTACGATTGGTCGACTTCTGATCAATGGAAATGGCAGGGGAAAGCCCCTCGATGGAATCTACATCCGGTTTATCCATTTGCCCTAGAAATTGCCGTGCATAGGCTGAAAGGGATTCAACATAACGCCTCTGTCCCTCAGCATATATTGTATCAAAGGCCAGAGATGATTTTCCCGAGCCCGACAACCCCGTAATCACTACCAGTTTGTCGCGAGGGATGTCGATGTCGATGTTTTTTAAATTATGAGCACGTGCTCCACGCACGCGCAAATAGTCTTGGGTCATGATTGGCCTCCTAAGAAAACGTATCAATGATTTATGTCGTTAGAGAATACCTTAAGAAAATCGCCTGGAGTCATTATTGTAAAATATTCTTGAATCTCCGGTGTATAAAAGTCCAAATCTCCAGTTACAAATATATCTGGTTGAGATACAATAGCCGAAACAAGGATGGGGAGATCAGCAGGATCTCGAATATACGGCACTTTCACTGTAGATAGGTCTGACGGTGTATATGCTAATTCAAATTCAAGAGTCGTTAGGAATTTGTCCCATTTAGCAATATGGTTTGGGAATCTCCGATCAATAACCCTGGATACCTCAGTGATTGAGTAACTGCAAATGATTAAATGATGCTGCTCAATAAGCAAATATAATAGTTTACTGGATAACGACAAATCGGAAAGAACTGCAGATACTAGGATGTTGGAATCGATAAATACCCGTAAGGCATTACTTTTTCCGTTCATTCCACAATTCCTCCCGAACTGCTTTAAGTTCATTTAAGAGTTCTTCTTCTGTGATGCTTTTCTCCTTAGCATCTTTGCTTAAAGCATCCTGCAATTCATTTAAGGCAATTAAGCTAGCTTTAGTGATCACAATCTTGCCATTTTCTTCAAGGAAGGCAACCCTATCACCCTCGTTCAAATTTAACAATTCCCGGATTGTTTTCGGAATCGTTACCTGTCCTTTCGCGCTAATTCTGGATACTTCCACAATAAAACCACCTTTCAATAGTTTTACTTCTTTACTTCTTTACTTACAGTTTACTACCACAAGGAAAATAGTTCAACGTAGACCGTTTCTGAAATATTTCTTTCATTGGCCTCACTTTTTCCCTTTTCGGTAAGACACCTGTTTTTGTTGTGCTTTATGGTCATACTTTTTACTTTTACTCCCGCGTTGCTGGCTGGTCATTTTGTATTTATTGACTTCTCCTTTTAATTCGATCATGGCATCCCGGATTTCAGCGGCTCGTTCAAAGTCCAGGTCTCGCGCAGCAAGGCGCATGTCCTTTTCTAAACTCTTAAGAAGTGTCGCCAGCTCTTCGGGTGGTAGTTTAGTGCCATAGGCCTTTTTCAGCTCGGCAACACGAGTTGCCTCCGGCACATCATGAACTGCTTTATGAATAGTTTGAGGAGTAATCCCCATTTTCTTGTTATAAGCCAATTGTATTGCCCGGCGTCGATTCGTTTCATCCAGGGCAAGCTGCATCGACTTGGTGATCATGTCTCCATACATGATGACCTTGCCCTGAGCATGGCGTGCCGCACGCCCAATGGTCTGAATGAGAGAACGATCTGACCTTAGGAATCCTTCTTTATCTGCGTCGAGAATAGCCACCAGAGAAACTTCCGGTAAATCCAGCCCTTCCCGCAGAAGGTTAATCCCCACCACTACATCAATGTCTCCGAGGCGCAGCTCCCGCAGGATTTCTACCCGTTCAAGGGTCTTAATATCCGAATGGAGGTACTTCACCTTAATCTCCAGGTTCTTGAAGTAATCTGTAAGCTCCTCAGCCATCTTCTTCGTTAAGGTCGTTACGAGGACCCTTTCCTCCCTGGCAATTCGCACTCTGATTTCACCAAGCAAATCATCAATCTGTCCTTTAGTCTGATGAACAATAACCTCCGGATCCGGCAACCCTGTGGGACGAATAATTTGCTCCACAAGCGTCGGACAGTGAGCCAATTCATACGGTCCAGGTGTTGCGCTGACATAGACGCTTTGTTTAATCGTCCGTTCAAACTCGGCAAACGTCAGGGGTCTATTATCCAAGGCGGAAGGGAGGCGAAAGCCATAGTCCACCAAGGTGGTTTTGCGTGAATGATCTCCTTCATACATCCCTCTGACCTGAGGAAGGGAAACGTGGGATTCATCAACAAAAAGGAGAAAATCTTCCGGAAAATAATGGAGTAAGGTGTAGGGGGTCTCCCCCGGCTCCCGAAACGTCAAGTGGCGGGAATAATTTTCAATTCCGTTACAGAAACCCATTTCTCTAAGCATTTCCAAATCGTAGCGTGTCCGCTGTTCGAGCCTCTGTGCTTCCAGGAGTTTGTGCCCGGCTTTTAAGAACTTCACTCGTTCATCCAGTTCTATTTCAATATTTTCCGCAGCCTCCATGACCTTGTCTTGAGCAGTCACATAGTGCGAATTCGGGAAAATCGAGACATGGCGACGTTCCCCCAAGATCTCACCCGTTAAGTAATTAATTTCGTAAATGTGTTCAATTTCGTCTCCAAACATCTCCACGCGAAGTACCCGGTCACTTGATGCTGCAGGATAAATCTCAACAACATCCCCACGCACGCGAAACGTACCTCGGGAGAATGCCAGATCATTGCGGTCATATTGGATTGCAATCAGCTTGCGCAAAATAGCATTGCGATCGACAACTTGCCCCTGCCGTAACGAAAGGACAAGTTCCCGGTAATCCTCCGGGGAACCTAAACCGTAAATACAGGAAACACTGGCTACCACAATAATATCACGCCGCTCAAGAAGAGCTGCCGTCGCCGAGTGACGCATTTTCTCAATCTCATCATTAATAGAAGCATCTTTTTCAATAAAGGTATCACTCGAAGGGACATAAGCCTCCGGTTGATAATAATCATAGTAACTCACGAAATACTCCACTGCATTTTCAGGAAAGTACTCTTTGAACTCGCTGTAAAGCTGTGCGGCTAACGTTTTGTTATGGGCGAGAATCAACGTCGGCCTCTGTACCTTAGCAATAATATTAGCCATTGTAAAAGTCTTGCCTGAACCCGTGACTCCCAGTAACGTCTGATGCCGCCGACCTTCATTCACCCCAGCTGCCAGAGCAGTAATGGCCTGAAGCTGATCCCCCGCCGCTTCATAGGGGGCATATAAATGGAAATCCATGCTCCGGTCTCCTTTTAAATGATATAACAGAATAAACTAATAGTTTAACAATTTGCGAGAATTTA
>JQID01000116.1 GCA_000770645.1 Desulfosporosinus sp. Tol-M
TTCATTCAGGATGTTGAATCGGCTCATCAGCGAGAGATCAAACACACCCCTCTAATCGCACTCATTGTCGCCACATTCTTAGATCGGCTGGGATTTGTGCCATTTATCAATTCGGTTGTTAGATGGGATGAAAAACAGTGGCAGGTGTCCCCTGGCAATCTTGCAAAAGCCATCATCATTACGCCATTTCTCTGTATCGGTGCACGAATACCTCTTTATTCAATTCATGAGAACTATCAGTTTGTTGACATGTCACTCCTCTTTGAGGATCCTGTTAAGCCAGAATGGCTGACCCGTGATGCATTTGCCTGTCTTCTTGACCGGATCTATGACGCAGGATGTGAGAACATCTTCACCCAGATCGCCCTGAAGGTCTATGACACCTTCAAGATCCCTTATAATGCGGTCTTCCACGGAGATACAACAACATTTGTTCTCTATGGATCATATGCAGACTCCGATCCTGACAAAGACGAAGAGGCTGTGCCGGCATATGGCCATAGTAAGGATGGCAAGCCAAATCTCAAACAGGTGTTGCTTGGTATGGTCACCGATAAACTCGGCATTCCGCTGCTTGTTACCGTACGAAGTGGCAACCAGAATGATTCAAAATGGAACAGGGCAATCATCGATTCATTGAGCGATCTCCTGAAAACTGCGACCTCAAAGGTGACGTATATTGCTGATTCCAAGCTCACAACCGCACCGAATATTATGAAGCTCATCAGGAAGGGGTTTTCATTTGTCTCAGTATGCCCGGCAAACTTCGAGAAGAAACTCGCAGAACGGTGCATTCGAACGGCATATGAGAAGAATGAATGGATGCATATCGGTACATACCGGGAGCCAAGGACGATCAAGCTTGTCGAGTATGAAGTGCAGGAATGCCGGGAATCGATCTGTGGAACCATCTGCCGTCTTCTTGTATTCAGGAGTACGAAGACAAAGAACGATGCAGTGAAGGCACTGGAGAAAGAGAAGAATGCGATCCTGGAGCTGGTCAAAGCGTCAACGACAAAAGAGTTTTCCTGTGAAGCAGACGCGTTGAAAGAAATAGCTGCACTCGAGAAAACCCTGAAGAATCGGATCTGGACTGTTGCATGTTCTCTTGTCACCAAAGATGTCGAGCTCGAAAAACGACCGGTAGGACGGCCTGCAAAGAATGCGAAACCGCTACCGAAAGCAACCGTCTGGATGATAGATACGGGGGATCTGATTGTCAGGCAGGAACGGTATGATCTGATGCAGTGGAAACATGAGTCGTTTGTTCTGATCACGAATGTGACGGAAGAGCATACCTCAGCCATCGAAATTCTCCGGTTGTATAAGGAACAGAAGACGGTAGAGGATAATTTCTCGGTCATGAAACGTCCGGCAATGGTGGATACGCTCTTTCTGAAAACACCGAAGAGGATCGTTGCGCTGATCACGTTGTTGTCGTTTGCGCTTTTGATTCAGGTGATCATCCGGGTGCTGGTTCAGAGAAACCTTGATGCTATGGAAGAGAAACCCGGGATTGATCATAATGGAAAGCCATTGGCACGGATCGGGTTGAAGAAAATTGTGAGGTTTTTAGGGTATTATACGGTGATATCAGAAGACGGTGAGCAGGAATGTATCTGTAAGACGAAAATACATCGACCACAACTGAAGACCTGGTTGCATATGTTGGAGATCGACTTGTGATC
>JQID01000175.1 GCA_000770645.1 Desulfosporosinus sp. Tol-M
AGCGATAATGAACCTCTGCATGGCACTGCTCATGGCAGGGGTTCATTTTCGCTATCAGCGTTTTCTTACTGGATCTCTTTAGGCGATAATATCACTGGCCTTTTCAGAGGCCACTTTTAATTCTGTTATTACTTTCGCTCTATTTATAGGACTTACGTGTACCTTTTTAACCTCATCGATTAGATCTTTTAAAAACTTCATTTCCACCGGCGTTGCTTTAACTAAAGGGAGCCGTACTCCGCCGGCTTTAATCCCCATCATATTCAGCAGGGCTTTAATGGGCACCGGGTTTGACGTTACAAAAATTCCTTTGAAGATGGGAAAAAGATCAAGATGCCACTTTGTTGCCTGAGCAGTATCACCATTAAACCATGCATCCACCATTTTTTTCATTTCGTCCCCAATGACATGGGCCGCAACACTGACGATTCCGCTGCATCCTAAGGCTAACATCGGCAAGGTCATAGAGTCATCTCCACTATAAATAGAAAACTTGGAAGGTAATATCCTTTTAAGCTCACTGACCTGATCAAGAGAACCTGCCGACTCTTTTAAGGCGACAATGTTTGAAATTTCAGACAACCTCTTCACTGTCTCAGGCAGTAAATTAACTGAAGTCCTACCTGGTATATTGTATAGCATCAAGGGTAAGGACGTCGCTTCAGCAATAGCTTCAAAGTGCTGAAACATTCCCTCTTGGGACGGTTTATTATAATAGGGTACCACTGCCATCAATCCATCAACCCCCGTTGTCGCAGCCTTGCGTGCGAGGGCTATACTTGCAGCCGTAGAATAGGACCCGATATTGGCAATCACCGTTTTTTTTCCTAATGCCTGTTTTACTACTCTAAAAAGCTCGACTTTCTCTTGATCTGTTACGGTCGGAGATTCGCCTGTCGTTCCACAAACCACAACGCCATCAGACCCATGGACGGTCAAGAACTGAGCTAAGCGTTTGGCTTCTTCATAATCGACCTCCAATGCTTCATTCATGGGAGTAACCATGGCTGTTAAAATTCTTCCAAAAGACATTTGA
>JQID01000088.1 GCA_000770645.1 Desulfosporosinus sp. Tol-M
AGCGATAATGAACCTCTGCATTAGCAGGGGTTCATTATCGCTATCAGCGTTTTTCTGAGTGGATCTCTTTAGACTATGATATCACTCACCTTTTCAGAGGCCACTTTCAATTCTGTTATCACTTGCGTTCCATTATTAGAACTTACGTGTACTTTTTTAACCTCATTAATTAGATCTTTTAAAAACTTCATTTCCACCGGCGTTGCTTTAACTAAAGGAAGCCGTACTCCGCCAGCTTTAATCCCCATCATATTCAGCAGGGCTTTAATGGGGACCGGGTTTGACGTTACAAAAATGCCTTTGAAGATTGGAAAAAGATCAAGATGCCACTTTGTTGCCTGGGAAGTATCACCATCAAACCATGCATCCACCATTTTTTTCATTTCGTCCCCAATGACATGGGCTGCAACACTGACGATTCCGCTGCATCCTAACGCTAACATCGGCAAGGTCAAAGAATCATCGCCACTATATATAGAAAACTTGGAAGGTAACATTCTTTTAAGCTCACTGACCTGATCAAGAGAACCTGCAGATTCTTTTAAGGCGACAATGTTTGGAATTTCAGATAACCTCTTCACTGTCTCAGGCAGTAAATTAACTGAAGTCCTGCCCGGTATATTGTATAGCATCAGGGGTAAAGAAGTCCCCTCAGCAATGGCTTTAAAGTGCCGAAACATTCCCTCTTGGGACGGTTTATTATAATAGGGTACTACTGCCATCAATCCATCAACCCCCGTTGAAGCAGCCTCGCGTGCTAGGGCTATACTTGCAGCAGTAGAATAGGACCCGATATTGGCAATCACCGTTCTTTTTCCTAATGCCTGCTTTACTACTCTAAAAAGCTCAACCTTCTCTTGATCCGTTACGGTCGGAGATTCTCCTGTTGTTCCACAAACCACAACACCATCAGACCCATGGACGGATAAGTACTGAGCTAAGTGTTTCGCTTCTTCATAATCAACCTCCAATCCTTCATTCAAGGGAGTTACCATGGCTGTTAAGATTCTTCCAAAAGACATTTGA
>JQID01000121.1 GCA_000770645.1 Desulfosporosinus sp. Tol-M
ATAGGCAGGCTACAGGCCCATTTTGGGCCTAATAATTAAGAGTTTCCCCGAACGCATAAAATCAGTTTAACATCCTCATAACTTGGAAACCGCATAACCAGCACGTTTCTCTGTCGTCGATCTCCCGTGATTATGACTGTATTGTACATTGACGGCATCAAATAAAGAAAGTGATTCACTTCCCCTTACTTTATATAATAAGTTCTTCTCCTCCTTTACGCAAGCCCATGATTTCCCGTTCCGTATACTTAGTGGTACGAGATGTGTAGATGATTACTGAATCATGATCCGACGCAATAATTCTTTCCAGTTCCATTTTTAATTTCTTCAAATTGCTCTCGCTGATATCTCCTTCTAAAACCGAATTTTGTACCCAATTTAAATACTTTCTGCACCTTTTTAGCACTTTATTAACCCGCTTTTCTCCAACATCGTATACTAGGATCACAAACATAGCCTTTCCTCCGTTTTAATCCTTCGCCGTTTTCAATTACCACTGAGTAACAAAAGGCTCATAGTTCTTCTCCCCCATTAAATGCTTCTCAAGCTTATATAACTCTAAACGCAATAATCGCCGGTAAGAAACGGGCGATCCAATCTCTCGGTGATTAATCGTCGTCTTTAACCGATTTTCCAACTCCTCAACGAATACTCTCCGGCCCTGTTCTTTCAGTATTAACCCGCCTCCCTCTTTTTTAAAATCCTTCTTACTAATCATTTTCTTACCAATCAAAGAAAAGATGATACGATCCACAACGATTGGCTTAAAGATTTCCGCTACATCCAGATTGAGTGAAAAGCGACGAAAGTTCGTCGTATGCAAATACCCAATACGTGGATCAAGATGGGTCCGATAAATCTCGCTGAGGACTGTTGAATAGATGATCGTATTACCAAAACTAATCAACGTGTTGATCTCGTTTTTGGGAGGACGCCTGGAACGGCCATCAAAGATAAAATCATCTTGCCCATGGATCGCATCAAACGCCCGATAATATTGGTCCCGAATATTTCCTTCGATGGCCATAAGGACAGATATGTCTGCCGATGTACTGATTTTTTCTGCCAATCCTTCGATCTCTCCCAGTTGCTCCCCAACATTCTTATTACGATTGGCATAATATTTAAGGACCTGGCGAATGTTGCGCTCGGCCCCAGTCACAAACTGGCGAGCAATGTGCAGTCTGGATTCCGGTTTAAGATAATGCTCCGCTTGGCGCAGGATCATATAACCCGAGTTATAGTGCTCTCTGGGATAAAAAGTACCCGAGTAATATCCATAATGATTGAAGTAATGGATCAGAATTTCCTTCTGAGTACAAAACTCCAAAAAACGTTTATTCAGATCAACATCACCAAAAACCATCAGTTCCGAGGTGTCCTCCACCGGAATAAACTTACGATCCCCTTCTTCGCTCTCAAAGAAGATGGTGTTATCTTTGCGATGCAATTGCCCATTTGAAAAAATGTATAATGTTTTTTTCAAAAGTCTCCCTCGCTTCTATCCTATCCTTAAACTATAGGAACCTAAATTCGTACGTTTGATGCTCCCATGCAACAGCATGATGGTTTATCAGAATTATCTTTAACATAACTCTTATTCTTGTTACGCCCAACAGAATTCTTTATAAGCACAATTTCTACACAAAGGAATTTTGTTAAGGAGAGGAGGAGTATCTTGCTGCGCAATTCGCTCAATCTCCAATGCAGCCACATCCAATTCACGTTCCAGTTCTGGCGTCAACTCGACTTCTTCTTTCCGTTTCTCTTTTGGAAACAACAATTCTCCTTTGGTATCCAGCCCGCGACTCTTTAGTTCCCTGAGGTAAAAGGCCAGCTGCATGCGAGCGCTTTTTAGATATTTAGAACTTTTCTTTACCTCGCCGATGACCAACCCGTCCCTTTCCTGACGTACAATGTCCAGCTTGATATTTCCGATCGATATCTCCTTTTGCTTATCTCGATTATACGTGTTCGCGTGAATAAAACGCCCTAAATCCATATTACCATCATCCTCATCCGGATTAATCTGATGCACCATTAACCAAACTTCACGGGGACAGCAATAATAATACCAAATAAGGGTTCCGGTTAAGTTAAATTCACTTTCGCTAGGCACGGCACCCCTCCTCTCCTATATCGCTCATAAAGCTCATCCTCAAACAACATGCAAAGCAGTGCTCAAAATATCATCGTTTCTTCTTCAATATTCAAACCACCTGCCGGTGCATAATATCCCAGCCTTAGAACCCACAATTATACGGGACCGGTCATCTGCAATCCGACTTGAGCTAAGCCTAACCTCAAAAAAAATTATCAAACCCCTCCATATATCTTTTGGCCAGCCCCACCACATGATCATAATTTTCCATTCCTAAAAGCATTGGGATCTTATTCTGGTGATATATTTCCCTATCTACCAGCGAAAAGGCCAACTTGGCCGGAACATTGACTACAAAATGATTTAATAAAATCATAAATTCTTTTCGCCTTTCAAATGACAACCCTGTTAAATATTTTTTATCCTCATATTGCTCATAAATGCTTTCCGGTGAATAAAGAGCCAGCCGGTCTTGCAACTTAATAAACTTTTCGGGCAACCATCTTTCATCTTCTTGCTTAACCTGCCAGGGAACAAAAACCGGTAGTTTGGGATAGTCTTCGCCAAAGGGCTGAAACCCTGACAAGGCAGGCCAATTCCCTTCAAAGGCATCTGCTATCGCTTGTTTCCCCGTTTCAAAAGAGTTCCGTTCAAACATCCTTTGATAATAAACTTTTATCAACTGAAGCATTTCAGATTCCAGCCAAACTTCCTTTTCCTTTAAAAGTTCATCCGTCAGCTTTTGCAAACCTGATGCATAAATATAACCGCGCGTTTTATTCTTTCCTTCCCGCAAAAAGGAAACTAACGACAAAGTTCCGATTTTCTCTTCAGACATTTTCATTTCAGACATTTCAAAATTTCGATTCACGCGTCCCGCTGCTTGCACAATAGAGGGCAAAATAGGCAGAGCGCGAGCGATGTGTTCAAAACTGAGATCCACACCTGCCTCGATAATTTGCGTAGATACTACACATAAAGGATCATTTTTCTTCTCCTGGCGAAAATCTCTGATTTTTTCAATTTCAATTCGCTTATGCAGCGGCACCATCATGCCATGCAAGAGCTTTAAATTTGGCAGTTTCCCACTTAACTCCTTACTTAACTCCTTATAAACAAGATAAGCATCTCCGATCGTATTTAAAATTGCGGCCTGGGATTTTTCTTTCCTTGCCAACAAAAAGTGAGCCAAACTTTTTTCATCAACTTCTCCGAGCCGAACAACCTGGTACCGCTCAATTTGTTTGACAGGTTCAACGACAAGATAACCCGGCTTTTGGGAAAGCCCATATTCAAAAGGAGGCATGGTTGCCGACAAAAAAATAATTCGCAAATTGTATAGAGCCGCAACCGCTTCTAGGCCGCATAAAAAAACATTCCAGCCTTCCGGCGCGAAAATTTGCGGCTCATCAATAATTACCACACCGTCGTGCAGATAGGCCCTGCGCAAGACATCCTGCGCTTTCCCGGGGAACAGCACCTTTGACCATTGCTGAAAGCTCGTGCAGATAATAGAGTTGGCCCAAGACTCCATCATCAGTTGATTAGGGCTGAGTCCTTCTTCACCATCATCTTTATCCTTTTTAGTTTCAAGCATGGCTAAGGAGTGATGTTCAAGTACCAAAGCATCCATCGCTTCCTCAATTACTTTACTGGTTTGTTCCAGGATGGACAAATAAGGTGCTACATACACGATCTTTTGATAACCTTGCTTCAATCCCAGCCAGGTCGCAATTTTTAAGGCTGTAATGGTTTTGCCATAGCCGGTCGGCATTTCCAGCGTATATATTCGCTGATCAGGATTCGCCGCCAATTGTCGCAGAATCTGCTTTTGGGCTGCGCTTCTAACCTTCCTCATAGCTTGCGAGTCACTTTTTTGACAAAATTGGTCTAACGCTTGATTATTGCTAAGATGCTCCTGCTCACTTAACCAAAAAGTATTCATTGGGCTGACATGAAAACGATCTCCGGCAATCAACGCCGTCGTCAATTCTCTCCAGAAACTCAGTTTCTCCATTAAATCCAAAGGAGGAAGATATTTATAGCTAAGGTCAATAGCTTCCTCTGCTTCTTCCAAGATGTCAAAGACCTCTTCAGCCCATTCCTCCAGGACCTTTTTGGTGATTTCGATATGTGTAAATTCCGGATAATTCTGACGAATGAAAAGAGTGAGTCCTTTTAAATCGATTTTATCCCATGCCCCCGCTCCGATCCAGTGATTATCCCGTATCTCTTTTAATCGACCATGATGATCGGCTATATCCCGGGTCAGCCAGAGCCAATAGACAGCATAATCCTGCCATTTCTTCTCTAATTTTAATAGTTTATATCCCAAATAGGAAAAAAGGAAAGCTCCTTCCGGAGCATGATTAGGTCCTCGCTTACGTTGTCCGTTAATATAACTTTGCCATTCCGGATGTGATTTTGCCAGGTCATGACAAATTCCGGCTAACCCGGCCAGCCTGATTAATATAGCATCTCTATCCTTAATTCTTTGCTCTACATAATCTTTCACCCCGCGGAGATGGTCTGTTAGAAAATAAACCTTACCATTTTCGCTGGGACGTGCCACACATTTTTCAAAAGGGATTACACCAAGCATATTAAATCCTCCCCAAACATGGCAAGTTTAAGATCTAATAAAGTGTCCATTTGAGGGATAAATGATATTGCTTTTCCATTTTTTTCATAGAGGAAATCAATGGATTTTTCGAACGTACGATTTCCTTTGTATTCGTACATATAACCTCCCGCCCTGCAATAATACCGGTCAGTTTTAAGCACAATCTCTTTGATTAAAGCCGTAGGAATGACTGTTTTCGCCTCTATCTCCTTCTCCTCGGCTGCTGTAATATAAGATACATCCGAATATGTCCGGTATAAGACAGGCTTCGTCAAAGCATATGCCGTACCCAGATAAGTCAGATAGACTGCTTTTTCATTGACCAGATGGTCTAAAAGCGATTCAGTATACTCATTCCCTGAATAATAAATTCGATAGCTTGGATTAACCAGCAGTTCAATTGTTGTAGGCCGGTTAAACGCTGTGCCTGCATCTTTGCCCAGCATAGACATTTGCTGCGCAACTGTCCTTACTGGATTTAATAGCTCTATGCCAATTTTATCCTGCGTTACAAAATCTTCGATCCCAAGAATTGCCCCCACTAATCCTCTAACCGCTGTAGGAGTAATAAAAGGGTACGTCATCTGCGTCGCCGTTGTATCCGGACGACGAAAATGAGCAATGCTTCCTTTAATATCAAACGCTAAACCTTTCATGACTGCCTCCCTTTACCATAAGGGCTGGATGTATTTATTAATATCACCGTTTATTTTTACGCTTGGATGAGACCAAATTCTGCAGCGTGCAATCTTGTCTTTCTTTTCAGAAATAATCTCCAACAGCTTTGTTAAATCAAGAGAAATATCTTGCAGTGAAGAAGGTTGCTTTCCTGCAGTTTTCCAGGTGCTTGCCTCTGGAGAAATAGCAATCAAATCTTCAGGATAACCGATCCTATAAAAAGGATCATTATATTCAATGTGCACTAAAATCAAGGGCAGCTGTTGGCCTCTTCCTCTGGCCTGTCGATGCTGGGTCCCTTGCCACAATCCTCTCAGCAGTAATTCCTGGTCTTCAACTGTCATCCCCGAATGCTCTGCCGCCCGGGCATTAAGCACTGCCGGCATGGCAAAAACAGCAAAGGGAATCATATAACTTGTCCAAATCGTCCCTTGCGTTTTTCCCTCACCATCGTCAGTAGAATCCGTGCTAGGCATAACCACCGTTCCCTGCACGTATTGACTGTCCACTGGATGAAGGGAATGAGCCCACCCGAACTGTACCGGACCGGTCAAGTTAAACTTTGGTTTGACAGAATAAACAATGCCAAAAATCCTGACATCAAAACAATGTTCCTGGAGAACACTTTTCATGTCTTCCTTGGCCTTTTTATCTTTCCCTACTTGTTTGGCAATCAGTTCTGCTAAACTGCCCCTGCCCAAAAGCTTCCCTTTGTCATTGGCTTTTTCCTGAACAAAAATATAATTTTTTTTCTCACTTCCCCCATCTCTTTCGCAATCGATCACAAAATCACGTACATCCCTTTTGATGCTGACATCACTTAAGGAAATTCTTCCGTCTTCTTCGGGAAACAGTCTGCGGGCATCACTGTCATTCAA
>JQID01000098.1:0-7332 GCA_000770645.1 Desulfosporosinus sp. Tol-M
TCCCTCGAATATCAAATATCGAACTTCGATCATCTGGTCTCTCAAAACTAAACAACAGTTATTACCAATGAGTTGCCGATCCCTCGGCTTGAGTCTTTCGACTCGTTTGGTCTCTCTTCGAACTTCCGTCCTCTGAAAGAATCGACCATTAGGATAAAACCTGAGATTCTTCGACTTGCTTAGCTCTCGTTTCCTTCGTGCTTCACGCCTCGAACTTCGAACCTCGATTCGGTTCTCCTTAGAAAGGAGGTGATCCAGCCGCACCTTCCGATACGGCTACCTTGTTACGACTTCACCCCAATTATCGGCCCCACCTTCGACGGCTAGCTCCATCCAGAGGTCGGAAATCAGATGCCTTTCCAGATATGTCGGTAATCAGATGCCAGATGTCAGATGTTTGTCTTATCTTTTGGTTCTAAGCTTTTCTCGTAAGATTTGCTTAGTCCTTCCAATAGTAACTTCCTCTCTGACTTCCSGTTTCTGACCTCCGGCCTCTGATTGGGCTTCTGCCCTCTGACCTCCGGACGGTTACCTCACCGGCTTCGGGTGTTGCAGACTTTCGTGGTGTGACGGGCGGTGTGTACAAGGCCCGGGAACGTATTCACCGCAGTATGCTGACCTGCGATTACTAGCGATTCCGACTTCATGCAGGCGAGTTGCAGCCTGCAATCCGAACTGAGACCGGCTTTCTCGGATTTGCTCCCCCTCGCGGCTTCGCTTCCGTCTGTACCGGCCATTGTAGCACGTGTGTAGCCCAGAACATAAGGGGCATGATGATTTGACGTCATCCCCACCTTCCTCCGGTTTATCACCGGCAGTCTATCTAGAGTGCTCGACTCTACTCGTTAGCAACTAAATACAGGGGTTGCGCTCGTTGCGGGACTTAACCCAACATCTCACGACACGAGCTGACGACAACCATGCACCACCTGTCTCTCTGCTCCCCGAAGGGCACTCCGCAGTTTCCTGCGGATTCAGAGGATGTCAAGCCCTGGTAAGGTTCTTCGCGTTGCGTCGAATTAAACCACATGCTCCACCGCTTGTGCGGGCCCCCGTCAATTCCTTTGAGTTTCAACCTTGCGGCCGTACTCCCCAGGCGGAGTGCTTATTGTGTTAACTGCGGCACAGAAGGGGTCGATACCCTCTACACCTAGCACTCATCGTTTACAGCGTGGACTACCAGGGTATCTAATCCTGTTTGCTACCCACGCTTTCGCGCCTCAGCGTCAGTTACAGTCCAGAAAGTCGCCTTCGCCACTGGTGTTCCTCCACATATCTACGCATTTCACCGCTACACGTGGAATTCCACTTTCCTCTCCTGTCCTCAAGATAGCCAGTTTCCGATGCACTCTCAGGGTTGAGCCCTGATCTTTCACACCGGACTTAATTATCCGCCTACGCGCCCTTTACGCCCAATAATTCCGGACAACGCTTGCCCCCTACGTATTACCGCGGCTGCTGGCACGTAGTTAGCCGGGGCTTCCTCCTTGGGTACCGTCATTTGTACTCAATTTTCTCAAGTACTTCGTTCTTCCCCAAAGACAGTACTTTACAATCCGAAGACCTTCATCATACACGCGGCGTTGCTCCGTCAGACTTTCGTCCATTGCGGAAGATTCCCCACTGCTGCCTCCCGTAGGAGTCTGGGCCGTGTCTCAGTCCCAGTGTGGCCGTTCACCCTCTCAGGCCGGCTACTGATCGTCGCCTTGGTAGGCCTTTACCCCACCAACCAGCTAATCAGACGCGGGTCCATCCATAATCGGTAGCATTCTCATCGGCCACCTTTCCTTATGCCTTGATGCCAAGACTTAAGATTATCCGGTATTAGCCCTCGTTTCCAAGGGTTGTCCCGGCTTTATGGGTAGGTTACCCACGCGTTACTCACCCGTCCGCCACTAAAAATCTCTTAGAGCAAGCTCTTTGAAATTCTCCGTTCGACTTGCATGTGTTAGGCACGCCGCCAGCGTTCGTCCTGAGCCAGGATCAAACTCTCCAAAAAAAGTTATTCCACTTCTCTTTGAAGAAGTTGATTCGCTCATTCTTTCTTGAAACTCCTTAGAGTCTCCTCATTGGCTGTCCTTGTTGTTTAGTTTTCAAAGACCATGGATGGTCCGGGTGTCACCGGAGCCAAGACTCGATCAGGACGTTCGAGATTAGTAGCGCTGCCAAGGATGGCAAAGCGCCGTGATGGCGGGAGATGACCAAAGACCATGACTCAAACACGATGTCTAATTTTCTAATGGAGCGGGTGAAGAGAATCGAACTCTCGTAACTAGCTTGGAAGGCTAGCGCTCTACCATTGAGCTACACCCGCATGTTTTGGTAGCAGGGGGGGGACTCGAACCCTCGCATGAGCGGGTATGAACCGCTTGCCTTAGACCGACTTGGCTACCCTGCCATGGCTCCCCGAGTAGGACTCGAACCTACAACCTACCGGTTAACAGCCGGTTGCTCCACCATTGAGCTATCGAGGAATGTATCTGGCGGAGAAGGAGGGAGTCGAACCCTCGCGGCAGTTACCCACCCTAACGGTTTAGCAAACCGCCCTCTTCAGCCACTTGAGTACTTCTCCACGGATCAGCTTTAATTGGTGCGGAAGACGGGACTTGAACCCGTACGGTGTTACCCACACGCCCCTCAAGCGTGCGCGTCTGCCAATTTCGCCACTCCCGCATTTGCTGGAGCCATTGACCGGGATTGAACCGGTGACCTTATCCTTACCAAGGATACGCTCTACCAACTGAGCTACAACGGCGAGTCCTTTATGGTGCGCTCGGAGGGATTCGAACCCCCGGCCTTCTGATTCGTAGTCAGACGCTCTATCCAGCTGGGCTACGAGCGCATATTTTTTTTGGAGCGGGTGACGAGATTCGAACTCGCGACTTTCACCTTGGCAAGGTGACACTCTACCGCTGAGTTACACCCGCGAATAGCTTGGTGGGCCATCCGCGACTCGAACGCGGGACACCCTGATTAAAAGTCAGGTGCTCTAGCCTACTGAGCTAATGGCCCGTTTTGGCTGGGGTGGAAGGATTCGAACCTACGAATGCCAGAGTCAAAGTCTGGTGCCTTACCACTTGGCGACACCCCAATCATATATATTAAGCCTTAAGCATTTGCTCTAGGACCCAATATCTTGGTTGCGGGGGACGGATTTGAACCGACGACCTTCGGGTTATGAGCCCGACGAGCTACCGCTGCTCCACCCCGCGACAATAAAACGAGGCACTATATTCGACATTCGTACACCCATATTCATCTTAAGCTTAACCTTTATTATTCAAAGACCTATACTACGTTCTCATGCGATTTTCTATCGTATTTCGAACCTCGATCTTCGAATTTCGAAATTGGTGGGCAGGGATGGATTCGAACCATCGTACCTCTCGGAACAGATTTACAGTCTGTCGCCTTTAACCACTCGGCCACCTACCCATTTTAGTTAGAAACTTGTATTATATGGCGACCCCGATCGGACTTGAACCGACGATCTCCTGCGTGACAGGCAGGCATGTTAACCACTACACCACGGGGCCGTACTCGGTATTCAATGTTCGAACACCATTCTCTTCCTCTTTAGTCCTAATCCAAGGTTTAAAGGATCTTTCGAACCTCGAATCTCAAACACCAAGCTTAATTTTGATGAGCTATAACCGTATCGAATCTACCTGCATCCTGCTTGTAAGTTGCTCTACCAACTAAGCTAATCACCCTTATATTTTGTTTGGTGACCCGTACGGGATTCGAACCCGTGTAACCGCCGTGAAAGGGCGGTGTCTTAGACCGCTTGACCAACGGGCCACTTTTTGAGAACTTTTTAAGTATAGCTGAAGGCTGAAACAATGTCAACATTTTTTAATAAAATTCGGATAATCCTCTCATTAGTTATACTTACTAAACCCCGGCATTCACTTTTGCAGATTAATAAAATGAAATACTTTATAATTACCCTTTTATTTACACATATGTGCATTGAACACCTTGCATTGCATTCAATGGAGTGATTATAACATAACCCCACTGATAAAGCATCAGAAGCGTCATATTAATTGAACAAAATCGCTATCTTTTAGTTATCTAGTTTCGTATTAATAAACAGATAAATTACTGCAGAATCATTTGGATCATTTAGGGAGCTATAGAGTTTGGTAGATACTAGTTTATAATAAATGATCATAATGATACTAAATTATTTTTAAAACAGCAATAATTCTAATGATATATTATACCCTGCTAAAACCGAATCAATCCTTCTTTCCCTTCGAGATTTAATAACGCGATGTACGGAATGGTGTATGGTTAGACAAAGATTTATATTCCTTCTCAACAGAAAGGGCTACCTCGCTAGAGATAGTCCTTTTGCTGTTTACCTGGCGATGACCTACCTTCCCAGGGGCCTGCGCCCCAAGTATTATCGGCCCTGGAGGTCTTAACTTCCGTGTTCGGGATGGGAACGGGTGGAACCCCTCCGGCATGATCACCAGATCTTCTCGATGTTCGAAGCACGATTTCGTGGTTCGAACTCGAATGTTTTCTTAAGAAAACCGGCTTAAAGGAATTATCCTTTACATGCTGTTCTCTCAAAACTGCATAGAGTATATTTTCCAGTCAAAGTCTCTCGAACCTGAGCCACCCACCCAGAGTATTGATTCTGAAGTCCTCCGTCCTCAGCCTTCCGTCCTTTCTGACCTCTGGCTTCTGACCTCCGACCTCCGTTATTAGGTCAAGCCCTCGACCTATTAGTACCAGTCAGCTCCACACCTCACGGCGCTTCCACACCTGGCCTATCAACCTGTTAATCTTTCAGGGGTCTTACCAAGCTTTCGCTCGTGGGAAATCTCATCTTGAGGCCGGTTTCGCGCTTAGATGCTTTCAGCGCTTATCCGCTCCGAATATAGCTACCCAGCTGTGCCTCTGGCGAGACAACTGGTACACCAGTGATTCGTCCATCCCGGTCCTCTCGTACTAGGGACAGATCCTCTCAAATTTCCTCCGCCTGCGACGGATAGGGACCGAACTGTCTCACGACGTTCTGAACCCAGCTCACGTACCGCTTTAATGGGCGAACAGCCCAACCCTTGGGACCTACTACAGCCCCAGGATGCGATGAGCCGACATCGAGGTGCCAAACCTCCCCGTCGATATGGACTCTTGGGGGAGATAAGCCTGTTATCCCCAGGGTAGCTTTTATCCGTTGAGCGATGGCCCTTCCACTCGGTACCACCGGATCACTAAGCCCGACTTTCGTCCCTGCTCGACTTGTTGGTCTCGCAGTCAAGCTCCCTTTTGCCTTTACACTCTGCGCGCGATTTCCAACCGCGCTGAGGGAACCTTTGGGCGCCTCCGTTACTCTTTAGGAGGCGACCGCCCCAGTCAAACTGCCCACCTGAGACTGTCCTAATCCCCGCTTCAGGGGACCTAGTTAGAACTTCAGTACAAAAAGAGTGGTATCCCACCGCTGACTCCACCAAAGCTGGCGCCCTGGCTTCTCTGTCTCCCACCTATCCTGTACATTTTATACCAAAATCCAATCTCAAGCTGCAGTAAAGCTCCATGGGGTCTTTCTGTCCTGTCGCAGGTAACCCGCATCTTCACGGGTATTACAATTTCGCCGAGTCCCTCGTTGAGACAGTGTCCAGATCGTTACACCTTTCGTGCGGGTCAGAACTTACCTGACAAGGAATTTCGCTACCTTAGGACCGTTATAGTTACGGCCGCCGTTTACTGGGGCTTCAATTCAAAGCTTCGCTCTTTCAAGCTAACCTCTCCTCTTAACCTTCCAGCACCGGGCAGGTGTCAGCCCCTATACTTCTCCTTGCGGATTGGCAGGGACCTGTGTTTTTGTTAAACAGTCGCCTGGACCATTTCTCTGCGGCTCTTCTTTCATTAAGAGCGCCCCTTCTCCCGAAGTTACGGGGCTATTTTGCCGAGTTCCTTAACGAGGGTTTTCTCGCGCGCCTTAGGATTCTCACCCCATCTACCTGTGTCGGTTTTCGGTACGGGCACCTGGTCACTCACTAGAGGTTTTTCTTGACAGCCTGGAGTCGCTTACTTCGCTACTATTTTTCGCTCCCCGTCACGTCTCAGACTTACCATAGGGCGGATTTGCCTGCCCTACATCCTTCTCGCTTGGGCCAACTCTACCAACGGTTGGCTTAAACTATCCTTCTGTGTCGCCCCTTTGCTCAAACATTTCCAGGTGGTACTGGACTTTCAACCAGTTATCCATCACCTACGCCTTTCGGCCTCGGCTTAGGTCCCGACTTACCCTGGGCGGACGAGCCTTCCCCAGGAATCCTTAGATTTTCGGCGGACAAGATTCTCACTTGTCTTTTCGCATACTCATACCGGCATTCTCACTTCTATTCTCTCCACTCAACCTTCCGGTTGAACTTCTCTGATCATAGAACGCTCCCCTACCATCTCAGAGGTCAGATGTCAGAAGCCGGAAGCCAGATTATTTCCATTTTACATGAAGCGCATACAGCTGTTTTCCAAGTTCATCATAACTTTCATACAACTTTATATACTCTTCTTCTTGGATATAACCTAGGTCTTTACTCATTTCCAGTAAGACCTTTACTTCGTCTTTTGAACCTTGGGCCATTAATCCAGATATCAGTGGTCAGATGCCGGATGTCAGATTATTGTTCTGATCTCTGGCTTCTGATTTCTGGCTTCTGGAATGACTTCTGGCCTCTGTCATCTGACCTCTGGATCCATAGCTTCGGTGTTACACTTGAGCCCCGTTACATTTTCGGCGCAGAACCACTCGACCAGTGAGCTATTACGCACTCTTTAAATGGTGGCTGCTTCTGAGCCAACATCCTGGTTGTCTGGGCAATTCCACATCCTTTCCCACTTAGTGTATCTTTGGGACCTTAGCTGATGGTCTGGGCTGTTTCCCTTTCGACTATGAAGCTTATCCCCCACAGTCTGACTCCCAATCTTAATCTAATGGCATTCGGAGTTTGATAAGGTTCGGTAACCTGGTAAGGCCCCTAGCCTATTCAGTGCTCTACCGCCATTAGTCATCTATTGAGGCTAGCCCTAAAGCTATTTCGGGGAGAACCAGCTATCTCCGTGTTCGATTGGCATTTCACCCCTACCCACAGCTCATCCCCTGCCTTTTCAACGACAGTGAGTTCGGGCCTCCAGTGGGTTTTACCCCACCTTCACCCTGGCCATGGGTAGATCACACGGTTTCGGGTCTACAGCATGTAACTATCCGCCCTTTTCAGACTCGCTTTCGCTTCGGCTCCGGCTTCCCGCCTTAACCTCGCTACATACCATAACTCGCCGGTTCATTCTACAAAAGGCACGCCATCACGC
>JQID01000098.1:7381-8134 GCA_000770645.1 Desulfosporosinus sp. Tol-M
CTTCCGAGGTGCTTTTCACCTTTCCCTCACGGTACTTGTTCGCTATCGGTCGCTAAGTAGTATTTAGCCTTGGGAGGTGGTCCTCCCTGCTTCCCACGGGGTTTCTCGTGTCCCGCGGTACTCAGGATCCCCTCACAGTTAAGCTCCCTTTCGTTTACAGGGGTGTTACCTTCTCCGCCCGAACTTTCCAGTTCTGTTCAGCTAGAGATCTTAACTTAATAGAGGGTCCTACAACCCCCACCCAGAGGCCGGAAATCGGATGCCAGATGTCAGATGCATGTTAGTTTTTCAGGTACTTAAGTCTTTATACATCGCTTAAATTCCTTACAAACCGTCATTCATTCTGGCTTCAGGCTTCTGACCTCTGGCCTCTGGATGGGTTTGGGCTCTTCCCGTTTCGCTCGCCGCTACTCAGGGAATCGATTATTCTTTCTCTTCCTCCGGGTACTTAGATGTTTCAGTTCCCCGGGTTGCCTTCTTTAACCTATTTATTCAGTTAAAGATAACCGGACATGACTCCGGTTGGGTTGCCCCATTCGGGTATCCACGGATCATAACCTGCTTACGACTCCCCGTGGCATTTCGCTGTTAACCGCGCCCTTCTTCGACTCTTAGCGCCTAGGCATCCACCGTACGCCCTTAGTAGCTTGACCTAATTCTCGCTACTTTTGGGTTCTTTTCAAAACTTCCGTTTTGTTGTGAATTCTTTCGACTTTTACTAGATTTTCTTCTCTATGCAGTTTTCAAAGAACA
>JQID01000094.1 GCA_000770645.1 Desulfosporosinus sp. Tol-M
AAGAGCAGGAGATCCGGCAATATTAATCGCCTCATCAGAAAAAGCTAAGTCAGTGTTGGGATGGAAACTGCGGTACGATTCTCTTGAAAAGATAATGGGTGATGCATGGAGATGGCATAAGAATAATCCGGATGGGTATAATCAGTAATTTTATCTTAAGAAACAATTTTATTATTACCATCCCGCTCATATTAATAGGGTGGGCGTAAGCAATGGTCATGATCTCCTATGTTTCTCATTAAACAGATTTCCTGGCCTTGTTCGTCTTTAACCCATTCAAACGTGAATCGTATGGACATATTGAGGCTACCTTCCCAAATACTATCTGTTCCTTGAACCCGCTTAACCCTGAAAGAGGGATGATGCCAGTCTTCATTAAACTGATACATTTTATCAGCAAATAAGTTCTTGATTTCTCTAGGTAGTTTGTTATAGGCGTGATTAAAACGTGATGTACTTTTAATCTTCATCGTCGTTTTTCCTTAAATCTTCAAGGAAATCTTCCATGGAATCAAAGCTCTTGATTCGTCCAGCGTCAATTTCAGCTTGGGCTTCTTGTTCACCTGTCTGCCATTCCTGTGTCCAAAACCATTGCTGATCGGCCGGTATAAGTTTCTTGGGTTCTAGTATGATTTTTCCTTCTTCAATCGAAACGTCAAGGATATCTCCTTCGTCAAGGTTAAGTTCTTTACGCACTTCTTGCCCTAGCGTAATTACGTGACGTTTTTTTATTTGTACAATACCAAAAGATTTTTTCAGCCGTATGAGAGACATAAAATATCGCCTCTTTCTGATTTTCTGCAAATCTGTTTTTGATTAGTATAACATGTTATTGTCCGTTTTAACATTATTTCTTGGGCTTAAAACCTATGTCAATTGAAAGCCCTGTTGAGACATATATAAGGAAGTAAACACCACTAAATCCACTAATTTGTGGTATATTATTAATAGCATTAAGCAAAGTTGGAGCTTTGAGCAGGGTCTTGAGGCTGCGATTGAGTTGTATTGGGAAAACTTATAGTGAGACGTATGATTGAGCGGTGATGTATGAAAAAGTTAAAGTTACAGAAGAGAACATAAAAGGAAGTGATTAGGATGATTTCTTTAAACCAATATGGATTTATAAGAGCGGGGGTAGCCGTTCCTTATCTTGAAGTAGCAAATCCAACGTTTAATATAGAAGAAATGAGAAAATTGATCATGAAAGCCTCAGCCCGTAAAGTTCAGGTGTTGTTATTCCCCGAACTGTGTGTTACCGGTTATAGTGCCGGAGATCTTTTTAATCAAAGATTACTACTTGAATCTGCGGAGAAAGAACTCCTTAATTTACTTCAAGCGACAAAAGAAACGAAGATGCTTATTGCTGCCGGTATACCAATTATGGCCGATAATCAATTGTTTAATTGTGCTGTCATGATGCATGAGGGACATATCCTGGGCGCCATCCCCAAGACATTCATCCCCAACTACAGTGAATTTTATGAGAAACGTTGGTTTGCTTCGGCGTTTAACCGAATTTCTAACAAGGTAAAAATATGTGGGCGCGAGGTTCCTTTCAATGAGAATCTTCTGCTTAAGGATGAAAACTCCGAGCTGGTGGTAGGAGTAGAACTCTGTGAAGATTTGTGGATGCCGATTCCCCCGAGTTCATATCATGCTCAACATGGTGCAAACTTGATTCTCAACTTATCGGCAAGTAACGAAATTGTTGGGAAGGCGGAGTATCGGAGAAATCTGGTCACGCAACAATCCGCTCGATGTATGGCTGCTTATTTGTATACTTCGGCTGGAAATAGCGAATCGACAACCGATGTCGTTTATGGCGGGCATGCTATGATTGCGGAAAATGGTACGTTATTAGCCGAAGATAGAATGAATGAAGAAGAAACATTGCTGATTCGGGACCTGGATATTGAGCTGTTGTCGAACGACCGGAGAAAATTCAACAGTTTCATCGGTAATGTTGATCCTAAAAACTATGAGACTGTTTCCTTCAGTCTTACTTCCCAAGCAGTTCCTGGCTTAGAACGCCATACCAACCCTCAACCGTTCGTTCCATCAAATAAAGAAGACCGGGATGAACGGTGCCGGGAAATCTTCCGGATTCAAGCGGCAGGACTAGCCCAACGTTTGGCCAAGACGGGTATTCAGAAAGCAGTCCTGGGTATTTCAGGGGGATTAGATTCGACGTTGGCGTTGTTAGTTACCTGTGCCGCTTTTGAAAAGCTTAAACTCCCTCAAGAAAACATCATTGGGGTGACCATGCCGGGGTTTGGAACTTCAGGCCGGACGTATCGCAACTCCTATGATTTAATGAAAGGATTAGGGGTTACGACGCAGGAAATATCCATTAAAGAAGCTTGTATACAGCACCTGACAGCGATCGGGCATAACTTATCAGGGCATGACATTACCTATGAAAATGCTCAGGCAAGGGAACGGACTCAAATCCTGATGGATATCGCCAATCAAGTCGGCGGACTTGTCGTGGGAACGGGTGATTTATCGGAATTAGCTCTTGGCTGGTGTACCTATAACGGAGACCAGATGAGCATGTATGGCGTTAATTCCGGTGTCCCAAAGACACTTGTGCGTTATTTGGTCACTTGGTATGCGGAGGGCTCCGATAAACCAGATACAAAAAATGCTTTGTTGGATATTTTAGAGACCCCAGTCAGCCCGGAATTGCTCCCGCCTGATGAATTGGGGAACATTGAACAAAAGACGGAAGACATTGTCGGTCCGTATACTTTACATGATTTCTTTCTCTATAATATGCTCCGCTTCGGCTATACTCCTTCAAAAATTGTTCTGTTAGCGGAAAATGCGTTTCAAAACTATGAAAAGGAAGAGATTGTCCACTGGCTCAGGGTCTTTTGTAAGCGGTTTTTTAGTCAACAATTTAAACGCTCGGCTATGCCCGATGGAGTCAAGGTAGGCTCGATTTCGCTTTCGCCGAGAGGGGATTGGAGAATGCCGAGTGACGCCAGTGCTGAGATTTGGCTTAAATTTTGACATACTTGAAAAAACGCAATAGAAAGGGGTCTGTGCAATGAAGGACAATGTCCGAGATTTTAGAGTTTATAAAGGAAATGGAAAAACTTCGGCTGTATTTATGCCACGCTTTATTAGAGATGTAAGAACACCTAACAGCGAACGATATCTAATCGTTATGGGTGAGGATTTTGAATTAATAGGGACACTGGATTTGCACATTATGGATATAATTCAAGCCACTTTAGTGATTATCCCGGATGTTGAGCAGGATACGCTGGAATTATTAGTAGGTCTTATCAAGATGGAACTATTAGCGCCATTAGATTTAGATATTGAATATTTTAATATTTTTAAAGGAGTTTCTGATTACATAACACTGGATGAAGAAGATTTTTTCGATGAAGACGATGACGATTAATATCTTGAATTTTTATACATATTTATGTATAATTATGATTAATATTCTTCTTCCGGATGGAGTTTCACTTCATCTGGAGTTTAGCTGAACTTATCCAGGGGAGAGTGGAGGGTTAAATATGAAGGTTGGTGTTCTTGGGGCCACGGGATATGCGGGACAGGAATTGTTACGTTTATTGAAACGCCATAAAGAAGTGCGGGATTTGTACCTCGCTTCATCCAGTGTAGCCGGGGAGGATTATGAGTCGGTATATCCACATTGGAGCGGTCAAAAGGTGGGGAGCTTGCATGATGAAAACGTCCCGGATCTTGATGTGCTTTTTTGTGCACTTCCTCATGGGTTGACGGCGGCAAGAGCCGGTTCTTTTTTAGCGCGAAATATGAAAGTCATTGATCTGGGGGCCGACTTTCGGTTGAATTCTGCTGACGTTTATGAGGAATGGTACAAAATTAAGCATCCGGCAAAAGACCTGCTTGCCAGCGCCGCGTATGGTTTGCCGGAACTAAATCGTACGCAAATACGGGGACAATCCTTAATCGCTAATCCAGGTTGCTATCCAACGGCAACCTTGCTTGCCCTGGTCCCCTTCCTGCGCCATAAATTGCTCCAAACCAACTATTTAATTATTGATGCCAAGTCGGGTGTATCCGGGGCTGGCCGCGGGGTCTCGCTAGGCATGCACTATGCTGAAGTTAATGAAAACTTTAAGGCTTACGGGGTGGGAAATCATCGTCATACCCCGGAAATAGAACAAGAACTGTCCCGGGCTGCGGGGTTGCCGCTAACCGTGAATTTTACACCGCATTTAGTTCCCATGACGCGGGGGATGCTGGTCACCATATATGCTGCGCTTCAGGCAGGGGTCCGGGAGGAGGACCTACGCGAGTGCTGGCGGGAACAGTATGGGCAAGAGGAATTCGTGCATGTTTTGCCTGCCGGGACTTGGCCGCAGACGAAATTTGCCAGCGGAAGCAACAATGCTTTTTTACAGTTGACTGTGGATCAGAGAACGGGAAATGTGATTATAGTGGCTGCGATCGATAATCTGATTAAGGGTGCGGCAGGCCAGGCGATTCAAAATATGAATCTGGTGATGGGGTGCCCCGAGTGCCAAGGAATTACAGGAACGGCTCTTTGGCCCTGATTGGAAAAGGAGAGTGTGAATAAATGAGTAATATGGAAGATGCCTGGAAGCCGATTGCCGGCGGGGTGGCTGCTCCGCAGGGGTTTTACGCGGCCGGCGTCCAGGCAGGAATTAAGTATACGGACAAATATGATGTGGCACTCGTTTTTTCGCAGGTTCAAGCGCAAGCTGCCGGTGTTTATACGCGAAATCTGGTCAAAGCGCACCCTCTTTATTTAACGCAGCGCCATTTGCGG
>JQID01000060.1 GCA_000770645.1 Desulfosporosinus sp. Tol-M
CCCAGCGCTTTGAAAGTGCTGCAGGAACTGAGTGGGTATGACGAAACAACCGGTAAGCTTTTCCCGACAATAGGAGATTATCTTAAAGCACCGGTCGGGACGGCTTCTTCAGGAAACTGGATTTATGCCGGCGTGACGGGGAATGGCAACCTTGCGGCGCGGCGGAAGAATACCGATCCGTCAGGGTTGAAACTGTTTAGAGAATGGAGTTTTTCCTGGCCCGGAAATATTCGTATTCTCAATAACCGGGCTTCCTGTGATGAGTTGGGACAGCCGGTCGACGAGAAACGGAAACTTGTTTGGTGGGATGCCGCTGCCAATGTGTGGGCAGGAAATGACGGTGGGGATGTTGTCGATAAGACCAAGGGACCGGATACTCCGGAAGGAAAGCTAAGTTTTCGGATGTGCCCGGAGGGTGTTGGCCGCATATTTGCCGCTCCATATATGAGCGGATTGCCTGCCGAAGCACCCGCGGACGGTCTGCCGGCGATCGGGATTCGTGCTTCCACGAATTGCGTGGATGGGCCGCTGCCGGAATTCTACGAAGCAGTAGAAAGTCCGACAGCTAACCTATTGCATCCCGCGGTTTCCAGCAATCCAACGGCGCTGGTTGTGTCGACTAAGATTGGTAAGGCGGAAGAGTTCCCCTATGTTCTGACTACCTTTAGAGTAGTTGACCATTTCTGTTCGGGAGGAGTTACGCGGAATATCCCGTGGCTCAATGAAAATAGTCCGGAACCCTTTGCGGAGATCAGTAAGAATTTAGGCCAGAAGATTGGCGTTAAAGAGGGAGATATGGTCGAAGTTTCTTCCGCGCGCGGTAAAATTAAAGTACGCGCCTTAGTCACGGATCGCATCCTGTCCTACAAGGTCAATGGCAAGGACACGGAAACCGTTGGCATGCCCTATCACTGGGGATTTGCGAGCTTAAGTCCGGGGGCGAGCGCCAATGATATCACCATTGCCGCCTTGGATCCCGGTGCCAGTATTATGGAATATAAAGTTTGCCTATGCAATATAAGGAGGGCAAATTAATGACAAGGAAAATGGTTTTTGTGGACACTTCAAAATGTACGGGCTGTAAAGCGTGCCCGGTGGCCTGCAAGGCGTGGAATGAGCTTCCGGCGGAGAAAACCCGGCTGGTCACGAGTTTTCAGACGCATAAGGACTTTACCCCGAATACTTTCACTTATATAACCTTTACGGAAAAATATGAAAACCAGAAAAATATTTGGTTGACGCGCAAGGCGCAATGTTTCCACTGTGCTGATCCTGCGTGCATGAAGGCTTGTCCTCAGAAAGCAATTTATCAGACGGACTCGGGGTATGTTCTTGTCGATCAGGATAAATGTATTGGCTGCGGTTATTGTGCAACAAACTGCCCGTTCGGGGTTCCGAAGGTTGATGAGGTTAAGAAAAAAGCCTTTCGGTGTGTAGGGTGTATTGATCGGGTCGAAAATGACCTTGTTCCAGCGTGTGTTCACACATGTGGCCCAGGTGCGTTAAGTTTTGGAGAACGTGACGCCAAGATGGCCGAAGCGAAGAAGCGTCTCGCCGAGGTTCAGAAGACTAATCCCAAGGCGCAGCTCTATGGAGAAAAGGAAATGGGCGGCACAACGTTTGTCTACTTGCTGATGGATAGCCCGGAAGCCTACGGCCTCCCGGTTAATCCCACGATTCCGCTCTCTCTGACCTTATGGAAGGATGGAATTCAGCCGCTTTTCAAATATGTTTGGCCTGCAACGGCTTGCGCTGTGGTTATAGGGGGGATCTCCAACCTCTTACAGGGGAATTATCGCAACAGAGGCCATGAAGAGAATGATAGCAAGAAAGGGGGGAAACACTAATGGCAATCAATCCACAAACCAAAACAACCCGCAAGACGCTTGGCGGAGATAAGACTTTGCGCTTTAGTGGAGGAGAACGTCTAAGTCACTGGGTTCATGCCATTGCTTTCTTTACCTTGCTCTTTACCGGACTAAGTATACTGAGCACCTTTTTTGCACCGGTGGCGGCCATTTTCGGTGGGGTTGAAGCATGTCGGGATATTCACCGTGTTGCAGCGGTCATATTTATTGTTGTGGTGGGTTTGCTGTTCTTTATTGGAGATACAAGCGGTCACAGGTATTGGTTAAAAGCGGTCTTTACGTGGGGAGAAGCAGAAGTGAAACATGTAATGACCTTCCCGAAGGAGTTTTTCGGGTTTAATACCGATGGGAAGTTTCCACCTCAAGATAAGTTTAACGGGGGAGAAAAAATTAACTCTATGTTCACAATTTTTGGTTCGTTTTTCATCACGGTAAGTGGGCTCATTATGTGGTTTGCTTCGTCTTTCCCCGCTGGTTTAGTGCGTTGGGCTTATCCGGTGCATGACCTGGCGGCATTTATGATGGCAACGGCGATCACGGGACATTTGTATTTAGCGATAATACACCCGAAGTCCAACCCTGCTCTTAAGGGCATAATCACCGGTTATGTAAAAACCAGTTTTGCGAAACATCACTATGGGAAATGGTATGAAAGAGTGAAAAAAGAGCAAAATTTAAACTAAGCTTAACTTATAGTTAGCGATAAAGTTAACTCGTTAAACTAAATTAAAGGGGCTGTGAGAAAACACAGTCCCTAAAATTCTAAGTGGTTACAACAGCTAAAAAGCATCCTCCTTTCACTATCAAAGTGGAGTGGGGACGACTATGTTTTGGTATTGTATTATTGAGGAAAAAGTGGAGATGTGAAATTAACACAAATATGTTTTAACACAGCCCCTATTGGATGAATGTAAGGGGAACTCCTTCTTTATAATTATTGAAGAAAAGGTGATACAAAATGGTAATATTAACAATAAATGGTCGGCAAATTCAGGTTTCCAAAGGAACTACTATACTGCAGGTTTGCCGTATGAATGGCATAGAAATACCTACTTTTTGTTATGATGAGGATTTAAAATTGGAAGGTTCCTGCCGGATGTGTGTTGTGGAGTGTAAAGGCAGACCACTGTTTTTAGCTGCCTGTGTTACACCTGCAGATAATGGGATGGAAATAGAAACCGAAAGCCCGGCTATTATTGAGGCTAGAAAAACAATTTTGGAATTGCTGGTGGCCCGTCATAAAATGGAGTGTCATGTTTGTGAAAAAAATGGTGACTGCCGTTTACAGGATTACTGTTATCAGTATGGTGTCAGTGAATCCAAATATATTGATGGGGGAAGACCTCACTATCCTATTGAAGACGCGAATCCATTTATTGAGCGGGACTATGATAAATGTATTATGTGTAAACGTTGTGTAAGAGCCTGTGAGGAGATTACCGGAGCACTTGCTATCGGTGTAAAAAACAGAGGTAATCACGCTCAAATCTGTACAGCGTTTGATGGTAAATTGGAGGATTCACCATGTGTATTTTGCGGGCAGTGTGTAATGGTGTGCCCGGTAGGGGCATTAACCAGTAAGGTCAGTGCAGCTTTTGGCGGCAGACCAAGTGGTGTAGAAAAAAAGGTGTTGACGACCTGTACCTACTGCGGAACTGGCTGCACCCTGGAACTTAATGTCAAAAGCAATAAAGTTGTAGGTGTTACCTCCAAGCGGGATAAAAA
>JQID01000011.1 GCA_000770645.1 Desulfosporosinus sp. Tol-M
AGGCAATTCGGATTTATGCGCTGTTACCTCAACTGCGCTTGCCAACCTGTTTTCCGCACTTGGTAAGGCCCAGCTTGCCAATGTGTGCCTGGTTATTTCAGATTTGAAAGCGGCATATGAAAGCGGGAGCGAGCTTATTCGAGGCGCCTTCAAAAACCTTGAGAATGAAGTCAATCGCAGTGCTTTAAATATTGAACCAGTTGGCAGCGGCTCTGATGAAGTGTACCATATCTTGAAAAAAAGGCTATTTTCCTCCCTGCCAAAAGCCGAGGAAATCAACCTTGTTGCAATTGCTTATAAGGACGAGGTGGCGAAAGCCAAACAGATGGGATTAACCAACATCTCGCCTGATCATATCTATACGGGCGTGAAAGATTCGTACCCCTTCCATCCGTCAATTCGTGACTTATATGCACGTTTTAAAGAAAACTCCGGTTTCCAACAAACAAGAGGGCTTATAAGGCTGATGCGACAGATCATGGCGGGCATTTATACTGGGGATCACTGCAAAGCCAAGAGCAAATACCTGGTAAATGTTTTTGACTTTGACTTGAACGACCGAGCGATGCTGACAACAGTGACCCAGATTAAGCAGGAATTATCCAACGCTATCGCCCACGATATCGCGGCGAATGGCAAAGCGATCGCCGAGGAAATCGATGCTCAGTACCAACAAGAACTTGTCGGAGATGTTAGTAAACTGATCTTGGTTTCTTCGTTGGCGAATGTTCCCAATGCATTATTAGGGCTTACTTTGCAGGAAATTATCGGTGATCTGTGCGAGCCGGGCAGGGATATTGCCGGCCTGAAAAGAGCGCTTGATGAGTTTCAAGCCAGAGCATGGTACCTGGAACATGATAAGGACGGGAAATTGCTTTTCAAAAATGTCAAGAATATGATAGCCGAACTGCATTCATTGGTTGAACAATATGACAATGAAACGGTCAGAACAACAACGCTTAAAACGTTTCTGGCTGAGAAGTTTAAACCTCTTGTGGGGGATTGCTATCAAAACCTGTTGATATTCCCCGCAATTGATGAAATCATGCTATCTGCGGATAAAATTTCACTCATCTTGTTTGAACCTTACACAGGAGCAGGGCTTCATCCGAGCCTGGAGCGGTTCTACAATGATGCGCTTTATAAAAACCGGGTGATGTTCTTATCCGGTAGTCGGGATACGATGGCTCGCTTGTATGAGGCTGCTAAACAATTAAAAGCCATCGAAAAAATTATCGCCAATATGCATGATGAAAAAGTGCCGGAGGATAATCAACAATACCTCTTGGCGCAAGACACACGGATTAAAAAGATCACTGCGGTACTCAGTGCAGCCCAGCAAACCTTCTCAACCCTTTATTATCCAATGGGCGACAGTATCCGGAGCAGTGATTTTAATATGCAGTTTACGGACAATAACTACAATGGCGAGGAACAGGTGAAAAATTTACTTAAGGAAAAGCAAAAATTCTCCAACAAGCCGCTTGACGATACCCTGCGCCGTAAATGCGAACAGCGGCTTTTTACCCGAAAAGAAATGCGCTGGTCGGAAATTAAAGACCGGGCGGCAACGGAAACAAACTGGACATGGGTCCATCCGCGCACCCTGGATAACCTGCTTGCAGATTGTAAACAGAAGGATTTGTGGCGGGAACATGGCTATTATGTGGAAAAGGGACCCTTTGCAAAAGAACCTACCGGCGTATCCTTTACGGTTAAAAATGAAAATGAGGAAACAAACAAGGTGTCGCTTCGATTACATCCTCGTTTTGGCGATAAAATATATTATGAAATCGGCGCGTCGGCAACAACATCATCCTTAAAAGTCGAGGACCTCAATAATTTCGAGACTTCCGAG
>JQID01000151.1 GCA_000770645.1 Desulfosporosinus sp. Tol-M
ATCCATAACTGCCTACTCCATAATATAGCGTCGTCCCCAACAGTCTTTCCCTAGCTTCAATCCCAGTGGCTAAAAATCTTGCTAGCAGTGGATTCATTTGTAATTGTATATACGTATTTATTGCTAGAAAAATACAATCGAAAAATATGAATATAACCAAGACCTTCTGATATCTTCGGTATTGCCCACCAGCATAATATAGAAAAATGGAGCTAACCATAATCAGATATGAAATACTTTTGATATATTCTAATAAAATATCCAGATCTTTCGTAAAGAAAAATAATAATAAGATATAAACTAAAAAGAATAATAGGGGCCCGCACTGAACGACAAATGTTGCGGCAAATTTTTTGTTGCTAGATAAAGCCAAACCAAACCATACCACAAATAAGCCCCATCGAATATAGTTAGGTACATAGGGCATGGCGTAGGTAAAAATACCATTATTCATCCAAGCAATAACAATCAGCGCAAGTCCCATCTGTATAAGAACTAAAATACTCAACCTTGTTCTAATAGATGATATTTTATTAACCTTAATACTTGAAACGGTTGGTAAATAATCCATTATCGCATGTCCTCTTAATTGAAATTCTTTTTGTCTATACATTTAACCCATTTTGAGCACTCTTGCACAAGAAAAGAGGAATTATGAATGACTCATTTTTCCCTTAATTATCGTTATCCATTCCGGTGTATCCAAAATTATTCAATTTGTCCGGAGTGCCATTGTCTTCATAATCCCCGTACATCAATTTGCTGGTTGTATCGCCATGGACGAATCCTAACTGCGTGCCTCTTGTTAGGAGATTACGCAGTGTCAGTCCCATAAAGACGGATTCGATCCACCATCATTAAACGAGGGATGTCGAGTTCCCGATTTTTCCTGTGCTTCCTTGATTATATAGTATATTTACTTGAAGTACTTTCATTTTTCTCCTCATAAAATATTAGATCAAATCCACGATTTTGTTTGCAGTAAATCTTGGTGTTGCTTTATAAAAAATATTTTGAACCTCTGCAAAATCAATATTCTTGTTAACATTTCTGAGCAGTTCTTGTAAATTTAATTCACCTTGCAGCAGTAGACTCTCATCAATTTTTATGCAACAAGAATTATCGTAATCACTAAGTATGGATATAATTTGATCGTCTTGATTGAAGTAAAAATGCGCTACTGGCTTTCCAGTAGAAATATACTCAAATATCTTACTGGGCAACTGAGTTATATCTGTATTTCCTATCGATAGAAGTAGATCGGCATTCATAATTGCTGCCTTCGCAAAACTTGTAGGTACACTTCCATGATTAATAATATTTTCCGGATACTTTTCGCAATAACTATTAACTATCGAATTACAGTCACCATTAATATAAAAATGTAAAAGTATTCGTTTATCTACTTCAATTAGCCTCGAAAACAGTTTTAAAGCATGTAATGGAGACCGTATCTTTTTATATAAAGCCCCTGTATATACAACATTAATTCTGCCATTATCATACAGTACTGTTTCAGTAGAAACAATTCTTTTTAACAAGGGATGTTCAACTTGGCAAAACTTATCGACACATGAAAAAAAATTTGCTTGAAGATGCTCAGCCCATGAATCAACAAAAAGTACCTTATCGCACTCCTCTAACATCTGTTTTTCTAGTGAAAGATGCATTTTGAATTTTTTCATTCGATTATTTTCTGTCCTGTGTAATGTCCTATTCTCACTAAATTTATCAAATAAGAACGGAATTACTTTTACTTCATAAGAACTCTTTTTCTTAAATTCAAGTGCAGCTAAAACACTTTCAAACGGAAGACATGTAGGGATAATAACATCAATTTTATCATCTATCTTATTTAACTCACGCAAAAAAGCTCTAACATCTTGTTTTTTTATATTACTTTTACCTAAGAATGCACATATATACCCATATCCTCTAACCGATATTTTTTCCGTTTGCAGAATATACTTTCTCAACCCACGTGCTGTTTTAAGTTTTTCAGATATTCTATTTCTCAAATAGTTATCATTTGTGTTGACATATCGTATTAACGCTTCATTCAGATGCGTATTCCGTTGGGTGTTATCGCTTTTTAAGGTTATAATTGTTATTGTATAATCGCGAAATCGAACTAGTTCTTCAACTACATTCTTGATACATACTCCAACCGCTGAATAATTAGGATGATAATCTTCTAAAATAAAAACAATTTTTTTCAACTATATCCATCCTTACAGTACATATACTTACTCTAGTCCTCCCTTTATTGTTTTACTCATCTCTTCACTAAGCTCTTCACTATTAACTGCATTGAAAAACTGAACTTTATCATAGTTCTTCAATATCTCATGAGCAAACGCACAATCTGATGCTAATATTGGTGCTCCATGTATCTTCGCCTCAAGTAACGGTAATCCAAAGGTCTCTATATATGAAGGAAATATAAGTATAGATTTGCAGTAATACTCATAAACTTCTTCTAAACTTATCTGACCAATGAACCTAATCGGTAGATTATTCGCTTTCACCACATCATATATTTTCTTTATATTGCCATTTTCATCGCCTTTAAGGGTAAACACTATATTATAGTTATCTATCCCCTGCTGTTTTAATAGCCGAGCAGCTTCAACAATAACCTTGTGGTTTTTATAAACAAATGCATTAGACGGGTAGAAAAAAAGTATATTATTTTCATTTTCCTGTTTATAACTCTTCTTTACTTCTATATTCACATTTGGTTGTATTACCTCAAATTTGTCTAGAGAAACCCCTACTTTCTGCACACAGGCATCTTTCATCCATTCAGTCTGAACTATAACAGTGTCTGCTTTTCTTATTGACTTAAATATCATCCTACTTATTAGGTTCTGGTAAACCCAGAACTTAAAGTTTTCTAATATCCGATATCTCTTTTCAGCAAACGGTAAGGACTGATGTAAGTATAGAGTCTGCTTGCACCTTACCCTTTCCACGATCACATTTTGCAAGGACACGACTTCATCTGCTTTGTACTGCTCAACAATTTTATGGGCCACAAATCTATCAAAATACAGCCTATGAAACCAGCTCTTCTTTACCCATGGAAAATTCAACACTCTTACGTTTTCCAATTCCACCAATTCTGGTGTGCTAATAACAAAACACCAATCATTATTCAAATCATTCATTGCTTCTTCATAATATTGCTTCAGAATAGCTAGGGCTCCACCAGTCTCAGCCGGAACATCAAAAACTATTATATTCACTACTTTCTCCACACCATCCGATTTACGATACCAACATAACTCTGAATGATTTTAACCACTTTAACGCTTACATTTTCATCGGCATAATCTGGAGTCGTAATACCCAAGTCGCCGTTTCTATGCATGCTTACTGCAAGGTCAATAGCCTGTAATACTTGCTCAGTGGTGATGCTACCAATAATGAAGTTACCCTTCTCCATAGACTCAGGCCGTTCCGTGCTAGTTCTAACCGAAACTGCTGGGAATTTAAAAAAAGAGCCTTCCTCCGGAACAGTACCACTATCGGAAACAACACAGTAAGCATTCAACTGAAGATAGTTGTAATCAGCAAAGCCAAAGGACTTCAAGTTGCGTACATTGGAGTGGAACTTAAACCCGCGCTTCTCGATGAACTTTGCACTGCGAGGATGCGTACTGTATATCACCGGCATATTATAATTCTCTGCCATCGCATTAACAGCATTCATGAGTTCGAAGAAGTTCTTCTCTATATCAATATTCTCTTCTCGATGAGCGGAAAGCAGAATGTACTTATTCTTCTCTAAACCCAACGCCTCCAACACCTTGCTGCTCATTATCTTATCCATATTCGCTCTCAAAACCTCAGCAATTGTAGAGCCTACCACAAAGGTCTGTTCCTTTTTGATGCCTTCTGCAAACAGATATCGACGGGCGTGCTCCGTATAGCAAAGGTTGACGTCACTGGTATGATCAATAATTCGACGATTGATCTCCTCAGGCGGGTTTTCGTCAAAGCATCGATTGCCGGCTTCAAGATGGAAAATAGGTACCTTCAAACGCTTAGCTGGAATCACAGAAAGACAGGAATTTGTATCGCCCAGTACCAAGACAGCATCCGGCTGTTGTTCAAACATTAACTTATACGATTTTGCAATTACATTTCCCATGGTCTGTCCAAGGTTTTCTCCTACAACTCCTAAATAAAAATCGGGCGCTCTAAGTCCTAATTCTTCAAAGAAAACCTCGTTAAGTGTGTAGTCGTAGTTCTGTCCTGTATGGACAAGAATGTGGTCAAAGTATTTATCGCATTTTTTGATAATTTCAGACAGTTTAATAATTTCAGGACGTGTTCCCACTATTGTCATTAGTTTGATTTTTCTCATGTCGCTATACCTCCTCAAAGTATGTATCAGGTTTTTCATCATCAAAAATTTCGTTAGCCCACATTATTGTATGCATATCGGTTTCTCCATTTATTTCTTGATTTAGCTATGACAATCTTCCCATCATTGCTTTAGAGATACCCATAGCATTAATAAGATAAGTTGACTTATCTGTTGATAAGCAGATGCATTTCTTCACACCATACGCTATCGATGCAGTCAGGACATTCTCTGTACCAAGTACGTTAGTCTTTACTGCCTCAAGAGGAAAAGATTCACAGCTTGGCACTTGCTTCAATGCTGCTGCATGAAACAAGTAATCAACCCCATGCATTGCATTCTTTAAACTGTCCAAATCGCGAACATCTCCAACGTAATATTAAAATCTTGTTATTCTGGTAAATACGACGTATATCATCCTGTTTTCTCTCGACTCTTGAGAATATTCTAATTTCACTAATTTCGGTATTTAAAAGCGGTCAAGTACAGCGCCACCGAAACTTGCTGTACCACCTGTGTTTAGTAAGGTCTTCCCTTTGAACAATATCTTAGCCCTCCACCATCTCAATTAATATTTTTTCAAGCTTTTTAATATACATTTCTTTTGTAAAATGCGACTTGAAATAGCTCCTACCATTTTCACCGTATTCTTTATTCATATTAGGTTTTAGAACAAACTCTTTCATAGCCTCTGCTAACGCATATGAGTCACCCGCATTGACACAAACACCGCACTTTGATTCGATTATCACGTCTCGTGCTGCACCATTAATCGCTCCAATAACAGCCTTACCAGCAGCCATATACCCCTGTAGTTTTAAAGGCATTGTCAATCCAACAAGGCTATCATCTTTAAGCGTGAGCAGACAAGCATCAGCCAACTTATAGAAATCCGGCATGTTATCAAGTGGATATCGGCCATGGAAAAGAACAATGTCCTCCAGTCCTTTCTTTTTAACCAAGTCCTTACTTGTATCCAAATAAGAACCATCCCCGACAAAATGCACCTTAAATTTGGGTAGGTATTTTATCTTTTCAGCAGCATCCAAGATGCAATCTATATCTTGCGCAATCCCTATATTTCCCATGAAAACAAAGTCTATTACATCATCTTCTGATGAGAAGTCCATTTCCAAATAAATATCCTCTGCATGTTGGGGATTATATGTAATCCTTTCGATCGGAATAGAATGTGCTTGATTAAAATATTTAATAAATGGCTCGGAAGTAACCGTAATAGCATCACATTTCGAATACAAATAACTACTAAATTTACTTATTATCCTAAAAATAAGACTCTTCTCATCTGGTATATAGTTTTTCAGGGATTCTGGCCATATATCGCAACAATATAAGTACAACGGCTTATTAAATCGCTTTTTCAATACAACCGCAGGTAATGCCATAAAAACCGGTGAGAGTTGGTAAACAAAGATAATGTCAAAGTCTATGTTTAAGAATAAAGCTTTAATAGCAGCGGATAACATATAGCTCGCATAATTTAACGCCATACCAACAACTCCGTTTTTTCTGCCTATCTCAAAACATCGTAGTACCTTGACTCCGTTAATTGTTTCCTTTCGCTTGCGCCCCCATTGGTATTCATTGGGAATATTTCCCGTTGGATAATTTGGTAAGCCTGTCAATACTGTTACCACATGTCCATCTAGTATCAGTTGTTCGCATATATCGTTTATTTTAAATTGTTCAGGATAGTAGTATTGACAAACAACTAAGATCTTCATTTCACTGTAGGCTCCCACATCATCATTTAAACTTCTCTACATACTGCTCAACTTCTATTTTAAGCCCTTCTACAAAAGGCATAGGGTCGTACCCAAAATCTCTAGCTGCATCTTTATGGGGATAACTTCTGTCTTCACCCATCCTTTGCACTTTCTCTATATAATCAACTTTGCCTAATGTAACCGCCTTAAGTATTCCAGCCAAGAACACACCAAATCCCAAAGGTACACTGACAAAGACTGTTTTCCTTCCCAAGTTATTACTTATCAGTTTAAACATATCAAGCATCGTGATAGGCTTTTCGCCTGATAAGATATAATCCCCATTCATTAATTCTGGCTTAGCCAATACTTGATAATAAGCCTTACCAAGGTCACGACCATTAACTGGTTGAAGCAGACTCTTCCCCTGGTCAATCACTGGGAGTAGTCTCAGCTTGTCCACTATCTTAATAAAAACCACCATATTTTTATCGTTGATATTCCCATAAATCATGGTAGGCCGCAGGATTGTTAAGCCAATTAAACAAGCATTATCCTTAATGATTTTTCTTACTTCTGATTCGATGTTCTTGTATTCTTCCGAAGCACTCTTATACTTTGAATAAATGCCGGTGGTATGTACAAGAATTGCTCTCTTAAGATTATGTTTTACGGCAGCTTTCATTACTTGGATCGAGTAAAAAATGGTACCTATATGTATTACTGTATCTACATCTTTCATGCAGCTGTCCATAAACTCTTGGTCTATCAAATCTCCAACGAATTTCTCTATCTTCAATCCGCTATCATCCAGTAGTGATGTGTCAGAAGAGTTCCTAACAATACAGCGGATTGTATCCTCATATTTATGATTAATCAACTCTTGCATGAAGTACTTGCCTGAATGTCCTGTAATTCCTGTGACTAATAACATCTCATCAACCTTTCATGCTTTTTATATTCCTTAGTGGCCGCAGCCTCTTGTTTCCTCCAAGAAAATATTCTCTCAGGGATTCAACCGTCAATCACGAAGCCATATTAACAATAACATGCCGTCCTTCCTAGCATCAGCATTGATAATAGTCCCGTCATTACTTCAATCACCCCAAAAATCTCCACTAACTTCCAATGTAGCGGCGGATAACTTAGCTTCACATTGCACTTTCTCTTTTCTCAATATTATTTGGATTTCGGATCCCTTCTCGAACCCCTTCTGCCCGAAGAACCTTTAGAAACGTAAAAAATAGTATTTTTATATCAAAGCCTAAACTCTGATGTTCTAAGTAATATAAATCATAACTAACTTTTTCACTTATTTCCAGACAATCTCTCCCGTTTACCTGGGCCCACCCCGAAACGCCGGGTCTTAACTTGTGTACCCCACACCTAGTTCTTAACTTTTTCAAATCATACTGATTATATAAGGCAGGACGTGGTCCAATAAACGTCATATCACCTTTTATTATATTTAACAATTGAGGCAACTCATCTAAACTACTCTTTCTTAAGAACTTCCCGAATGAAGTTATATAGCTTTGAGGATCCTTCAGTAAATGGGTCGCCACATTGGGAGCCTCAGTTCGCATGGTTCGAAATTTATATAGAACAAACTCTTTGTTATTTCTTCCGATTCTTCTTTGGCTAAATAACGCTGGACCTTTTGAATCAACTTTTATAATTAGGCTAATTATGAGTAACAAAGGACTTAAAATACTGAGTAGTATAAGGCCAAAAAAAATATCAATAAATCTTTTCATATAAACCTCCATTCCGCCGCTTCGCTGGCGGCACAAATAGTAATGAAAAAGGGGTACCGTAGCGGACATCCCCACGATACAATATTTCTGAGGGAAAGGCACACTACAAAGCACGGTGAGGTGAGTTGCAGACTGCCTCTTGGCTTAAATCAGTATATAAACCAGTGTAAGGATCGCCTTTCAAGCACAAATAAGTGGTGCCATGAGGCCGCACGCTAATCATTGTTTTAGCTCAGTGTTAAATGTGCGGCGATCCAGTCACTGTCTTCTACCTCACGATTTCATTACGAGGAGGGAGAAATTTGAAAATTGTTTATCCCATCTGTTGTGGCGTCGATGTACACAAGACATTTCTCGTCGCTACGATCATCACAACTCAGGGTATCATTCCGAGTTACAAGAAGAAACGCTTTTCTACCTTCAACAATTCCATTCTCTCGTTCAAGCAGTGGCTGTTGGATAACAACTGCTTTGACGTTTGCATGGAGAGTACAGGGAAGTACTATGTTCCCATTTACAATTTGCTGGAGGACAGCATCCGTGTTACCGTCGCCAATCCCAAGTGGGTGGCTGCTGTTAAGGGCAACAAGGATGATGTCAAGGATTCCAAGTGGATCGGCGACCTCTTTCGCCTCGGTCTGGTCCCTGGCAGCTTTATCCCGTCCAAGAACATCCGCATTTTGCGGGAGTACACACGATACCGCTTCAAGCTCGTTTCCTGCAAATCCAGCGAAAAAAACCGCTTTCAGAACGCTTTCACCGTTTGCAATGTCGCCCTTGATGCTGTCGTTTCCGACATGTTTGGCAAATCTGCCTCGTCCATCACGGATTACCTTGTAAACTCGGATTCCTTCGACCCAAGGCATTGTATTACCCTGCTGCAACGCTCCTTGAAGAAGAAAGCCAGCCAGGTCATCGAATCCATTGAGGGTTTTCAAATGACCCCGGAACAAAAAGCCCGCATCCGATTCGTCCGCAAACACCTGAATTTCGTGGAACAACTCATTGCCGACCTCGATCAAACAATCACCGGTATGGTTGAACCCTTCGAAAGCGCCATTGCCTTGCTGTGTACCATTCCCGGCGTTGACCGGTCTTCTGCCATTACGATCGTCTCTGAGATCGGTACTGATATGTCTCAGTTCTCATCCTCGAAACGCTTATGCTGCTGGGCGGGGCTAACGCCCGGCAACAACCAGTCCGCCGGCAAAAAGAAGTCGGTTCGCATTACCAGGGCAGGTGTTTACCTCAAGCCCGCTCTCGTGCAAGCAGCCCATGCCGCTGTAAAATCGAACGCTTCTGTTTACTACCGCATCAAATATGAGCGGATCGCCAAGCGCCGAGGCAAGAAACGAGCCGTTATTGCCATTGCCAGAATGATGCTTACAGCCGCTTACCACATGCTCCAAACCGGTGAGCTCTTCAACCCTTGCGACCTATTTCAGGTCGATATGCCGCAGGAGCTTTGCAATAAGCAAAAGGAGAAAGCTTTGAGGCAAGCTGCCAAACTCTTGATTGCCCAAGGCGTCGTAAGTCCCGAGCATATCACGCTACCTGCTTAACCATTCTTCGCTCCGCTTCCGTTAGGGCTTGTTTACTATGCTCTTTTTGCCCCCAAAGGACCCCTCCGCCCATTACCAGCAACGTTTTCACGCTACTCCCTTCTTCATAGCCATGCCTTAGGAATGGTCATAGCGTATTGTTGCTAAATAGTGGAAAGACGATAAGCTAATAGGCCCATAGTCCCAGGACAATTTTACTTAGTCCTAGGACAAAATTACCAATATTCTAAGAGTATTCGATACTAAATTAAAAAATCCTCTATAAACAAAAAAAAGAAAATAATCTTTTTTTTTATCGCCTAAACAAATTCCAAAATCGGCTTCGCCTTTTCTTAATACTTGACCCCTTGAGGAAATACTCCCTATCGCCCCGCAGAGGATTCCCTTCAAGGACCGTTTGCGGATTAAGCCTCGTCAATTCCTGGTATCGCGTCTCACCCGCGATTTTCCTGACGCTCTGGAGTCCTTCCAGATAGGTTGACTCACTGCTGGAAGCGTGATGAACATCTGAGCCTATTACGTGAATTAGATCACTACTAAGCATGATTTCAGCTAACTGTCTTGCTTGGGGACCATAATGCCCACTTAAACTTCTTAAATCCAGTTGCAGGAGAATCCCCTTCCTGGCCCAGGCAAGGATACGCTCCGGCTGTTCGGTTAAGTCTCTATATCGTTCGGGATGGGCAAGAACCGGTGTTATCCCCTGGACCTGGAGCTCAAAAAAAACCTGATCCGTATAGAGAGGTATCTCCAGCATCGGAAACTCGATAAGGATATACTTTCCTGTATTCCCCAGGGTCAGTAGTTTTCCGGCACGCACCCACTTTATTAGGTCCGGGAAGATATAGTTCTCAGCGCCGGGTAGAATATCAACCGGAATACCAGCCTCGGTAACCGCTTGGCGCACTTGTTCCGTTGCAGCCAGAATTTCCGCAGGACTTAAGAAATCCCTTCCTTCCAGGACGTGCGGGGTGGCGATAAGCGTCTTAAATCCCGCCTCGTGCAACTGACGCACTATTCCCAGCGTTTCTGCCATGTTTTTTGACCCGTCGTCCAGCCCGGGGAGGATGTGGCTATGGATATCAATCATCTGATCATCCTTCCGATGGTGCCGAGCGGTCTTTACGGCGCTTGTGCTTCTTCTTCGTATTGTCAGACCCATGATAGTAGTAATAATAGTAATATTCGCTGGTTTTCGCGTCCACTTTATTGAGTACCGCCCCAAGGATCTTAGCGCCTACTTTATCGAGCAGTTCTTTCGCTCTTTGCGCAAAATCTTTGTTCACTTCACCAGAGGCCAAGACCAGGATGACTCCATCGACTTCCTGGGCGAGAATCGCGGCATCTGTCACCGCAACAATGGGAGGGGTATCGATGAGGACCATGTCATATTGCTCGCTTACTTCCTGGAGCAAACGCTTCATCCGTTTAGACCCGATAAGCTCCGCAGGATTGGGAGGGATGGGACCTCCTGTGAGAACCCTTACACAAGGCACAGCTGTTTCCCGAATATATTGCCGGTAGTCCTTATCTTGAACCAGGGCTACCGATAACCCCTGAGCATTATCCAGGCCAAAAAGCTTATGCTGGGTAGGATTGCGCAAATCTGCGTCTATGATCAAGACGGTTTTCCCAGCTTGGGCCATACTGACCGCCAGGTTGGCCACTGTTGTTGTTTTTCCTTCCCGGGGTCCGGGGCTTGTGATCATAATTTTCCTGGTATCTGAATCCACGCATGTAAACTGGACATTCGTCCTCAGGGTCCGGTAAGCCTCCGCGATGGGAGATTTCGTCTGCTCAAAGGTGACTAGCGAATATGCCAATAGAATCTACTCCTCTTACCCTTGTTTTCCTGTTTGATAGTTGGGAATAACGCCCAATACAGGAATCCCCAAAAGCTCCTCAACATCACTTGAGGTCTTTATTGTGTTATCCAGAAATTCCAGCAAGAAGGCCAGGCCAACCGCAGCCATCAAGCCCACCACAAAAGCAAGCAGCACGTTAAGCTTTTTATTGGGTTTAACG
>JQID01000097.1 GCA_000770645.1 Desulfosporosinus sp. Tol-M
GATAATACCAGTAATGTAGTCCTTCCTGATTCACCCAGCTCGATCAACCTTTTCAATTATCCTCCTAGTTCCACCTAAGGAGAGTCTGCGGGACACGTCCACTAACACCTTTTAGTTTGAGTTATGCGGTGGCCCAAATTATTAAGAATAGCAGCTCCGGCAGCCTGGTTGAGAAGATGTGCGAAACGTTTAAAGTATCGGAGCGGTTATTATTATTGTGATGACAGCTGCCATCAAGGATTTATTTAAATTTTTTATATTAGTCTTTGACTTAGAAGTACTTTCAAGTTGTACAATAATACTTGAGGTACTTCTAGTCTTATTAAGGAAAGTTTTTGAAAAAGTACATATTCCATCACAATAACAATTATAAAGGAGTAAAAAACAGTATATATCCATAAAGCCTAATAGCCAAATTCGTTGGGAGAATAACAAATTAGTATCTAGAGAAGATTTTCTTTCAAAAAGGGAAGCATATTTGGTGGTTCCTGATAATAAAGGTGTATATGTTTTCGAGATCAATGGAATTGGGATTAAACACATGATTCGGCGTATGCGTTTTGGTTAAAAGTTGATTGGATAATAAATGTACATTGACCCAAGCCAGAGGAAGTAATCTCCATAAAATCTTTAGAACTTTCCTAAATACATCTCAAATATTAGCGGTATACTTAATAAGAAAGATCAAGGTGAGTCAGACTAAACTAGTAGGGACAATGATCATCGTCTTAACAAGAAATGGGTGACCATTGGGGTAGTATGTGTTCTGTTCTTGGGAGGGGGTTATTGGGGTTATAAACATTTTACCGCTAAACCTGCCGTGGCTACTAATATCACCGCTAAAGCCAAAATGGGAAACGTGAAGAAAGTGATTACGGCAACGGGAACGGTGAACTTTTCCCACCTAATTCCTTTACAATTTTCAAATAATGGACAAGTGGTCAATGGACAGGTGGTTGAACTCAATATTAAGGATGGAGATTTAGTAAAAAAAGGGCAAGTTTTTGCCAGGATTGATGATACGGATCTTAAGACAGCCGTCGTGCAGCAGCAAGCCAACTTAAAGACGGCTCAAACAAAACTTCAATCCATTCGAGAGGGATATAATGCCCAAACGTTAGCAGCGGCTCAGT
>JQID01000155.1 GCA_000770645.1 Desulfosporosinus sp. Tol-M
AATCGCTAATTCATTTTGTAAACTGCGAGTGTTACCGATATGGTCCGCGTCATGATGCGTAAGGATTACCTTTTTGAGCTTGCTCAAAGGGACGCCAGCCTTCGCCATGGCCTCGCGAATTTGGGGTAATTGCCCCGGATACCCGGTATCCACCAGGATGACAGGATCATCCAGGATTAGGGTTGGGTAAGCGATTAATGGTTTACCCATATGATTTTTCGATAATTCCAACATTTTTATTCCATTGGCTATTTGCATAGTTGACCTCTATTCAGCTTTTAATATACCTTAACCGCACTTCGAATAGCCACAGTGCGTACATACCACACAACCGCTTTCATGGTTGATGGGCATACCACATTCCGGGCATGCATTTTCCGTCGCCACACCTGTCCGGGCTATTTTTTTAGTTACCTTTTCTCCGGATGGCCTTTCTCGTTCGACAACGCTTGATTTTACGGCCGTTGGGGCTGTTTTCTGCGTTCCCCTATGCCCACCCGCAAAATTGATACCCACTTCACTATATTTCTTAATCACCCGGGCAATGGCATCCGGGCAAGAGGTGACCTTGACCCCTTCCCGCCGCATACAAGCCGGGCAGCGAATACCTTTGATCTGCTCCGTAATGGCATCAACAGACAAGCCGGAGCGCAGGGTGATGGAGATCAAACGGGCTGTTGCCTCCGATTGGGAGGCACAGCCTCCGGCGCGGCCGGTATTCGTAAAAACTTCACAAATCCCTTTGTCATCCTCATTGACACTGACATAGAGGTTTCCGCAGCCTATTTTTATTTTTTCTGTAAACCCTACGGTTGTGGTTGGGCGTGGGCGCGGCACGACTGTGTTTATTTCTGGAATAAACGGTGTTTTGGGGATAAACTGTTCGGCTGCCAATGGGGCTTTTGTGGCTGAGGCTCCCAGCGAAAGCACCTGCTCCTCCCGGCTTCCGTCGCGATAGACCGTTAATCCCTTGCAATTCAGTTCATACGCCAAACGATAGGCTTCGGCAATATCTTCGCGTGTCGCGGCGTTGGCAAAATTAATCGTTTTGGATACCGCGTTATCGGTATATTTCTGGAAAGCCGCCTGAATCCGGATGTGCCATTCGGGCGCGATCTCTTGAGCGGTGGTAAAAACCTCCTGCGCCCAGTTCGGTACTTCCGGTAAACCGAGGACGGTTCCCATTTCAGCGATCTTTTGCATAAGTTCCGGGGAATAGAAACCATACTCTTTGGCCAACGCTTCAAAGAGCGGATTGACTTCTATTAAAGCTGTCCCATCCATTACAGTTTTAGTATAGGCAACCGCAAAGAGAGGTTCTACCCCGCTGGAAGCGCCGCAAATCATGGATATCGTCCCGGTTGGAGCAATTGTCGTCAAGGTAGCGTTGCGCAGTTTCATGACC
>JQID01000012.1 GCA_000770645.1 Desulfosporosinus sp. Tol-M
TCACTGCTTACAGATTTCGAAAGACCCCTGCCTTACGCAAAGCTTGATAAGCAATAAGAATAAACGGACCTAAGATTAAGCCAATCACTCCAGTGGATGCCAGCCCAATATACATGCTAATGAGAACAAAGAGTGGATCGAGTCCTACATTGTCTCCAAGAATTTTTGGTTCAATAATGTGTCTCAGAACTGTGATCAGAGTCGTTAGGAGTAGAAGCTGGATAGCCAACAGGCTATGCCCACTTATTAAGGCGAGAATAGACCAAGGGACAAGGACAATACCCACTCCTAAAACCGGAAGTATACCAAAGATCCCAGTTACGGTCCCTATGAAAATCGCATATCTTGTGTGGAATAACATTAATCCGGTGATGGATAGAAACAAAGTAATTAAAAAGATAATGAATTCCGCCCGGATAAAACCTGCAAAGGCACGAGAAAAATCCCGGCCTAATTCACTGATATGCTCGCGCCATTCCAGGGGAAAGATATTTAAAATTTCGTTGAGATAGCGTTGGGAACCTTTGGACATAAAAAAAGTCGCGACTAAGGCAATAGCAATAATAATAATGATTTCCGGGATTTTAGCAGCCATCGATAATATACTGGTCAGTACAGCGGGGATAGTATTGATGAATTCCTTAACTGTATTGTTTATGGTCTCAATATCGGTACCTGGTAATTTGAGATAATAAATTTCTAATTTGGTTAGCCAATGAGTAAAAAAGTTTTGCAACAAATCATTATAATGTGGCCAATTAAAATAAATGTCCTGAATTTCTTGAATCAGACGAATAACTATCAGAACAATAATTACGCCAAATCCACCTATTTCCACGATCATAGCTGTTAAAACAGCAATTCCTCGGGGAAAGCGGAATTTACGAATTAGAAAGTTCCTAAGAGGATTGATGGATACTGTCATAATAAACGCAAGAAGAAAGGGCAAGAACAAATAAATAAAGTGCCCTACGAGAAAGATTAATCCGCCAACAACTACCCAAAAGGAAATGAATTTTAAACTTTGAGTAAAGAATGCTTTGGTCACGTGATTCACTAATTGGACTCCCTTCTCCTCGGATGTTGTATTTGTCTGCGCCAACGCCTATCAGCGTATTTTTTTTGGCTGATGAGGAGTAATATTACGACTCCCAGGAGTATGAATCCCTGAAGCCAGGAAATATAATTTAAACGCAAACGGCTTACAAGTGAAGGTGAAATTGTCCGCGAGGATTTTAAAGGAAGCGTGTTTACTAGTTTGTTCCCGTCCAGAACTTCGACGTGGGCAACAATTTGATCCGCTTGTACAGAACTAAGAGGACTGGAAGAAGTCGGTATGACGCATAAATTTAATACCGGACTTTGTTCGTGGAGTTTCTGAGTCATATAAATCGGACGGTCGATAATTAGATCAACCGGTGAATTATTCACTTTAATTGTTGCAATCACCGATCCTGAAGGTTTAAAAACAGTCTCTTCAAACTGAGTAAAGCCATACTCAAACATAGCCTGCATATCTGTATAGATTTCACGTCCCGGAGATTTAAGGATCACGCCTATGAGTTGTCGTCCATCCTTGGTCACTGATGCGACAAGACAATTTTGAGCAGCAGTTGTGTATCCTGTTTTAATGCCATCAACGTTTGAGTCTCTCCAAAGCAATTTATTTTCATTAACCATTAGCCTGGGAATATCCGGTTTTGATCGGGAAATAGTTTGTGATTTAGTACGAACATAGTTGGCAAATAGGGGATTTTGATAGGCAACTCGCGCAATAAGTGCTAAATCGTGAGCCGTCGTGACGTGCCCAATCTCAGTTAATCCACTCGGATTAAGGAAATGGGTCTCGGAAGCTCCTATTTCAAGAGCACGTTTATTCATCATTTCGACAAATTTTGGTAAGTTGCCTCCTACATGTTCTGCAATTACAACAGCCGCATCGTTGGCGGAGTTTAACAGTAAAGCATAAAGAAGGTCCTTTAAGGGCATTTTTTCCCCAGGCTCAAGATATATTTGTGTGCCATAGACGAGCTTGTTATTAAGCATAGAAGAACTCGCAGTTACGATATCATCTAAATTTCCATGCTCAAGTGCCAAGAGACCAGTCATAATTTTGGTTGTGCTTGCAGGCTCCAGTGGCTTATCCGGATTCTTCATAAAGAGGGTTTGACCAGATAATACATCGATTAAATAGGCGCCCTCTCCACGTATTTGAGGTTCTTTTGCAGAAGGGTCTTCCGCAAATGCGTTGGGAGCAACATTAAAGAGTATCAATATGGTAAGGAGAAAAGCAGTGAAGAATTTCAACAACGAAGAACTCTTCTTATTCATGATGTATTTCAATTGCTCACTCTTCCCCCTTTAACGAAATATTTATCCGATAGCTAACAGTTCCAAGTGGCCTTCTTCTTTAAGAGAGAGATATGAACTGTACAGCTCCTGGATAACGATTTCTAACTGTCAGGTGGAGTAAAACTCCATCTGACGCTAAGAACTCTGTCGATGTTGCTTGTCTAATGTCAAAACATATCGTATATTCCTGCAAATTGCAAATACATTGGCCCCGCTTTTCCTTATAGGCAACCAATATTTAGTTATTCGAGGAAAATAAGTATTGTCCTGCAGAAAGTATAATAAATAAATGTCCATCATTTTGACAGACATTTATTTTAAGAATTCTTATGTGGCAAGCCCGGTCATCCTTGGCTATCTCTCAAAGGCTTGACGCCAGCCAAGTTTTCTTTATGTTTCTCGATGATTTCTTGCAAACGAGTCCAGAATACGTACCGACGAACGTCCGCGAGACGGCCTTCTTTGTTAATGAACACGTGAACTGTTTTACCTTCAGCCAAGAGGGTTTCCTCTCGATAAATGCGGTAATAAAAACGTACTGAGCGCGCAGATATGTGATCCAACCTGGTAATAATAACGAGGTCATCATCATAGCGTGCGGGTACGCGATAGTGGCAATTGGCATCGATAATCGCCAAACCTAAACCCTGTTCATCAATTTTAGTATACGGGAGATCTAATTCCCGAAAAAGTTCGGCTCTTCCGACTTCAAACCAAACAAGATAATTAGAATGATAAACGATACCCATTTGGTCTGTTTCAGAATAACGAACACGTACATGTGTTTCGGAAGACAATCCCAACTATAGTCCCCCCTTAAGGTTTTGTCTAATCATAAAGACTTTGCACCCTCTTAAGTGCTCAGGGCGCTTGATAAAAAATATAGAAAATAAACATCTATCGTAAATAGATCGAGGGGTTGACCGCAGAACCATTAATAATGAGCTCAAAATGCAGATGGGGACCTGTCGAATGCCCGGTTGAGCCAACCAATCCAATCCTCTGACCTTGTTTTACTTGTTGGCCGACAGAAACCAGAAGTTTTGAGGAATGGGCATAACGTGTTTCCACACCGTTACCGTGGTTAATAAGAATCATGTTACCGTATCCTCCAGCCCATCCTGCTGCAACTACTTTCCCTGAAGCAGCAGCGAAATAGGAACTGCCTGTGCCCCCGCCAATGTCTAGACCGTTATGAAAACAGCCCCAACGATACCCATAAGGAGAATTAATCGGACCTCTTAAGGGCCAGACAATCCCAGTGGCGCTGTTCGATCCTCTGGAAGCGGCTCTAGCCAGAGAAACAGCGGTGAGCCCGGGCCCTTTGGCTACGACTTGCGTAACGGGTTGCTTGGCTATTTTTTCTTCGATAAC
>JQID01000166.1 GCA_000770645.1 Desulfosporosinus sp. Tol-M
TGCCAGCGCAGCCGTTTCTGTCCGCAAAATCCTCGGCCCCAGCGTAACACTCTTTGCCCCGAGTTTTTCTTGGGCAAAAGCAACCTCGGTCTGATCAAAGCCTCCCTCAGGACCAATCAGGATGGCAATAGGGCGTTTTGGGTCCATTCCTTCAAGCACGAGGGCTAACCGCTGAGTTAATTCTTCTTCATAAGGAATAAGCCACTGGGTGTCAGGGGGCAACTGCTCCGCCAAGTCCCTCCAATCGCAAACCTCCGATATTTTGGGTTCCTGAACTCTATGAGACTGTTTCGCTGCTTGTGAGGCAATTTTTTGCCATCGAACAACCCTGTCTTGCGCTTTACTTCCCTCAAGTTGCATAACAGATCGTTTAGTTCGCAAGGGAATGAGCCCCTCCATACCCAGTTCAGTCCCCTTCTGAATTACCCATTCCATTTTTTCTCCTTTAGAGAGTCCTGCTACAAGGTAAATAGAAGTATGGGCTTCCACATCGGGATGATCCGTACTGAGAATCCGACAGGTTACGCTATTGTCCTCGATCTTTAGGACGACACCGGTAAACTCCATCCCGGTATTATCAAAACCAACCACTAAAGCTCCGGGTTTTAGCCTTAGCACCCGGACGAGGTGATCTCGTTCAGAATCACGCAACCAAAAGACATCGTTTCCAAGCTCCGTAATCTTAAACCGATTCACAGCCGGTAACCTCGCTCAAAATAACACCCGTACACCCGAACTGATAAAAAAGATCGGCAACAGTTTCTTCTCCTTCAGATAAAACTGCCACCGCCAATTCACGCCAATTCATTAGTCATACTCCTTTTTACCCCATCGCATCGCGGAGGTTTTCCCTAAACTTTTCAAACAACGATTTTTTACCCATTTGTTGATGTTCAGGCGTCACTTCACCAAATTCACGTAAAAGTTTCTTTTGTTTTTCGTTTAGCTTAGTCGGCGTTGTCAAAACAGTCCGAACATGCTGGTCTCCACGACCGTTCCCTCGGCGGTGAGGTACGCCATGCCCTTTAAGCCGAAAAACCGTAGCCGTTTGTGTCCCTTCGGGGATTTTCATTTTAACCACCCCATCCAGGGTCGGAACATCAATTTCTGCGCCGAGAGCCGCCTGAACAAAGGTAACTGGAATCTCGCAATAAATGTCATTCCCTTCCCGTTCAAAGAACTTGTGCCGTTTAACCTGTAAAACAATATAAAGATCTCCCGAGGGACCCCCTTTAGCTCCAGCCTCACCATCTCCACTGAGCCTTAAGTTTAAGCCGTCGTCGGATCCTCTTGGAATGCTAACCTTAATCGTTTTAACTTTTCGGACTTTCCCTTGTCCATGACATGTTGAGCAAGGACTACTAATAGTGCGCCCTTCTCCTTGACACGTTGGACACGTTCGGGATGTCTGGATTTGACCAAAAGGCGTGCGTTGAAGCACTTTCACTTGTCCGCTGCCGTGACACTGAGAACATGTTGTCGGATGTGTTCCCGGGGCTGCCCCAGAACCCTGACAATCCAAGCAGGTTTCATCCCGCGGAATCTGAATTTCCTTTTCAACGCCAAACACCGCTTCTTCAAAAGTCAAGGACATCGCATAGCGTAAATCCGCACCCCGTTGAGGACCACCGCGCCGCCCGCCGCCACCGCCGCCAAAAAACATATCGAAAATGTCCCCGAAGCCCCCAACGTCTCCAAATCCACCACCTTGGCCGGGATCTACGCCGGCATGACCAAACTGGTCATACCTCGCTCTTTTCTCAGGATCATTCAAAACATCATAGGCATCCGTAACTTCTTTAAACTTTTCTTCTGCTCCCTTATCGCCCTGGTTAACATCCGGGTGATATTGGCGGGCCAACTTTCGATACGCTTTTTTAATCTCCTGTTCCCCGGCCGATCTATCGACACCAAGCACTTCATAGTGATCGCGTTTCATGTTTTCCCTCCACACTCCTGCTTGTCTACAGTTCTATTGTTATAAGTCCTATAGTATTATATGACCCTAAGACTTTATGCACAAGGAAATATCCATTTTGATGGTAATATTTTTAGTAATCCATAAAAGAAAACTTGGCTAGCTCCAAGCCTTCAGGCGCCGGCGCTAGCCTTAGTTGCACTAATGCGTTGGTTCCCCTATTCTTTCTTAACCTCAGTAAACTCCGCATCTATAACGTCGTCTTCTTTTTTAGGCCCTTCGGCTCCAGGTTGTGCTCCTGCATTCTGCTCTTGAGCCGCTTTTTGTTGATACATCTTTTCGATATAAGGATGAAGCACTTTGTTCAACGCCTCTGTTTTGGCGTTAATCTCTCCAACGTTATCAGCGGACGCCGCTTTTCTCAAATCTTCCATCGCTTTCTTAATGCTTTCAACTTCAGCGGCATCCCCCTTACCCTCGAATTCTTTCAAGGTTTTCTCTGTTTGATAAGCCAGAGAATCAGCTTGGTTCCTGGCATCGATCAGCTCTCTGTTTCTCTTATCTTCCTCAGCATGGGCTTCAGCGTCTTGCTTCATTTTTTCGATCTCATCTTTTGAGAGACCCGTAGAGGAAGTAATGGTCACTTTCTGTTCATTCCCTGTAGCCATATCTTTTGCTGAAACGTGGACAATCCCATTGGCATCAATATCGAATTTAACTTCGATTTGCGGAATACCGCGTGGCGCAGGAGGTATTCCCGTGAGTTGGAAACGCCCAAGCGTCTTATTATAACTCGCCATTTCGCGTTCCCCTTGAAGAACATGAATATCGGTTGAGGTTTGATTATCTGCAGCCGTTGAGAAGATCTGTGATTTGGTAGTAGGAATAGTCGTATTTCGATCTATGATCCGGGTAAATACTCCGCCAAGGGTTTCAATCCCCAGGGAAAGCGGGGTAACATCCAGCAGGATCATATCTTTCACTTCTCCACTGAGAACACCGCCTTGAATCGCGGCGCCCATGGCGACTACTTCATCCGGATTAACCCCTTTGTGCGGTTCTTTGCCGCTTAATTTCTTAATCGCTTCTACGACGGATGGGATACGGGTAGATCCACCTACTAATATAATCTGATCAATTTTGCTCCAGGAAAGTTTGGCATCCTCCAATGCTTGACGCGTGGGGCCAATGGTCGATTCCACTAGATCTGAGATAAGGTCTTCAAATTTGGCACGGGAAATATTCATATCCAAATGCTGCGGTCCTTGTTCCGTCATAGTGATAAACGGCAAATTAACATTGGAGTTCGTAACACCGGAAAGTTCAATTTTGGCTTTTTCCGCCGCTTCTTTTAAACGTTGCAGGGCCACACGGTCTTTGGAGAGATCCGCGCCATTACTTTTCTTGTATTCAGCCACCATATAGTCAATTAAACGTTGGTCAAAATCGTCGCCGCCCAAATGGTTGTTACCACTCGTAGCTTTCACTTCAACCATGCCCTGGCTTAATTCGAGGATTGAAACATCAAAGGTTCCGCCCCCTAAGTCATATACCAAAACAGTGGAGTCTTCTTTTTTGTCGAGACCGTAGGCAAGCGCTGCAGCTGTAGGCTCGTTAATAATGCGCAGCACTTCAAGTCCGGAAATTGCTCCGGCATCTTTAGTCGCTTGGCGTTGAGCGTCTGTGAAATAAGCCGGTACAGTGATAACCGCTTGGGTGACCGTTTGCCCAAGATAAGCTTCCGCATCCATTTTAAGTTTCTGGATAACCATCGCAGAAATTTCTTGTGGGCTGTAAGTCTTGTCATCAATTTTTACTTTATAATCAGAACCCATCTTCAGTTTAATAGAAGTGACAGTTTTTTCAGGATTGGAAACAGCCTGGCGCTTAGCTACCTGTCCAACTAATCGCTCGCCGGTTTTTGAAAAACCTACCGCAGAAGGAGTTGTCCGGTTTCCCTCCGCATTAGGGATAACTACCGCTTCCCCGCCTTCCATAACTGCTACGCAGGAGTTTGTTGTACCTAAGTCAATACCAATAATTTTTCCCATTAGTTTCTTCCCCCTTTAATTTCTAATTTGATACTTTAACCATACTTGGACGTATAACTTTTTCTTTAAGGTAATACCCTTTTTGTAGTTCTTCGACGACAGTATTTTCGGGATGCTCATCTTCTGAAGCCACTCGGAGCACTGCCTCATGAATATTCGGGTCAAAAGGTTGACCAACAGCATCGATTACCTTTAAACCTTCCTTATCAAGCACAGTTTGTAATTGACGAAGAATCATCTCCACCCCTTGCGAAAAGGATGTAAAATCCGGATTGACTTTGGCCGCACTTATCGCGCGATCAAAATTGTCCAGTACGGGAAGCAACTCTCCCACAAGGCGTTCAGACGCATATTTAATGATTTCAGTTTTTTCCTTTTGAGTCCGTTTTCGATAGTTATCAAATTCCGCCTGCAAACGTTGCAACTGACCATAATGATCTTCAGCTTTAGCTCTGGTCCTAACAAGCTCCTCTTCAAGCGTCAGATTGTTTTCAAGAGAAGTCCTCTCCTTGTTATCCAGGCTTCCTTCATCCAGGATAGCCTCTTCAGATTCAAGTACTTTGCCCTCCATACTATCCTTGTCCTTACTCAACTTGTGATCTTTGAGAGCTTCATCTCTCTTTCGCTCCATCCGTAATCACCTCTCGTGCTTAAATATATTTATATATTTTAAATTAAGGACCTTTCACTTTTTTGGGCGTGATAGCAACGGCGCTATGCGTGCAACTTAACACTTTCGCTATTTCTTTCTGCCCGTCAAAATTTCCGTCAAACTGCGCGTCATAAAGTCAACAATAGCAATCACTTTAGCGTAATCCATTCGTGTCGGTCCAAGGACTCCCACCGCCCCGATGGTAAGCCCATTGACTTTATAGCTCGCAGAAATCAAGCTGCAATCTTGAAATTCCTTTAATGTATTTTCTCCACCAATGGTGATGTTTAACCCTTCCTGGTAAGGATGTAGTAGTTTTCTCAGAGATTCATTTTCCTCGAACACTTTGAATAAGGTTTTAACTTTATCTAAGTCCCTAAATTCAGGCTGATCCAGCATATTGAGAGTTCCGCCAAGATATATGCGTTCCTCTTCATTCTGATCGTCCAAAATAGCCCTTAGCATATCCAAGGCATTATCAATCAGAAGCCTCTGTCGAGACAATTCACTATAGATTTCGTGCAACATGCTGCGTTTAACCTGGTCCAGGGAATACCCTCGCATTTTTTGATTAAAAACCCCGGCCACATGTTGAAGCTCTTCAGCTGTGACATTCTCTCCAACATCAATAATATGGTTTTCCACCACACCGTTTTCTTTCACAATCACCATAATAACCTGGCCTGGTTGATACGGTAGAAAATGCATTTTCCCAAACGTGCTTCTCGCTTTATGTGGTCCGAGTACAATACTTGTTAAGTTTGTAAGTTCAGACAACAACTTACTCGTTAAGGAAATAACTTCTTGCATCTCATGGATTTGTCTAGTGCTTTCCCGTTCAATTGTTTCCCTATGCTCTTCACTGAGCGCTTGAGGATCCATTAGGCAATCCACAAAATACCGATACCCCGCATCCGAAGGAATTCGCCCCGCGGAAGTATACGGTTGTCCAATGAACCCTAAATCTTCTAGATCAGCCATCTCATTACGAATCGTCGCAGGGGATACACCGAGATCAAACTTACGTGCAATCGTTCGTGAACCAATCGGTTCAGCAGTAGCAATATAGTCCAGTACAATCGCCCTTAGTATCTTGCGTTTGCGTTCATCCATTTGCATCCATGCCTCTCCGCCTTTCCGAAGACTGCCCGCTTGGCTATCTAACGTTAAACGCCGCTTGCCTATATTCTTGTTAGCACTCTCCCTTAATGAGTGCTAACAGTTGATACCATCAGATTACCACTCAAATTTGGCTTTGTCAAGAGGGTCTTTTGTGAGACGGAGCTCGTGTCACACTCTATTATTATTATACGAATTCTTGTAAAATCGAATTCGCTACAAAAGAATATTTAGAATTCAAGCGTAAATAGTCACCCCAAAATATAAGAACATCTTTATCTTTATAGCGTTCCAACACGTCCCTATAAATATCCCTAAGATCGACTCCAAAATCATTTCTAAACAATGTTAAATTAACACCTTCCTCAAGGCGCAACCCCAAAATCATGCGTTCCGCCATGCGCTCGTGCAACGATAATATTTCATAACCCGTTTCATCGACGAGGTCTTGCCCATTGTAAAGGCGAATCAGATAAGTGCGTACTTCTTCGATATTTTTCCAACGCGCCCCGTTTAAACAAGACACCCCACCCGGGCCTAAACCTAAATAATCCTCTCCCCGCCAATAGCCTAAATTATGCCGGCATTCATAGCCTGGGCGCGCAAAATTAGACGTTTCATAGTGCATATACCCCGCCTGTTTTAACCGTTTAACTGCCCAGCCATGCATCTTTGCTTGCAAGTCATCATCCGGAAGCCAGTCGGGTAACGCATTATCTTCCCTATACCGCTCATAGAGGGGGGTGCTTTTTTCTAACATTAATCCATAGAGGGATAGATGTTCCGGTGAGTAAGACAGGGCTTCCTCTATGATCGCTTGCCAAGTCGCCATATCCTGTGCAGGAAGTCCAAACATCAAATCCATGTTAATATTATCAAATCCCGCCCTTCTCAACCCCTCGATCGCTTCGCGAGCTTCCTGGGCAGTATGCATACGTCCCACTGCCTTCAACAATTTGTCATTGAAAGCCTGAACCCCGAGAGAAAAACGATTAATCCCGTAATGTCGTAAGATATTTAACTTAGATGAGGTCAGGGTCCCTGGATTCCCTTCAATGGTACGCTCAGCCCCTGGGTTAAAATCAAAATGCTGATGAATCATTTTCATTAAACATTCTAAGTCCCTATCCTTTAATAACGTTGGTGTGCCACCCCCGATAAAAAGAGAAGATACCCCTTGAGGGGCATCTTCTCGTCGCTTCGCCATTTCGACTTCCAGACCCTCTAAATACACGGATATAAGATCCTTGGGGGAATTTACCAATGAATGAGAATAAAACGCACAGTAATCACATTTTTGAACACAAAACGGAACATGTATATATAAGGAAGGCATAGGTATGCATCCTCTCTCTGTATGGGCTCGATTTACACTTATCAATTATCTGGTACGGGCACGATGAATCGTGCCCGTATCTATAATATCTAATCACCGATACCCTAATCTTCGATCTGCAATACAGCCATAAAGGCGTCCTGAGGTATTGCCACGTTGCCCACTTGCTTCATACGTTTTTTTCCCGCTTTTTGCTTCTCGAGCAGTTTGCGTTTCCGGGAAATATCCCCGCCATAGCATTTGGACAAAACATCTTTCCGCATAGCACTTACGGTCTCACGGGCAATGATCCTGTTTCCGATCACAGACTGGATAGGAATTTCGAACATTTGCCTCGGAATAATTCTTCGAAGTTTCTCAACAAGTTTCCTTCCCCGATTATAAGACTTTGCTCGATGAATGATAAACGACAGCGCATCCACCATTTCCCCGTTTAACAGGATATCAATTTTGACTAAATCCGTCTCTTTATAGCCACACAGTTCATAGTCCAGAGACGCATACCCTTTAGTCCGTGATTTCAACTGATCGAAGTAATCGAAAACGATTTCACTGAGCGGGAGTTCATAGATCAGTTGCACCCTACTCTTGGAAACATAGTCCATGGTCAAATACGTTCCCCGCTTTTCTTGATTGAGTTCCATGATCGTTCCAACATACTCCGCCGGAACCAGAATTGTCGCCTTCACAATTGGTTCTTCAATACTAATTATTGACTCGATAGGGGGGAGATTTGAAGGATTATCAATGCTTAT
>JQID01000076.1 GCA_000770645.1 Desulfosporosinus sp. Tol-M
ATGCAGAGGTTCATTATCGCTATGGATCTATGCCTCTATATAAATTAAAGTCATCACTCGATGGGTGATGACTTTATCGATGACCTTATACTAAATCAATGATTAATAATCCAGAATTATTTATTTCCGGGGTTCGTAAAAAGCACACTCTGCCTCCCGGTTCATTAAGCTGGAAGTAACACTTAGTGTCTTAAGCTGACAGTGACCATCCTCATTATGAGTACATTGGTTTGCGGAACAAACAACATTGGTCATAATTTTAACCACCTTTCTTGAAAATATTAATATTATAGTGTCCGTTACCCTAAATTATATACTTTATCAATTTGGGTTAGTTTAGTAAATAATCGATGGAACTTGCCAGTCAGCGGTTTGCACGCTATAATAGAGTATCTATAATTGTGCGGCTAGTTTCATAATAGGATACTTTTCGAAATACTGACGAATACGTGGCATCTTTGTGTTCGTTATTGGAATTTCGCGTCTTTTTGTCGCCTTTATCAAGTTTTCAAGACCCCCACTTCTATAAGTGGGGGTGGGTTCTTCGTAACTTCAGGTGGGGTAGAGTCCCTATCTGAAGCCTCGCTGTTCAGCTTTAGCGTAAGCGAGTTCACTTCGGCTTCGAAAGAAACTCACGGTGGTCCCCCCTGGCTTTTTAAACATAATGCATGCAAGAGTTAAAATAAATACAGGAGGTAGATTTGTTTGCCGAAAGAGCATAAACTACAAATTATTCCCTTGGGCGGACTTGGAGAAATCGGAAAGAATATGACAGTGATCCGCTATGATAATCAGATGGTGCTTGTTGATGCAGGGTTAGCGTTTCCGGACGAAGATATGCCCGGGATCGATATTGTAATACCGGACTACTCTTATTTAATTGAAAACAAAGAAATGCTCCTTGGCATATTGCTAACGCACGGACATGAAGATCATATCGGCGCATTGCCTTACTTGTTGAGAGATTTAGATGTACCCATTTTTAGTACGCGATTGACCTTGGGTATTATTCAGTCCAAGATGAAAGAAAACAACTTAAATAGTATTAAGGCTACGGTTGTTCAACCGCGTGATGTTATTAAGCTTGGGGTTTTCCGAATTGAATTTATTCGGGTTAACCACAGTATTCCGGATACAGTATCAATTGCCATTCATTCGCCTTTAGGGACTATTGTCATTACAGGGGATTTTAAACTAGATCATACACCAGTATCTGGGGAGATACTTGACATACAAAGATTTTCCGAACTGGGTGACAAAGGGGTTTTATGCTTATTATCCGACAGTACAAATGTGGAAAGAACCGGGTTTACTCCGTCTGAGAGGCTAGTCGGACAAATGATTGATGAAGCTTTTTGTGAGGCAAAGGATCGTATAATTCTTGCTAGTTTTGCTTCAAATGTTTATCGACTCCAACAGGCTATAACCTCTGCGGTTAAGACAAACCGCAAGGTGGCGGTTGTGGGACGAAGCATGGTCAATATTGTTGGAATTGCCGAAGAGCTGGGGTATTTGGATATTCCGGAGGGAACCCTTATTGATATCGATGAGATCGTCAGCTTACCTGGAAATCAAGTTTGTATTTTAACTACGGGGAGTCAGGGTGAGCCAATGTCTGCACTAACCCGCATGGCAAGCAATGACCACCGTCATGTTGCGATTAAACCTGGTGACACTGTGATCATTTCAGCAAGTCCAATTTCAGGTAATGAAAAGTCGGTGGCTAAAACAGTGGACCAATTATTTAAGCTGGGTGCCAATGTTATCTATGAATCATCGGATGGCATGCACGTATCAGGTCATGCCAGCCAGGAAGAACAAAAATTAATGCTAAGCATGATCCGACCACAATATTTTATGCCGGTTCACGGAGAGTATCGCATGTTGATCAAACATGCTCAATTAGCTGAAGAACTCGGGATTCCCCGGGAGAATATTTTTATTACGGAAAATGGGGGGGTCGTTGAGTTCACTCGCCACGGTGCATTTATGGGTGGCAAGGTTACGGCTGGAAAAGTTTTAATTGACGGTTTAGGTGTTGGAGATGTCGGGAACATTGTATTACGGGATCGAAAACAGCTTTCTCAAGACGGTATTCTGATCGTAGTTATGACTATAAGCCGTTCAAGCGGGGCGATTGTTTCGGGACCTGATGTAGTAACGCGTGGGTTTGTTTATGTCCGTGAGTCAGAGGCTATGTTAGACGAGGCTAAACAAAAAGCTAGGCAGACGATGGCACGTTGTCGAGAGAATAGGGTTACGGAATGGGCTATGTTAAAAAACCAAATTCGAGATGCCTTGAGTAAACAATTTTACGAAAAGACTCGTCGCCGTCCTATGATTTTACCAATTATCCAAGAAGTAGAATAGTGTAGCTCAAAAGTATACTTAAAAAACGTTCCGATTTATTGGAACGTTTTTTAACGTATCTAAAAGTATAGCTGAAGCCGTCGGACTCCTTTGGCCTATCAGATTATATTTTCTTTCTTCTTTTGTTAATGGCATGGGGTATCCCTCCTCGCCACTATATTATACCAAATATTTGAATAAAGTTCTTTCCATAGATAATAAAGCTACAAAACTTTGTTTTTCAGGAAGCCAATGTTTTCAATGTAGCATTTAACTTCGTCGCCGACCTTCAAAAATTTTGGCGGGGTAAATCCCATACCTACACCGGCAGGAGTTCCGGTAGCAATCACATCGCCGGGTTTTAAAGTGATACCCTTCGAAAAATCACTTATTATGTAAGGTATATCAAATATGAATTCTTTTGTGTTGGAATCCTGTCGCAGTTCACCATTGACATAGGACCTGATAGCTAATTGAACTGGATATTTAAATTCCTCCTTGGTAACTATCCAAGGCCCCATAGGACATGAACCATCAAAACTTTTTCCTCTGAACCATTGAGAGTGCTTTTTTTGAGCATTTCTAACCGATACATCATTTAAAATAGTGTAGCCAAATATGTGCTCGTCAACCTTATTTTCAGGAATGTTTGTACCTTCTTTGCCGATAATTATGGCAAGCTCTACTTCATAGTCAAGGCTGTCAGTAAAATTGTTATGAGCTGGGATAACGCCGTCAGGGCCTATACACTTGTCAACAAGCTTTGAAAAGTATATGGGGAATTTAGGAATATCAGGTTCACCGTCTTTACCGTCAATTGCTTTTGCTACTTCTTTGATGTGATCTCTGTAGTTTTTCCCCAGGCATATAATTCCTCTTGGAGGGTTTGGGATAGGCGATTCTAAAACTACTTTACTTAATGGTATCTTAATTTTTTTATTCTGTATCCTGTTTATTTTATCTGCCAGTTCTTTGCTAAAGTTCTTAATAAGATCTATCATTATGAAATCAGGAAACAGTTCATCCAAAGAAGTCAATGATTTTTCATCTTTAAAAATTACTCCTATTTTTTCAATTCCTTTAGAGTTGAATGTAACAAAACGCATTTTAAACCTCCATTTTAAAATCACATATTTTCTTAAATATATATTAACATATTTGTAAACATCGAATTTCACTCAAAATTCATATTTATTATACATTGAGGCACATTACATCTCCAAGTTAGTTTATGTTGGGCTTATTAGCTTATGTTCATACTGTAAGACGACATACCTATGCCTATGCAGCTCTTTTCAGCACAATATGGGAAAACATAAAAAACATAAAAAACATAAAAACATAATAACGATAAAGCAATGCCGGGGATTGCTTTATCGTTTTCTTTTAGGCAAGAAAAATCTGCTGAGGAAATATCATATTCCATGTTCGTGGTTCGAGGTTCGAATATCGAATGTTTCCTAATATATTGCTTTACAAGGGAATTTGCCCTATGCTAAACTAATTTAAAGTGGATTAGCATAAGGAGGACTGTGTCATGTCAGGACATTCCAAGTGGGCAAACATTAAACATAAAAAAGGCAAGGCAGATGCCTATAAAGGGAAAATGTTTACCAAACTGGGTCGTGAACTGGTGGTTGCCTCCCGTGCCAGTGGGGGAGACATTAACGACTTCCGCTTAAAGATCGCCATTGAAAACGCCAAAGCTGAAAATGTACCCAATGAGAACATCCAACGTGCTATTCAAAAAGGGATCGGCGGAGCGGAAGGAGCAGTTTATGATGAGCTTCGCTATGAAGGGTATGGCCCCGGAGGGGTTGCCATCATGATTGATATTTTAACGGATAACCGCAACCGTACTGCTGGTGAAATTCGCCATATCTTTGCTAAAAATGGTGGCAATATGGGGGAGACGGGTAGTGTAGGGTGGATGTTTGAAGAAAAAGGGCAATTGAGGATTATGCGCGAGGGGCTTAAGTTATCCGAGGATGATTTAATGATGCTGGCCTTAGACGCGGGGGCTGATGACTTTGAAATAGATGAGAGAGGGTATGTTGTATTTACTGCTCCTGAAGCTTTGGAGGGTGTACGTCAGGCTCTGCTGGATCAAAAGATCTCGGTTGTAGAAGCTGTGCTCAGCCCGATTCCGCAAAATACCATCGAGATAACTGACGCAGAGCTGGCGCGGAAGCTTGTCCGTTTGATGGATACTTTAGAAGACCATGATGATTCCCAAGGGGTGTATTCTAATTTTGAATTGACAGACGCTTTGGCAAACGAAGATTTTTAAGAAAACTAAATTCCAAACAGCATAACGATTAATTTATACCCTCCTGGCAAGACTAGATCTAAAGAAAAGGTCAGGAGGGTTTTAATTATGCACAGGTATATGGTAATTAGTCTGGTTCTAATAATCGGATTGGGAATTGGCAGCATTGTCCCAGCAGCAACGTCTTGGTGGTACGATATACATCATGCCGGTAGTGCTTTGAGTTCTATCAATGCAGAAACAGCGTCAACGAATGATGACTCGGCTATTGTTACCTATCATTTTGGGCTTGAGCAAGGGATTCTATCTGTAATCGAAGGAACCCCGGGAGCTGGCGGCAGAGTCGTTGTCACAGGATTAAATGTTCAGGCTTGGCCAAAGGAGATGTTGGATATCGTTCCCAAGGTCGAGTTTTATTCCCTGGATGAAGTTCAGTCATTTATTGATACTGTAAACGAACCTCTGTGGCAGGAGTAGAAAGGTATTTAGAAGAAAGGGAATCGCCCGTCTTCTGTCGAAATCTATCGTGTTGAAAGGAAGACGAGTGATGATTATTTTGGGGATTGACCCTGGAACGGCGATTATGGGGTATGGTTTAATTGAAAAAAAAGGGAATCACTTACGTGCGCTCGCTTATTCATGCTGGCGTACACCGGCTCACACGCCAATAGCGGAGCGTTTGTTGATATTATATGAACAAATTGTACCGTTTCTTCAGGAACACCCTCCGGATCACATGGCTGTAGAAGAGCTTTTCTTTAACCGCAATACCACGACTGCTCTGGCTGTCGGGCAAGCTCGGGGTGTAGTCTTGCTGGCTGGCGCCCAACATGGCATTCCTGTTTATGAATATACACCGTTGCAGGTTAAACAAGCGGTTGTGGGATATGGAAAGGCAGAGAAACAACAAGTTCAGCAAATGGTTAAAGGGTTATTAAGGCTGGATGAGATTCCCAAACCGGATGATACGGCGGACGCTTTAGCCGTTGCGATCTGTCATGCTCATAGCTATGCTTTAGACCGGAGAATGGAGGAATTCCGATGATCGGAATGTTGCGAGGTAAGGTGTGGGAAATCCAAGCAGAGCGTTTGGTGATTGATGTAAACGGGACTGGATACTTACTTACAGTGCCTTATGGACTCTTGGCTCAGTCTTGTCCTGGGCAAGAACTTATCGTGTACACCCATGTGATTATACGCGAAGATGATATATCTCTTTATGGATTTTCCTCCTTAGAAGAAAAACAACTCTTTCTGGAAATGTTGAGTGTATCAGGCATTGGCCCTAAAGCAGCTATAGCCCTACTTTCAAACTTTGGTGCAATTCAGATTGAAAGTGCAATTTTAAGTGAAAATATTAATTTATTAACCAAAGTGCCAGGCATTGGTAAGAAAACAGCCCAACGCCTAATTCTGGAACTAAAAGAAAAATTCAAAGGACACGTTTCTCTTCCAACTGGTGGGGAATCGTTCCCGGTCCCATCTCCCCTTATGCACTCAGAAGCATTACAAACATTACTGGCGCTTGGCTTTGGTTTGGACGAAGCAAGGCAGGCTCTTGGTCAGGTCCTGAAAGATAGTGGGGATTTAACGACAGAAGAGCAGGTCAAAAAGGCCCTGCGAACGCTGGCTGGGTAACCAAAACCCCTCTTTGGAAGGGGGCAGGAAGGTTTGTGCTTTGATTATTTGGTGCTTGTGACCATATCTGCATGGATTGGGGTGATTATTCTATGGGCTATATTCAAAAGGGAACCCTATCCTTTCGTAAAACAAATGTCGCATTATTTTTTGCCGGTTTCAGCACGTTTGCGATCATGTACAGTACACAACCCTTGTTACCGGCGTTCTCCCGGGAGTTTCACATCTCTCCTGCTGTAGCAAGCCTGTCCCTTTCGATGACGACGATTGCCGTGGCGGTCAGCCTCTTATTTTTCGGTTCCCTATCTGAAGTCGAAGGGCGTAAACCTCTCATGATATTTTCTCTAATAGCTTCATCCCTCTTGGCAGTTCTAATTGCTTTTGTCCCTAACTATCATTTTCTCCTATTCTTTCGTATCCTTCAGGGGGTTGTTCTGGCAGGTTTACCCGCTGTGGCGATGGCTTACCTCTCTGAAGAAATTGAACCCGCCAGCTTGGGAATTGCGATGGGAATCTATATCAGCGGGAACTCGGTCGGTGGGATGAGCGGGCGGATTATTATCGGGATGCTCACTGATTATTTCAATTGGCGGGTGGCACTAGGCAGTATTGGAATTTTAAGTTTCTTGGCGAGCTTGCTATTTTGGTACTTACTCCCGGAGTCGAAACACTTTCAACCGCGCCCGTTGGAGATTGGAAAATTACTGAGATCGATGGCTAACCATCTTAGGGATCCTGGGTTGCTTTGTTTATATGGGATTGGCTTCTTTCTCATGGGGAGTTTTGTCACCCTCTTTAACTATATCGGCTATCAATTGCTTGCTCCGCCTTATTTGCTCAGTCAAACGATCGTTGGCTGGATTTTCGTGATCTATTCCGTAGGGACGTTTAGCTCGACTTGGATGGGCCGCTTGGCAGACATTTATGGTCGTCGCCAAATGCTATGGGTCGCTCTGCTCATCATGGCCTCCGGCGCAGGCATTACCTTAAGCACTATATTAGTGCTCAAAATCTTGGGCATAGCAATTTTTACCTTTGGCTCTTTTGGCAGTCATTCGCTTGCCAGCAGTTGGGTTGGACACCGGGCCACGCATGACAAAGCACAAGCTTCGTCTCTCTATCTTCTCTTCTTCTATGCAGGTGCGAGCTTTGGCGGAACAAGTGGCGGTACCCTTTGGTTGTCGTTTGGCTGGGTTGGCGTAATTAGCATGATCTTAGGTTTCTTGTTACTCGCTCTTTTCCTGTCCATTCGCTTAAACTTAATTACGCCAAGTATTAATCGGTAAAACCGGCATCAGAACCATCAGGGGGAAATAATACTGATAATGGGCCTGTCAGTCCATAACACTACGTCATTAATTTTCATCATCTCCAGAAAACCAAGTAGAGGTAGCCTGTGGATATGATTATGGATAACAGCATTAAAGGGAAGCCGACTATTAGAAATTCTTTAAATTTTATCGGCGTACCATTTCTTTCAGCAATGCCGGCAACGATTACATTGGCGGAGGCTCCGATAAGAGAACCATTGCCACCCAGACAGGCCCCTAAAGCCAGCGACCACCAAATTGACTCCATGGGCATTTGGGAAAGCTGGCCTACTTCTTGTAACAATGGAATCATGGTGGCCACAAAGGGAATGTTGTCCACAAAAGCAGAAGCCAGCGCGGATAACCACAAAACCAGGATGCCGGTTAAAGCAACGCTGTCTCCCGTAATTTGCAGCGATATATTAGCAATTAGGCTGATAACCCCATTTACCTGCAGACCTCCCACCAGTATAAAAAGACCTGCAAAAAAGAATATGGTAGGCCATTCTATAGAAAGCAGTGCTTCTTCCGGCTCTTCCCGGGTGATTAGCATGAGTAGTCCCGCACCAAAAAGGGCAATTGTCGCCGACTCCAAGTGTAGGCTCTGGTGGAGTAAAAAACCCAAAATTGTGAGTCCCAGAACCACTAGAGACTTTTTAAGAATTAACCATTCGCGGATACAGTCAATTTCATTGAGTGCCATAAGACGCTCAATCTTATCTTTGTCGGCGGTTAGATCCTTTTTATAAATGAATACCAGGCAAACAATGGTTGTCACCAAGATTATACCGACTGGCAGAGCCAGATTCATAATAAAATCCATAAAACCCAGACCTGTTGCACTGCCAATCATAATGTTGGGAGGATCACCAATCAGTGTTGCTGTTCCACCGATATTAGAAGTAATAATTTCGGTAAAAAGAAAGGGTATAGGTGCTATTTCGAGAAGATCGGTAAGGGCGTAAGTTATCGGTACAACTAAAAGCACGGCGGTAACATTATCTAACAGGGCTGAAGCCACTGCCGTAATAAAACCCAGCGCGACCAGGATGGCAACCGGTTCGCCCTTAACCATTTTGGCGGACTTTATGGCCAGATATTCAAACACACCGCTTTTTCGGGTAATACCAACAATCACCATCATCCCGATTAGTAACAACAGGGTATTAAAGTCAATATGTTCTATAGCTTTTTCCTGGTTAATAACCCCCAGCACAATAACCAAGACCGCACCCATCCAGACGACAATGGTACGATGGATTTTATCAGTAATGATAAATATATAGGTAATTACGAAAATAATAATGGAGAGCCAAAAGCTAATCAATGAATGTTCCTCCCATATCATTTTATCAACGACGCAAACCCGCTTTTATTCACAATACAAATAAATACTAATAGCCAATAAAAAACGGGAAGTCCAATAATAGACTACCCACCCCAGTAAGCCAATTTCTCATGGAAATAACACCTTATTCTGCACTGAGAACTTAAGTATTATTTCCCCCACTTTTCTAGTTTTCACCAGCAAAGCTTTGACCGTTAACAGATATTGATTTGATTAAAGATATCATAAATATTTACGTACTGCAATGACTAGAGCGGCAGGGATAATTTGTTTCCGTTGTTATGCGTTATTCTAATAAACAACTCAATATGTATCGCAGGACTGTGAACGAAGAGGCATTAGTACACTGAAAGCGATAGGCAGGAACGCATAAACATACACGTTCCCCCCTATTATTGTTGGATGATGGTACTGTGGTATCTGTTTTTTCTGGTGTATAATTAATTGTCGATATATAATATAATGAATATATTATATACCCTCAATATTTTAATTTGGCGTTAGAGAATAGGGGGGAATAGCTTGGACTTTGAGATACTTAAGAACACAGATCAAATGACAGGGGTAAACCTCTTAAAATTCAAACTGCTCCCACCTTGCTTTTTATATTGCGGATTGAAAAATTGATGTTGTCATGAGGGGATCAAAGCAAGAGTGAAATATGTGAAAAAAGTTAAAAATAATAGTAAAGGGGGAGTGAAATATGCATGAGGAGATTGTTTTTTGTAAAGGCGGAGGTTGCACCGCTAAACTAGGACCTGGAATATTGGCTTCTGTCCTTGAGAAGTTGCCTAAGGCAGCAGATCCACATTTGCTTGTAGGTTTTGATAGTTCTGATGATGCAGCAGTATACAAATTAACAGATGATTTAGCGGTTGTACAGACCTTGGATTTTTTCCCACCTATGGTAGATGATCCTTACACTTTTGGACAGATTGCAGCGGCCAATGCCCTTTCCGATATCTATGCAATGGGAGGAGAGGTCAAAACGGCACTGAATATTGTGTGTTTTCCGGAGAAGATGGATCTGAATATTTTAGGGGCGATCATGCTGGGAGGAAGTGAAAAAGTCCGAGAAGCAGGAGGAATCCTGGCAGGCGGACATTCCATTGCGGATAGTGATGTGAAGTATGGTCTTTCTGTAACCGGTATCATTCATCCGGATAAAATTTACAAGAACAACGCTTGTCAGGAGGGAGATCAGCTGCTTTTAACAAAACCTTTGGGAGTGGGTATTGTCTGCACTGCCCAGCGGATTGGCGAAAGTTCTCAGGAAGCTATGGATTTGGCCATCCTTTCGATGACCACCCTTAACAAGTATGCAATGGATATTATCAGAAATTACCGTGTACATGCTTGTACTGATGTGACAGGTTTTAGTTTTTTGGGGCATCTTCAGGAGATGATCGGGGATGATTTTGGAGCGGAGATTGATTGTTTGCAAGTACCATATATTCCAGAGGCAGTTCATTATGCAAATAAGTTTTTTCTGACCGCAGCTGCTCAGAGAAATCGTAATCATGTAGGAAATAGGGTGGATTTTAGAAATGTTCCTTACGCTATGGAAGAAATCCTCTTTGATCCACAGACATCAGGAGGACTTTTGGTCAGTTTGCCGCCCAAAGACGCCAAACTTGCTATCAACGAGATTGAGGCTTTGGGATTGCCTTGCGGTATTGTGGGGACAGTAACACGAAAAGATGATAAGAGAATCATCGTAAAATAACCTAATTTATTAGACGAGGGGAATGCGTATGAAAAAAATATTAGACGCTAGAGGAAAAACATGTCCCATCCCTGTTGTCGAGACTAATAAAGTGTTGGCAACACTCCAGGAGGGGGATAGCGTTGAGGTAACCGTAGATAATTTTATTGCTGTACAGAATCTAAGCAAAATGGCTGAACAGAAGCATTTAATAGTCACTTCTGAAAAAATCGATGAGGATAACTATCTGGTAACATTGACAGTGACCGCTGCTTCAAGCAATGAAACAACAAAAGCTGCGGAAGAAACAGTTTGTATCCCTGATAGCCGCTTGGAAAGAACAGTGGTTGTACTTTCGTCAAATAAAATGGGAGAAGGAGATGAAAAATTAGGGCTTACACTCATGAAGGGTTTCATCTATGCTTTGACAGAACAGGATCGGCTGCCGGAGACAGTTCTTCTTTATAATAATGGAGCAAAGTTGTCTGTGCAGGGCTCGGATTCTCTGGCTGATTTGAAGCTTTTGGAATCTCAAGGCGTGGAAATTTTAACTTGCGGAACCTGTTTAAATCATTATGGCTTGACGGAGAAGTTAGGGGTAGGCTCCGTTACAAATATGTACGTTATAGTGGAGAAACAGATACGGGCAACAAAGATTGTCAAGCCTTGAGAAACAATCAAAATATACTGAAAGAGGACTAATTATGATTTACCTGGATCATGCGGCAACTTCTTTTCATAAGCCGCCAGAGGTGGCGGATGCCGTTTATTCTGCTTTACAGGGAACCGGCAACAGCGGACGAGGAGAACATAGTGCATCCCTCGATGCCAGCCGTCTGGTCTATCGTACGAGAAAGGCTCTGTCTCTTTTGTTTAATGTAGAAGATCCATCACGCGTAGTGTTTACCTCCAATGCAACGGAGAGCTTAAATATTGCGATACAAGGCCTTTTTAAGTCTGGCGACCATTGCATTACAACCGCTCTTGAACACAATAGTGTCCTACGACCGCTTTATTTTATGGAGAAGCGTGGTGTTCACCTGACGGTAGTTCCCGCAGATAAAAAAGGATGTATTAATACATCTGATATAGAGGCTGAAGTTCGTGAAGAAACTAAGGCTGTGATTTTAACCCATGCCTCAAACGTCACAGGGAATGTTCTGGACATTGAAACAATCGGTAAAATATGCCATCAATACAATCTTTTATTCATCTTAGATGCTTCTCAGACTGCCGGCTTACTTCCTATCGATATGCAAGAGATTGGGGTATCCGCAATTTGCTGTTCAGGACATAAAAGCCTACTTGGACCGCAGGGTACGGGTGTGCTCTGTCTAGCTGATGGTGTACAGCCGTTTCCTCTTAAGCTAGGCGGTACAGGAGTGGATAGTTACTCGCATACAATGCCGCAGGTTTTGCCTACTGCCCTTGAAGCGGGCACCCTAAATACTCATGGTTTAGCCGGACTTCTTGCAGCTTGCGACTACTTGAAGACATATGGGCAGTTAAGAATCCTCCGGGAAGCCACTCATCTCGCCAATTTGTTTGCAAATGGCATCAAGGATTTGCCTGGAGTGACGTTATATGGTGATATGGAGGCTGCAGTCAGGATACCGGTTGTTGCCCTTAACTTAAGATGTATTGATTCAGGAGAAATAGCAGACGAACTTTTCCAGCGCTTTGGGATTGCTACCAGATCTGGCGCCCACTGCGCTCCAGGAGTTCACAGCACATTTGGAACCGTGGATCAGGGTATGGTGCGTTTTAGCTTTTCACATTTTAATACTAATCATGAAGTAAACGAGGCAATACGCGCCTTGACAATTCTGGAAGAGGAAAGCCGATGAGACAAAAAGAAGTACAATGTGTGGTGACGTTTCAAACTACCACAGAAGCCATGGTTTTTGAAGAAGCTGCCAAAGAGGCAGGTCTAAGCGGTCGTATCATACCGTTACCAAGAGCGATTGCAGCCGGATGTGGTCTGGCATGGAGAGAAAATCCAAAGTGCAGAGCGGCACTTGAAAAGCTGCTTGGCGAACATCATCTCGAATATGATAGAATCTATGAATTAGTGATTTAAGGAGGATAAAGGCGAGGGCAGGGTATCCTGGCCAATTAAGCTGCCCCAAGCGCCCCCGCAATTTGACAATGCTCAGACACCAGGATTCCGGGGGCTCCAACCGGTAGGGCGGAAGCTTCGTGGAGGTGCCTTTCATTTTTAGAATGTTCAACTAAATATAGGATTTCGCCAGATAAAGCCCTATCCCTCTGCTGGATAGGGCTTTATAAATTTCTTAAATCACATTCTCATTAGACCTTCCAAAAGTTTTAGGCATTTTTCGTCGAACGGGGACTTTTTGGTATTGGAAAAAAGTGTATCCCAGGGGGCACCAAATATGTAGTAAAAGAATAAATGCTTTATTGACATATGTTCAAAACCGTATATAATAAGAATTGTAAAGGGCATATGTCAATAACAAAAGGAGGTAGTTAACATGCCAGGAAGAGATGGAACGGGTCCGATGGGACGTGGAGTAATGGATGGAAGAGGTTTTGGAGTTTGCGCCGGAGCAAAAGCTATTCGTGGAGGTGCCGGACAAGGACAAGGACAAGGACAAGGACAAGGACAAGGACGGGGACGAGGACGAGGACAGGGGACTAATTGCAGACGAGGCTTTGGAAGAAATTTGGTAACAGATCTCAAAGGATTAAAAACAGAAAAAGAATTGCTGGAAGAGCAAAAGGAGTTACTTGAAAGCTAGGCTCAATGTTCTTAGCAAGCAATTAGAGAGCCTATAACCAGGCAACAAAAGCAGCAGGGGATGCTCCTGTTACTGGGGAAGCTCCTGTTACTTTTTTTGTGGCAAATGAGGAGAACGAATTATGCCAAGACCAAGAAAATGGAGAAAAGTTTGTTGCTTGCCGGAAAGCAACCGATTTGGACCGCTCAACGTTCCAATTAAGCAAGAGTACTTTGTGATTATGACTGTTGATGAGTATGAAACGATCCGACTGGTTGACTTACAGGGATTTACGCAGGAAGCGTGCGCCGAACAAATGCATATCGCCCGCACAACCGTTCAGCGTATCTATAATGATGCGCGCAAAAAACTTGCAGAATCCTTAGTCAACGGAAAAGTGCTCAAGATCGAGGGCGGAGATTATACACTTTGTGACGGCCTTGAGAAATCATGCGCCTGTGGAGGTTGTCTCAGACATCGCTGCGGCGGAGGTTTTATGGATGAGGCTCAAGGAGTGGAGCCATAAATATTGCTCGATGAGGATGTTACCCAGCGATTAACAATGAGTAAGAAAAATATGAATTTTGGAGGATATTCAATGAAAATTGCAATCCCGGTAGATGATAAATCTATGGAGACTAATGTATGCATGTCCTTTGGACGTACACCCTATTTCCTTATTTACGATACTGAAACAAGGGAGAATATCTTTTTAGATAATAGTGCGGCAGCCAGCCAGGGTGGTGCAGGGATCAAAGCGGCGCAGACAGTTGTAGATAACCAAGTGAGAGCCTTGCTTACCCCCAGATGCGGGGAAAATGCGGCGGAGGTAATTAAAGCGGCGGATATTAAAATATACAAGACAGTCAATGATTCGATACAGGATAATATCGATGCCTTTAATGAAGGGAAACTATCCTTGCTAGAAGACATTCATGCCGGTTTTCACGGCCGTGGAGGGAAATAGCTTGAAGATAGCTGTGCTAAGCGGGAAGGGCGGTACAGGTAAAACGCTTGTATCTGTAAATCTGGCTGCTGCAGCAAAAGAGGCTGTTTATATTGATTGTGATGTCGAAGAGCCGAATGGGTATCTTTTTTTCAAGCCGGAGGATATTGAGTCGGAAAAAATCTCGATTAAGATTCCTGTGGCGGATGAAAAGCTTTGTACCGGCTGCCGCAAGTGTGTTGATTTTTGTAAATTTAATGCTTTAGCCCATATTAATAATAAATTAAGAGTTTTTGATGAGGTTTGCCATTCCTGTGGCGGATGTGTACTGCTTTGCCCGGAGAAAGTCATATCTGAAAGAGAAAAAGTCATTGGAGAAGTTCAGAAAGGTGTTTCAGAAAATGTGACTGTATTTACGGGAATTATGAATACCGGCGAAGCTTCGGGAATCCCCATTGTCAAGAAGCTTCTCATCGACAGAAATGAAGGAAAAGACTTCACCTTTATTGATTGTCCGCCAGGGAGCGACTGCATAGTAATGGAAAGCATCAAGGATGCTGATTATTGCATCCTGGTAGCAGAACCCACAATATTTGGCGCCCATAACTTAAGTATGGTTTATGAACTTGTCAGGTTATTTAATAAGCCGCATGGCGTAGTGCTCAATAAGTGCCTGCCAGGAGAAAATCCTTCAGAAAAATTTTGTATAGAAAAAGGCATCAGGATTTTAGGCCGGATACCTTATGATAAGGAGCTTGGAACCCTGAATTCAAATGCTTTAATCTCTGTCCGAGAAAATGAAAAGTACTGGGCTATGTTCTTTACCCTGCTTCAAATTGTGACTAAGGAGGTGCAGCATGAAACAGCTATTAATCCTTAGCGGCAAGGGCGGTACGGGAAAAACAACGCTTGCCGGTGCCTTTATTCAGTTATCCAAGGCCAAAGCTTATGCAGACTGTGATGTGGATGCCCCTAATCTGCACTTGCTTCTCAGCCGGTCTTACGCACCAAAACGAACAGATTATTACGGATTGCCCAAAGCAGAGATAGACAAGGATGTCTGCATCCAATGTGATCTATGCCGGCAAAATTGCCGCTTCGAGGCAATCCATGCGGATCCTGAATATAAAGTGAATCACTATTTGTGTGAAGGCTGTGGCGTTTGCGAGGCTGTTTGCCCCGTGCAGGCGGTATTGCTCAAACCGGCTGTAGCAGGGGAATTGATGTTATACGTGAATGATTCGGTGTTTTCCACGGCTCAGCTGAAAATGGGTAGTGGCACCTCCGGGAAGTTGGTAACCGAGGTGAAGAAGGAGATGAAATCAGCGGCTAAAGATGTGAAACTTGCCATCATCGACGGTTCGCCGGGGATAGGATGTCCGGTTATTGCCTCACTCAGCGGGGTTGATATGGTTTTGCTTGTTGCGGAACCTTCGCTATCGGGTATTAGTGACATGGAACGCATTATTCGAACTGCGGAAAGATTTCACACCAAAATTGCCGTATGCATCAACAAATATGATACCAACATGGAAAATACAGAAAGAATTGAGTCGTTTTGTCAAAAACACAAGCTGCCTTTTGCCGGAAGAATCCCTTTTGACCCGGATGCTGTGAAAGCAATCAATAATGCCCAGAGTATTGTGGACATAGATTGTGCAGCAGGGCGGGCAGCCGGAGATGTTTTTGAGAAGACTATTAATATACTCAAGAACTAATATCAAAATCATAAAGGAGAGTAACTAATGAGCGAAAATTGTGATCAAACCTGCAGCACCTGCGATGACGACTGTGCTGAAAGGAAAGAACCGAAAACCGATTTTTCGGCAAAACCCCATGAACTGAGCAACATCAACAAAGTAATCGGTATTGTAAGCGGCAAGGGCGGCGTAGGTAAATCACTGGTAACATCAATGCTTGCTGTAACAATGAGCAGAAGAGGCTATCAGGCTGCTATCTTAGACGCGGATGTGACAGGACCGTCCATACCCAAAGCGTTTGGGATCACAGAGAAAGCAAAGGGCAGTGAGTCCGGATTATATCCCATCAAAAGCAAAATGGGAATCGATATCATGTCAATTAACCTGCTCTTGGCAAATGACACAGATCCTGTACTTTGGAGGGGACCGCTGATTGCCAACGCAGTCAAGCAGTTTTGGACGGATGTAATCTGGGACGCTGTGGACTTTATGTTCATCGACATGCCGCCGGGAACCGGGGACGTTCCCCTTACCGTATTCCAGTCCATCCAAGTTGATGGACTGATCATTGTGACTTCACCGCAAGAGTTGGTTTCCATGATTGTCTCCAAAGCGGTTAAGATGGCGGAAATGATGAACATCCCGATCATCGGTTTGGTTGAAAATATGGCATATTTCCAATGCCCGGACTGCACTAAGGAACATCAAATATTTGGAGACAGCCATATTGACGAAATCGCCCGGAAGCACAACCTTGATATTCTAGCCAGGATGCCGATCGATCCTCAACTTGCAGAAGCCTGTGATCAAGGAATAATTGAGCAGTTTGATGGTATCTGGTTTGAAAAAGTCGCTGACATTTTAGACAAGAAAGAATATCGAAACAAGGGAGGAAAGAAAATGATAATTGCAGTTGCTAGTGAAAATGAAATGGTAACAGAGCATTTTGGACATTGTGTGAACTTCAATATTTTTGAAGCTGAAAACGATCAAATCGTCAAAAGCGTATCTATACCAAATCCAGGGCATAGGCCCGGATTCCTGCCCAACTTCTTGAATGACCTGGGTGTGAATGTCATTATTTCAGGCGGCATGGGCGGCGGCGCAATCGATATTTTCAATGAAAAAGGGATCGAAGTAATAACTGGAGCAAAAGGTCAGGCTAAGACCGCCGCAGAACTGTACTTGCAAGGCAAGCTGCAATCAACGGGAGCTGTTTGCCATGAGCACCGGCACCATGATGAGTGTG
>JQID01000004.1 GCA_000770645.1 Desulfosporosinus sp. Tol-M
GTATGGTATAATGTCTATATCAACATAATTGGAGGATATAGACATGACCCCTCATAAAAGATATACCCATATAGATTTAGACTTAGAGGATAGAAAACGACTTGAGAAATTATCTAAATCACAAACCGATGAGTTTCGAAAAGTTCAACGTGCGAAGATAATACTTTTAAGTGCTGATGGGATGAACAATGCCGAAGTAGCTTTAGCTATTGGGGTTCACCGAAACACGGTATCAACCATTATAAATAGATACCTGTCTGCAGGCTTTGAATATGCCATCAAAGATAACGAACGCAGTGGCAAGCCATCTGTCATCACAGATGATGAGAAAGCTTGGATAATTAATCTTGCTTGTAGTCGCCCCGTTGATTTTGGCTATGCACAGGAATTATGGACATATAGAAAGTTGCAACAACACATCAGAGAACACTGCCTTGAAGCAGGGTTCCCAACCTTAAGTACATTATCCAATTCTACGGTTCATAACATCCTGGATGCTTCGGACTTAAAGCCCCACAGGATCAGATATTATCTTGAAAAGAGAGATCCGGATTTCGAGAGCAAAATGCATGACGTTCTTCTCGTTTATAAGCAAATAGAATTATGTTTTGATGAAAAGGGAAACGTAATTCCCATTGAGGGGAACAAAACAGTCACCATTTCTTACGATGAAAAGCCTGGGATTCAAGCTATTGCAAATACAACTGAAGACTTACGCCCCTGCATCGGTCACGGTTTTGTTGGACGGGATAGTGAGTACAAACGTCTCGGTACGGTATCATTCCTTGCTGGAATGGACTTATTGACAGGCGAAATTATTCCTTTGGTGAAAGATACGCATAAAAGTTCCGACTTTATTGAATTTTTGAAAATGCTTGATTCTAAATACCCTAAAGGCGACAAAATACGGTTGGTACTTGATAACCATTCTGCACACACATCCAAAGAAACAAAGTCATATCTTGCGACACTGCTAGGACGTTTTGAGTTTGTGTTTACCCCTAAACATGGTTCGTGGCTTAATTTAATTGAAAGCTTTTTCGGGAAAATGACAAGGCAGTTTTTGCGAGGTATCAGGGTTGGCAGTAAGGAAGAACTGGTTAATCGAATTTATCAGTATATAAACGAAGTAAATGTATCACCAGTAGTATATTGTCGCTTCTCACCTAAAATGACGGCGTAAATCTCACTGCCAATGGCGGAAGGAGTGTACAGACAACACGTCAATACCTGTAGAAGTGTAACGACAATACAAATAGTTTAAAAAGAGCCCCAACACACACATGCCAATCGATGTGTATATTGGGGATAATGTGGATAAGTTTTACATAGCAATTCCGCGTTGCCGTTCAGTATCCGCTAAAATACGCCCAATGTGAGCGTCCTCTATGACCTCACTGCCAGTTCGCTTTGCCTCATACAGCGCATGAGTACAAATGGTGTTGATGAGTCGTGGAATCCCCTTTGTCTCAGAGTGTATGAGCCCGATTGCGCTATCCGCGAAAACAGGGGTGGTAACTCCAGCCTGCTTCATTTGGTGGCGAATATACGTTGCCGACTCATGGGCAGTCAGACCCTGCAAGTGGAATTGAAGATGAATACGCTGAGCAATGGCTTCATATTTGTTCATACGCAAGATTCGGCGTAGCTCCGGTTGCCCTACAAGAATGAGGGAGAGCAAGGAAGAGGAATCCATTTGGTGATTTAAAGCGAATCGGAGTTCTAAGAGCATAGAAGGGCTAATATCATGAGCTTCATCAATGATGACAACCAACGCTTTATCCTTCTGAAGAGCCCGGTAGTTCAATACCTGTTCAAGCAACAGTTTCGATTTAGAGAGGTAAAAATTCGGTTCTTCCCCTAGCCCACGCAATAAATCAGCATAGAAATCACGGGGCTTCATACCAGCCTGACTTAGATAGATTACTTGGTACCGGACAGGATCTAGCTCTTGCACTAGACGACGAATAAGCGTGGATTTACCACTCCCGACTTCACCCGTTAGTACGCCAAGGCAAGAGTTGGTCACCATTAACTGTAAACGTGCCAAGGCTTCAGCGTAAGCCCCTTCCACAAAGAACATATCTCCTTGGGGTGAACGAGAAAAGGGAATGAGTTGGATGGAACTGGCTCGATCAATCATGGGTTACCTCCTGTTTTGGTCCAAAATTCAAAGCCTCTTGAGCCCATACACTCCGACGTTCTTGTTCTGCCAACTTAAAGAAATTGAGACTTGACGCTGGGTTAGCTTCTTGTTTTTCAACCTTAGATTTCGATTTGACTCGTTCATGGATACTGCGATTTAAATCGAGAAGTCGGGCATCGGGTAGTCGATTCCCGTCGTGCCAAACATGCATCACGCTGAGGTCGTAGGGATCAAAGCGAAGAGTCACCGTTTGACCTGAGAGATGAGTCGGGACCTCGAAGATATTCCCAAAAATGCTAACACAACCCGTTTTATCGACCTTTCGAGATTCTTCCCAAAGAAATATCTCCGTCAGTTCCGTCATCGAGACTCGGCGCATCGTCCGTTTAAGACTTGCTGCCCTATCCTTGGGCGACTGACCCGTACTACCGTGTTTGCGTAAGTGATAGTACCCTTCTAACCAAGAGGTAAAGGCTTCATTTAACTGTTTTAAGGTGGTAAGACTACCGTTTCCAATCTGCACATGAGCCTCTGGTCGGAAGCTGGTATCAATGAATCGAAAGAAGCGTTCAATTTTTCCTTTGTTATGTAAAGATTAACATAATAATGGTTACGTTAAGACTTCCGTTATGTGAAGAGTTGTCGCGCGACGCCATTCATACCTGAAGTCTTGGCGCTAAATCTTTACATAATCATCTACGATTAAATTTCTTCAACCAATCCTTTAAGTTCGAGTCGCTCTCCCACTGTGCCTCCTCCGGCGGCATAATCTCTTTACTGGCAGCTTCTATTGCCTGCCTCTTGTGCTTGGCATCAGCCTTTGCGTACACCTTATGACAAGCTTGACATAAGCACTATTATGGCAAGAAAAATGTTATGGAAAGTAAACCGGCGGATTCCCGAATATAGGCGTTAACCCGCCAGTTTTTCTTAACATAATAAAATCGGTTCCTACCGCTTCAATCCGGCAAGCCAGTCCATCAATGATTCGTCCTCTGTCCAATCGCTGGCTTTCTCGGGAACGACGTCATGCTTTCCGCAATTCATCTTTTCCAATGCTGCCCGTTTCATTTTGATGCTCGTTTTCGAGTATACTTCGGTTACCTTCAAATCAATGTGACCGAGGAAGTCGCGTATAAAGATAGGATTTATGTCGGCCTCTGTCAGGTGCATCGCTTTCGTATGTCTGATTCGATGCGGTGAAATTTCTAAAATACCACATTCGTCGGCGTACTTCTTCAGGACATATGCAATTCCTTGTCTGGTCAGCTTTTTCTGCTGGGCATTAAAGAAGATCGGATGCTCATAACAGGACGGGTTGTCTAAACGCTGTTCATGTAAGTACTGCCACAACAGGGCGACCGTCTTGTCCATCAGCGGCACGCTTCTTGTCTTCCTGCCTTTGCCGGTAAGCTTGACCTGTGCCGGAGAGTCAAGCCTCAAATCACCGACGCGAAGATCGGCGAGTTCCTGTACCCGTGCGCCGCTGTCATACAGCAGGCTCAATAACGCCTGGTCGCGCCTTCCCTTTCGAGTTGTTGTATCGGGCATTGCAAGCAACGCTTTTGTTTCATCTTCACTAAGAAAACCCACCTGCCTCTTTTTAGCCTTTTTAAAAGGAATAGCAAGCACCTGCTGACACTGAAACATATATTCCGGAGCCTGTACCTGGATGTGCTGGAACAGCGAGTGGATAGCTGCCAGCCGCTGATTCCTTGTACTGATACTATTCCCGCATTCGCGTTCCAGCCAGTTCAGGAATTCGGTTATCCGCCCGGCCGACAGATCGCTGATTCTCACTTTTTGGGCATTTATCCGCACTGCGTCCTGCATGTATCCCAGTAGACGTTTGTAGGTGTCACGGTACGAAGTTATCGTGTTGCCGCTCTGGTTCTGTACAACCGGAAGCTCATTCATTAAAAAACTGCTTAGGATTCGGGGGAATTCATTCGTCGTCTTCATATTCCGTCTTCACCTCCAGGTCAGGCATAATCTCGCCATATATCCGATTGATCTGCTGCACAAGCTCGGGGAAGGCTTCTGCGGTAAGCTTCAAATAACGTCCTGTGGCCGAAAGCGATGCATGACCCATATACGTCATCAACAGAGGGAGCGCGGCCTGGTGCGAAATCCCATCCCGAAGCATTGCCTCCAGGCTGTGTGCCGGAGATTATGCAGGTGCGGTCCGCTATCGTTCTTGCCGCCGTGCTTTATCCCACAATCAAACAGAATGTCTCTGAAATAATGGTTGACGGCCGTTTTCTCATAGTGGCCGTTTCCGAAACGGCTCTTGAAGAAATAGTCTTCTGGGGCATAGACCGGGTGGATCCTCCGGTTGTACCACTTCATATACTTGATAACCGAATCGCTCACAGGGATGTCGCGGTCTTTGTTGTTTTTGGCGTTAATCACATGAAGCACCTGATTGTCAAAATCGACATCCTTCATGCGAAGCCCAAGGGTTTCAGATATCCTTAGACCACAGCCATACTGTACCCTCAAAATCGTCGGATAGAAAATATGGGAATTTACACTATTCGGTTTTACCGTATCAGCAACGGCAAAGATGTCCGCTATTTGTTTGTGCGTAAAAATATATGGTTTGAAATCCTCATGCTGGTTCGTTACAATATTATTGTTAATCAGGTAAGCGGGGGCGTCGTGTCTGATCATGTATTCGGCCAAAATACGAATTAACGAAACACGACCCTCCTGCGTTGCTTGCCGCCAGTTGGGCTGCCTCTCCACAAATGCAAGGCACAGTTCCCTTGACAGTCCTTCAGAGCAGTCGTATTGTTTGCTCATTTCATCCAGGACAGACATCAGACGCGCCTGCTCATCGTACTTGAATCCTAATGAACGTTTTTCTTCCAGCAGCCCCCGCAGGTACCCGGTCAGTGGCCCGGTAAAGACTTTATTCCTTGGCATAGTCCATCACCTCCACTTCCAGAGCGCATGTGGAAAGCCCTTTCATGTCGACGCGAAGATAGTGGTGGGCTACCTGCGGATCAGAATGGCCCAAGATATCAGAAATCGTGGAGACCTCTACGTTATTCTGCAATAGGTTGGTCGCCAGAGAATGTCTAAGCGAGTGCCAGCCATAGTGCTTGGTCTTGTCAATTGTTATGCCGGATCGCTTGAGTGCTTTGCTGAGGTTAGTCCTTAGTGTGCTTTTGAAAGGGCATCCCACATAAGGCGCATTATGGGTTACAAATATATTCTGATAGTCCGTTATAGGTCTCCCATTCTTCAGATAATCAATGATTGCCCAGCCAACATCAGATGGCAAAGGCATTGTCAGCGTTTCCCCCGTCTTCCCCTGCACGATGGATATCTGCTTATTGTCCCAATCAATATCGTTTATTGTCAGGTTCAGGATATCTCCGATTCGAAAGCCCAGCCTCGCGCCAATAAGGATTATCGCATAATCCCGTTTCCCAACCGGAGTTGTGGTATCGACGGCATTGATCAAACTTTCAATCTGATCTTCTGTCCACACCGTCGGAAGCTTCGTCCGTGCCCTCTGCGGCGGGTGGGGAAGATACGCGGCGATTGGCTTGTCAGTATACTCGTTCAAGTATGCGTACTTAAAGTACTGCCGCAAGGCGGATATTCGCTCCGCGATAGTGACCGGCGCCAAGCCGACCATGGTCGCAATAAACCTGGATATCAACCCGGATGTGATTCCGTTAAAGTCATGGACACTGGCGGAATCCAGAAAGAGAATCATATCCTTGATCACGGCATTACAACGCTCATACTGCCAATGTGAGCACCCGTATTCCACCTCATAGCGTAAGAAGCCCTCGGTGGCTTCCTTGAATGGTTCCGGCCAAACAATCTCACCGTGGAATTCATTCCTGCGGAACAAAATCCCGAAATTGTAGTATTCTGCGAGAGAGCGAATGGCGCGGAAGTAATACATTCCGTTTTTCGAGTGCTCGCCCCCCGTGACAAACCCTCCGAGCTGCTGGAACTTCCAAACAAGAAAGTCCGTTCCCTTTGACTGAGAGTAATCACAGCCATCTGCGTATTCTGTGAACTCACGGAATACCTTCCTGTACCTGCGCATTGAATCATCGGAGTAATGGAGTTCTACAAGTTTTTGCTCCAACTCGCTGCACAGATCTGTTACTTTGATTTTTTTCATCATAACAAACCGTCTCCTTTTCTATTAGTAACGCATAGCGCCCTAAGAAAAGTATTAGTTGTTATGACAAGAAAGGCAACAGCAAATCCTATTAAATCAGCGAATTCTGGTGTTCACTTTCCATAATTACTTGCTTGCCATAATACACCTTATGACAAGCTTGACATAAGCACTATGCCAAGACGAACCCAGAGTTTCTAAGAAGGGCAATTGAGAAGAATGCCCAAAACCATGGAGCCGGTCTTGAAGGCTATTCGGAACAAGATAAGGAAGCATTAACAGAATTCCTTAAATCCTTCCGAGTATAGTTTATACTATGGAAAGTTAGATTTCTCATATAAGGGTATATGATTGAAAAAACGTTTAACTTTCCATAGTCAAACACTTTCCATATGACGCACTATGGAAAGCTTTCCATAGCGCGTCGTCCATGATGGCAAACAACAGAGCCTTCTTGCGTTTCTTAGGATTTTTAGGATCCGGCAAATAAAGGGTATGTTGAAAATCGGCCTGCCACATGAGATGTACATCCTCCACCTCAAACCGTCGATGCCCTCGAGAGGTAGGAGATTCTACTGCCTGCAAGAGTTCCTGGCGACCCACGCCAGCCTTGCGTAAATGCCGTGATAAAGTACTAGGGGCAAGAGTTGTCTCTGCAGCTAAACCGCTATGTTCTAATAGGTAGATAATCTGCTCCACACTACGCTCGGGTCGTTCACGACGTAGTTCAATGGCTCTTTGTAGGACATGAGCAGGTAAGGCACCCGCATTCTTAAGAGGACGCTTTTTAGGAATAAGCCCTTCCCAACCCTCTGATCGGTAGTTTGCCATAAAGCGTTCAAGCGTGCGCACACTGACCTGAGTCTTGTGACTGCCAGGAATGGTGTAACTGAGCGAGGCAATGTGCTCAAGCTGACGCTTCAGCTCCCCCGGAGCCATCGGGGTCTGACGAGAGACAATGGGTGCTATTAATCCGTAACGAAAAGCAGCTATCTGTTCATTGACCGCAAAATCCATGGTTTTTCACTCCTTCATCCATTAATAGTGGCTAGATTTTATCCTACCGCTATTCTGACTGAAAAAGTGGTGCCACACCATGGACAGCTTTTGTGGGATTAAGAGAACTGCCCGCCACCGTTGTTGAGCGCTTCAACTGGTAGATCCAAGTGAGAAGATCCCTGAACCGATACTGGGCAATATTCACTCTCATTTGATCCCATAACCGAAACAGCCAAGCCCATTCTTGATCTGGTTTTGACGAACCCACGGGGATCTCCACATGAGGAAGACTCTCTAAGATAGTCATCCATACTTCGGAGGAAGCGTCTTTTAGATCTTCACGGATTGCTTTGCTCCAGCGCCAAAGTGTCTTTTCACTCAACTTACCCGCCGAGGTTACTTGAGTTTCCGCGATTTTCACCAAAGATACCCCAGATAACTGTTGACGGATCACTTCTTCTTTAACTTCCCACGCCACCTGATGGTGTTCCTTCACAAAGTTAGGAAGAAGTGAAGTGGTTTTCTTACACTGAATGCATTTAAACCGAAAGATAGAAATAGTGAATGCTTCTAATAATGTGTACACTGTTCTTTGAAAACTTCCATGTCTATGCAAAATCACGCTTGCTCTGCAGTGGGGACACACCGTTGGTCGCAAGTGATTTGGGCAACCATCTCTAAAGTCCTCTATATAAGACTGGACAGTCCATAATTCTTCATGTAAACTCAAATTGGTAGTAACCAATGGGAAAGAGGAAACTAGGCTGGCCGGCCAATGATGTTTCCTCTTTCTTTTATCCTTCTTTTCAGATTGTCATACGATCTACTTTGACATATGAACCATTATCCAACAGCAACGCCAAACAAGTCAAGAAAAAGGCGCTCCTTTAACGTCAGTTAAAGTGAGCGCCCACAGTATATCATTGGACCTATAAGATGGATGAAGTGTCACTATGACGTGCACACGTTATTAGCGAACGCTATACTAGTTGATGAAGTCCGTTACAAGGTGATTAGTGTGCCTTTTCTAGATAATAACAAATTATAAATTGAATTAACCAACTTAATTAAACTTAATAAAAATAATTAATAAAAACAAATAAAACTTAACAAGATTAAAACAAATATAACTATATTGACAAAGATCGTTACCTAAATTAAACTGAAAAAGTGTTCTAGTGTAACAAGCAAACGCACCGGTTCAGAGGTCTCATTTCAGTATGGTGTTGAAGAATAAAAGCTTTAATAAGGTTTAGTTGGCAGGTGAGAAAATGACGCGAAAGTCAAGCAATGTACAGGGGGCTATAATTATTATTCTTTTGGGATTCTTTTTTTCGGGCTGTTCATCGCCGGATCCTTTGACGAAACAACAACGAACAGCTTTAAATGAAATGCTTGCTTGCCATGTAACCGATGAGCAGCCTGAAAGAGTAATTATCCAGAAAGAAACGTTAGATAAATTTCCGGCAATTGAAAAGGTTTTTAAGATTGTTTCCAATGGCGAAGAACGCTATACCTTTGTGGTCGGGCCTGTTGGCTATAGATCAACTATCAATATGCTGGTCGTCATAGATCCAAAAGTGAATCAAGTTAGAGGGATAAAAGTAATACGGCATAATGAAACTCCGGGTTATGGGGAATCGCTTACGGAAGCATGGTTTACCAACAGATTTCAAGGGAAAAGTGTCGACAGATACTTGAAAAGATCTATTCTTGAGGTTGAAGACTCAAATGAAATAATTCAGATCACGGGTGCTAGCGCCAGTTCGCAGGCTGTCCTCAATGGGGTTAATTCAGCTCTGGGTACATATCGTGAGGTTGTCCTTGGGGAAAAGGCCGAACCGGTGGAGCTTCAATTAAAGGGGTTTGTTACAGAGACTAAATAGGTCAAAGATTTAGCAAATAGGCTGAGAAAAATGGAAATTATGCGAGATCAAAAGAGGGGGATTCTATTTAATCCTGGACGATCAGTTTGGGCAACGGTTTACAAATTTTCTGATAGAAATAGAACTGGAATAATGCCAAGGACAGATAAGCAAGGCAGGGCAAAATGATTAGAAGAATGATTCAATTAATCACGGCGATTGGCATTAACAGTTATTTAATCGGGTTTCTGAACGGAAGTATATACAAAGGAAATCTTAAAAAAATCTGTGTCCCTGGGCTTAACTGCAGTTCCTGTCCGGGAGCATGGGGGTCCTGCCCTTTGGCCATGTTACAGAATGCTGTGGTCGAGATTTCGATGGGCAAATTTTCCTTATTTATTTTGGGCTTTCTTTTTCTGACGGGACTGATCATGGGGAGATTTGCCTGCGGCTGGTTGTGCCCGTTTGGCTTGCTTCAGGAATTAATTTTTAAGGTCCCCCTGCCTAAAGTTCGTTTGAAGGAAAGTTTTAAACGCTTCGAATATTTGAAATATGGTATCTTAATTCTTTTTATCTTTATTCTCCCGGCATTTGCGGTTTATGGGGTGAGCGAGACTGCTTTTTGCAAGTACATTTGCCCGGTAGAAGTGATAGAAGCGAATTTCCCCTTGATCTTAGCCAGACCATCCTTAATAAGGGTTATGGGAATTTTGTTTAAATGGAAATTATTTCTACTACTAATAATTCTATTGATGTCTGCGGTCATCTTTAAACCGTTTTGCCGGTTTATCTGCCCCCTAGGCGCAATTTATGCACTTTTTAATCCCGTAAGTTTATATCATTTCCAAGTGGAGCGGGCTAAGTGTATCAGTTGTGCCCAATGTCTTAAAAAATGCAAATTGGGGATCACCGTTTTTAATGATCCCAATAATAGAGAATGCATGCGCTGTAATGAGTGCTTAGAATGTCCAACTCAAGCCCTAAGAATAAAAAGATTTTGGAATCCGACTCAAGTCCTGATCGGAAAAAATTTTTGGAAGAAAAGCAGCTAAAGGAAGACTTTAGCTTGCTTGGTATGGAAAGGATAATTGAAAGATGTTTAGGTACCGGCAGAGGGTAGTAACGGCTATAATCTTAGGATTCTTATTCGTTTGTGCAGGGTGTGCTGACAAGTCAGTCCGGGTACAAGAATTTAGCAGGGAAAATATCGTAATGGATACCCTGATTAAGATCACTGTCTATGCAGCTGATCCGCAATTAGGAGAAAAGGCTTTAAATGAAGCTTTTGCAGAGTTTAGCAGGATCAATAGCCTAGCTGATAGGTTTAGCGAAAAAAGTTTGCCTGATTCGGAAACCAGCGATGTCTACCAGATTAATCAAAATGCCCAGGTAAAACCGGTCAAAGTCAGTGATGATATCTTAGCTATGCTGGACAGAAGCAATTATTTTGCCAACTTAAGTGAAGGTGCGTTTGATGTTACTATTGGTCCGATCATGGATCTCTGGGGGTTTAAACAAACTGAGCATCATCTTCCTTCGGAAAAGGAAATAGCGGAAAAGCTTGCTTTAGTAGGTTATCAACGGATTGTGGTCGACAAGGAACAAAAGACTGTGTTTCTGCCGGAAAAAGGAATGGAGCTTGACTTAGGAGGTATTGCTAAAGGGTATGCCACGGATATGGCTGTGCAAAGACTACGCGAATTAGGAATTAATTCGGCAATAATTAATGCCGGTGGCAACGTATATGCCTTGGGCTCGAAACCTGACGGTTCTCCTTGGCGGGTGGGAATCCAGGACCCTCGGAATAATAATAAAATTATTGCCATTTTAAGAGTCGAGAATACTGCCGTAGTATCTTCGGGAGATTATGAGCGCTATTTCATCATAGACGGGGTTCGTTATCATCATATCATAGACCCGTCTACAGGGGAGTCTGCCAGGCAACTAATGAGTACCACTGTTCTGGCTTCCAGCGCCACCGATGCGGATGTTATGTCTACTACCTTGTTTGTTCTTGGGTCCGAACGGGGTAGGGAGTTATTACAGAAATTCACAAATATTAATGCCGTCTTTGTGGATCCTGAGCGGAATATTACTTTTTCGAAGAGTTTAAATAAGCAAATTGATATTTTAGACCAAGCAAATGGTCAAGTCAAAAAGGAAGATAGTGAGGATGCTTCGTCACAAGTAGAGTAATTTCATACCTATGTTACTGCTAATGGGGCTGGATATATTATGTTAATTTTAGTTTAATATATTGGATATATGTTTAAAACATTTGGTTTCAGTTTAAGATAATTGGTTTTATTTGTTGACTTTAAAAACAGATCATTTTATTATTATGTAAGTAGTAGCCTATAGGGTTTGAATAAGGAGGGAATAAAATGAAACACAAAAAGAGTCTTGGGCGAAAAAGTCTTTTGCTTCTAGTTATGTTAATATTTTCACTTTGTCCTCCCTTTCTGGGACAGCTATCCAGTGCGGAAGCTGCGACAGGACCATTAATTATTACCGGCACCGGTTTAAGTCGCGATGCAACAATAACTGATGCTGATTGGACTAATTTTACGCTAGGGGATAGTTATTATTCCACTAATAATTCCGTAAACTCTCATAAAATCTATAAGGTAAGAGGGTATAACTTGTGGGATATAATTGGTCAAACAAATCTTAAAACTGACCAGGATTATAATATATCCTTTATTGCTTCCGACGGTTTTAAAGTAACGAAAAAGGTTAGCGAACTGAATAGCGGCTCTTGCTATTCGGATTTTACGGACGCAAGTAAAACACTTGTCGGCCCGATGCTGGGTTTTTACCAAGCTAAACTTATTGAAGTCCCAACTGCTGACTTTAGTCCGCCAATTAGCTGGACGGACAGGGAGATTACCGAGGCTGATAAGGACAGTAATTCCCCCCGCCTAACTTTTGGTCAGCAAACGATCAACGACATGAATGAATCCAAATGGAATAAAAATGTTGTAAAAATATTGGTAGGCGAGGAACGTCCGTCGGTGATCACTATCAGCGGTAATGGTCTAAATGCGGACAAACAGTTCACAATGGCGCAGTTAACCAGTGTTCCCGATCAGTACAAAATCAATCAAACATACCAATACAACTCCAGCTCCGGGCTGAAAACTGCAGCCGTAAAAGGGGTAAATCTGTGGTATGTTTTACATGATCTGGTCGGAATTAAAGACACTAGTGCGAAGGTTCAATTTATAGCCAGCGACGGCTACGCGATGGCGCTGCAAACTCAGGCTGATATTTCCGATCCTAACTTAAATTATGTCTTGGCCTATGAAGTAGGCGGCCAAGCAGTCAGTGATGATAGCGGCAAGGGCTTGCTCCGGATCTATCGTAATCAAAAAACAGCGGCTGAATTTAATAATACTGTCTTTAAGGCGATTATCGGGATCAGTATTGTTTCAGACGCCGGCATAGATTTTACCACCAGTACTTACAAGCATATTAATTACACAGGCGCCCCCTATAACGTGGACAGCATTACCAGCGCTACGCTGACCGTCGAAGGCCCAGGAGTAGAGAACTACCGGGCTCTCTCCCTGCGTCAGATTGAAGAGGCTAATGCCGGTTTAGTACGCGGAACCTATGCCGAAACAATGGGCGGTGCGGTTAAACAAAATACCTATGAAGGTATGCCTCTCAGCTATCTGATTGATAACTTTGTTACCCTGAAGTCTAATGCCGGGACGATCATTTTAAAAGATAAAAGTCGCCAAACCATAGCCGAATACAGCTTAGATGATATTCGGAAGACAGATTACCTGAACACTACCAGCGGCGGGGCCATTAATCTCAAAATGATTGTGGCTTATGGGGTTAATGAGGTGCCGTTGGTTTATCTGAATAGTGATACTGGATATCGGGCGGACAAATACAATGATAATGGCTGTTTTAAACTGGTCGTCGGTCAGAAAGCGGCTGGGGATCCTGCCCCAATATTCTCCAACGTTGCTTATGTGTATGTGACGGAGGCTGATGCGGCTAATGTCTATGAGCATACTTATGCGCCCTATAATGATCCTAAGTATACCAATTATCTCTTGACTTTGACCGGTTCCGGTTTGGGTAAGGAAGTTAATTACTCGGTAGCGGATATAGAGTCGTCAGCCATGGACAGTATCCGGCAGCAAAAAGAATACTCCCTCTCCAACAGTGAATATTTCTGGTATTACAATACTTATAAAGGCGTGGGACTTTGGGATTTGCTGCTTAAAGCAGGGCTTGATCCGAACATCAGCGAGAGCACAACAGTTAATCTGATAGCGGCTGACAACTATAATTTTGCACCGCTCACAATAAAAGATATTAAGGACGGTTCCTTGTATGGCTATTACCAAAAAAATGAAAATGACTTAGGTGATGGGAATTTTGACGGTTCGCTGGTTCAGCCAATTACATCCGGTTATTCTCCTTTGGTAGCTTACGGCTTCAACGGCTACCCGTATGTGATTCAGCCGACAGACGCGGGCTATAATTCCGGCCTCGGCAACAGTGGGGGACCGCTGCGCTTGATCTTCGGCAAGAAGTCCTATGATGATACCAACGGCTCCCACCAAGTTCAGTTTCTGAAGAAGGTAATTATTGGCGAGGATACAAACTATACGACGCACACTTACGGCGCTTATACAGCTCTAGCTACCAGCCCTCTTTCCGTCAAGGTTCGTGGGGACAACAATAGTGTCATTAGCGAGCGCAACTATACGGTAGCGGACATTGAAAATATGGTTTATGGAGTCTCGGCGGCGGAAGCTGAAAAGGCTCAAGTTAAAGACAGTTACTTTACCAAGGTCTATAATGGAACAAAAATATCCGACCTTTACGAAGGAGTTGGACTCTGGTACCTCCTCGGCACAAAAGTAGGCTTGCCGGGGACAACCGGTACGGTCACTTTCAAAGGTGTCTCCCCGACTACTAGCGAGGCTGCCACAGTTACCGTTAATTTGGAGGATCTGCAGAAAACTTATTTTAATGAAGTTAATGGCTCGCAAACGGTTAAACCTGTCCTGGCTTATGCCAAACTTGGCTATCCGTTGGTTGTTGGGAAAACTGTCGCCGAAGGTTATGTCAGTGCCGCGAAAAATAATGGCGGTCCGCTGATGCTGCTTTTCGGACAGACAACGACAGGGACGGGGACACCGGGTACAAGTCTCTATAATATTACGGAAATCACCGTCAATGTTCAGCAGGATCCCTATGCCCACTTGGTTGCCCCTTATGACACTTATGGCGCCAGTCAGCTTATAATCTCCGGCAATGGCGCCAAAAAACAAGTAACCGCAACCGTTCAGGAACTGGAAACGCTTCAGGATTACATCATCAGCGGCCAATACTGCCTGCTGAATAATGCAGGGGCGACGGATTCCGGAACGTACAAGGGGCTTGATTTATATAGTTATTTGAATAAGGAAGTAGGTTTCAATCTTGGAGCTACTGGAGTAAGCATAGTGGCTGCAGATGGTACGAGCAGTACCTTCACTTTGGCTGAACTTGCCAAGACAGATTACCTTAACCAGGTCAGCGGGGCGAATGATTTGAAAGTTATGCTGGCCTATGGACGGGATGAAAAACCCTTGGTCACCGATACGGCAGCAGCGGGCTATGACGCTTCGGCCAAGAATAGCGGCGGTCCTTTGCAGCTGATTATTGGGCAGACTCAGGCCGGGGATGTCAACAAATCCAAATGTGTCAAGAATGTCGCGGAAATCGTCATTGAAGGCCAAGCGTTGACTAGTTGGAAGCATGATAACGGTGTTTATGTGCAGTATCAGGATCAGCCTGTACTGCGAGTTACCGGGGATCAAATAACAACGCCGCGTACTTTCACCGTTGGGGAATTTGAAGCACTGACGGCTCAAATTACTCGTGATACTTATACGGGGGATGGCAGCCATGAGTTTGAGGGCGTGATCCTCTGGAAGTTGATCAATGAAGTTGTTGGTTTAAAAGATGGAATAACTGCGCCAAGTATCCGGGTATTCAGCGGGCAAAGTTACAATCAGGTTCTTTCCAACCTGGATCAAGTCAAAAATGGGGTTACCAATAGCCAAGGACTTAAGAAAGATATTATCTTAGCTTACGCCCAAGACGGATATCCTCTGGTTCCCAATTCCGGCAGCCCAGGTTATGACAATAACAATGCTTATGGGCCGTTACGTTTGATCGTTGAAGAAAGCAAGTCCATGTGGGTCAAAAATACGGACTGTATTGTGGTAGGGACTGGTGATTACGAAGAACCTGTAGCCCCCGAACCGGTTAATACAGACTTTACCCTGTACCGTAATGACGACAACAGCGGCTTGCCATTGGCCAGTATCCGTTCGGTCACCCCTGATAGTCTAGGCGGTTTTTGGGTGGGAACTTATGGCGGCGGAGCAGCCTATAAAAATGCCCAGGGCAATTGGACGCTTTACAATACGAGCAATAGCAGTTTGCCGGATAATACCGTCTATGATATCGAAATTGACCAGACCAACCGGGTTTGGATGGCCGTAGGCAGCGCGGAAGCGCCCAAGGGCGTGGTCTGCAAGTATGGCGATACCTGGACGCTCTACAATACCGCTAACAGCAGCCTGCCGGACAATTTTGTCTATACCATTACTCCGGATACGAAGGGCGGACTATGGATGGGAACAGCTCAGGGCGCCGTTTACCGGGATAGTAACGGAGTTTGGACAGTTTATGGGAAGAACGACGGCATTCCGGCAGCATCGGTTAATGTGATTACGCCGGACAGCACAGGCGGCGTCTGGTTTGGTTGTTATCCGGATACGCTTGATACTCAGGCAGGGACTTACTCCGGTGGTTATGCCTACAGGGATGCTTCCGGTCTTTGGACCAATTACAGTGAGGTTGGGAACACCAACTTTGGCGATAACTGGATTAGATCCATTTCCCCGGACAAGAACGGCGGCGCCTGGATCACCCGCTCCGGCAACTATGCCGGCGGCGGCAAGGTGGATTATGTGTCCGCGACAGGGCAAAAACAAACCTATGATGATATAACCTTATATCCGGCGATACCCGACGGGGATACCATCCGCCTGGCAGCGGCGGACCAAGACGGCGGGCTGTGGATGGCGACTAAATCCAGTGGTTTGCTCTACAGAAACAGTCAGGGAGAGGTTGCCGCCGGTTACAATAGCGGCAACGGCTGGCCTACTGCCCAGTGGAACAATGTTTACTTCCTGAGCGTCGACAGTCAAGGCAGTGTTTGGGCCGGGACCAACGGCGGGGTTGCCTATAGGGCGGGCGAGGATAATTCCGGAGGGAGCGTAGTAGGAACATACACGCTCACGCCATCCAGTGACGCTGTCTATACGAACGGCACAACAGTTGACGGGATCAACACAATGACCGTCAACAGCGGGGTTACCGGCTTACGGTTCTTCTCCGTCTATATTACGCCGGTTGTCGCTCATGCCGGCAATGAAAAAGTGGTATTTGTCCAGTTACGCAACGGTTTACAAATAAATTTAAATGCTTCCGGCGCTGATTTTGACTTGGTACAAACTTCCCAGGCGGGATTTAACGTTCAACCCGACGATGTGATCAAAGTATATATCGTTGATGATCTCACCAATGACACGAACGTTAATCCGGTGATCCTGGAATAGTCGATTAGACGAGGAGTATACGGTTATGAAACTTAGATGGAGAAACCATTATAGAAAGGTTCCGCTTACAAATACCATGCTTATTTTTCTGTTCGGAGTGCTGGTTTTTTTCTGCGGTTTTTTATCACCGCCGGCGGCCTTAGCTGAAGAATTATCAAATCCCGAGCAAATTATTTTAACCTGGTCCGGTGATCCGGAAACCTCTCAAACCATTACCTGGTTAATGCCTGATAATTCCTCAGCTCAGGTACAGTATTTAAGGGCGGAGGAATTTACCGGCAGTTTTGCCGCCGCCCAGCAAATGGATGGCGGCGGCACGGCCTTTGACAGTACTCATTATCGGTATACAGTAAATATTACCGGGTTGATGCCGAATGAAAAATATTTTTACCGGGTAGGGAGAGAGGGAGCCTGGAGTCAGACCCTGTCTTTTTCTACCGCTGCGGGTCCGGAAGATTTCTCATTTCTATATATGGGCGATGTGCAGGCAGGATATGCCCAATGGGGCAGCATGCTGGATGCGGTTTACCAGGGTTATCCCCAAATCAAGTTTGCTTTGTTAGGTGGAGATTTAACGGATAATGGCAGTGATGAAACCGAGTGGGGACAGTTTCTCGACGCCGCAACAGGTGTTTTTTCCCGGATTCCGGTGATGCCGACGAAGGGCAACCACGACGGATCATTGTATTTGAAGTATTTTGCCTTGCCGGATAACGGACCGGAAGGGTTGAAACAGGAATTCTACTCTTTTGATTACGGGAATGCTCATTTTGTGGTACTGAACAGCGGCAACAATACTAATGCAACAGCCAAGCAATGGTTGCAGGCAGACTTACAGAATACCACGAAAAGTTGGAAGTTTGTGATGTTTCATCAGCCTGCATATCAAGCTCAAGAGGATTATAAGACAATTGATGATTCAATACGTGAAAATTGGGTACCTATTTTAGAGCAGAATGGGGTGGACATGGTGTTTGTCGGGCACCAGCACGAGTATATGAGGACTTATCCAATTTTCCAGGGAGAAGTGCAGACTGATCCGGCAGCGTATGGTATTGTCTACGTGATGGGTAATGCCGGTTCCAAGGTTTACGGCGGCGGTTCAGGGTTTTCCTATATTGCCAGGGAAGAGACCGGCAGCAACTATCAGATTATTGATATTACCGGCGATGTTTTAACCATGACATCCAATAAATCCAACGGTGAAGTGATCGAGAGCTATACGATCAGTAAAGAGGCAACGCCTGATCCGGAGCCAAATCCGGTTTATACGATTTCTCCGGAGGCCGATACAGCTTATACCCCGGGAACAACTGAAGAGGGCATCAACACTATGACAGTTAATGCGGATATAACCGGTTTTAAATACTTTGTTGTTAACATTCGCCCGGTAATTCCCCATAATGGTGATGAAGTAGTGGTCTTTACGCATTTGAGAAACGGGAATCAGCTGGGACTGAATGCCGCCAAAGCCGATTTTGACGCCGTCCTTGCCGTCCAGGCCGGTTTTAATGTGTTGCCTGGCGATATGGTCAAAGCTTATATTGTTGATGATTTAACCAATGCGATAGATTTTAACCCGACTATTTTACAGTAACAGATCATGATGTGACTAATTTTAATAAGTATGCTGTATGTACCAATCCAGAGTAGCAATAAGTCTTATTGTCATTTGGTCAAAATAGTGAAAAGACCCTTTACGAAAGCCGAAAGCCAGTGTTTCTTATTCTAAAGAACGCTGGCTTTTGGCTGCTTATTAAGCTGATTATTAATAAGTAGCCAAAAGTGATCTGCCCCGCATTCCGCACCATTGAAGTTTTATCGAAATAATCTAGTTGAAGTGGAGGATTGATTCTAATTACTGCTATAAATATGGCAAAAACCTGCGATTTTCTATTAATAGTGGAGGATAATTTACACTAATTCGCTATTTTTGTAAGGGTTGCGGAATGTAGAACTGAAATATGCAGCTATCTATGATATCGAGATAGGGATAAAGGCATTCCTATATGAGGACGGATTTACCCAGGCTAAAATGAACTAAAACAAATTGAAACAAAATAAATTGAAATAAAACTAAATAAATCAAACAATTAATATTGACAGAGAACATCTTTAAAAATATACTATAAATAGTTCCAGAATATACAAAAATATCGAAATTAATCATAATCATAGCTGTCAAGCGTAGAGAAAAGGGGGGGATGCCTATAAACGCTGTTATAGAACATAAGCATCTGGTGTTTCCGTAGATTAATAAGAGAGGAGTGGTTTTGAGAATGATGATTGTGAAAAAAGGTTTAATATGTCAAAAATTATGATGGGTTTGATACTGGGACTGATCATGGGAGTTTGCGGGTTGATAATGCCCGGGTCAGCAAGCGCGTTTGCTGATGTGCAGATAACCGGCAATGGAGTAAATACCCCGGTGACGTTAACCCAGGCTCAATTAGAGGGCATGACCCAGGTGTCGACCACCTACAGTGCGATTAACACCTGGCCTACTAAAAAGTGGTATGTTGGTGAAGGTGTTACCCTTGCGAATCTATTAACCGCAGCCGGAGGAATTAAGGCCGAGGCCAAGATGATCAAAGTTTACGCATCTGACGGTTTTAATATTAGTTTTACTGTGGAAGAACTGATTAACGAGACCCGCTATTACTATCCTGGGCTGAAAGAGAATCATGAATATTATGGCGAGATTCCAGGTTCAACCGCTGATGCAGTACAGGTGTACCCTATTCTGGCCCTGCATAGTGCGAATAGTAATAATTATGCTGATATGAATACTTCCGATGTGCCGCATTTTTTATTTGGGCAGCGGTATGTGACTGAACAGACTAATGACGCGTTCGTTAAATATGTAAATAAAATTGAAGTGACCACCACTACCCCGGCAGTATGGGCTGATCCAACAGCAACGCCAAGCAGTGGAACCACCATTTTATCGGGAACCGGTATAGCACTAAGTGCTACTTATAATGATGCCGATAAGGTTTATTTTACCACTGACGGCAGCACTCCTTCTATCTCCAGTGATATGTATAACTGGATTGCC
>JQID01000122.1 GCA_000770645.1 Desulfosporosinus sp. Tol-M
CAAGGGATCGCCCAAACGTATCTGGCACCATTAAAGGAGGCCGGTGTGGATACCCTGATTTTAGGGTGTACGCATTACCCTTTTCTCGAACCTGTCATTCGGGAGTTTCTAGGCGAAGACGTCCTGATTATCGATCCGGCTTTGGCTGTTGTGCAAGAGCTGGAGAAATTGCTTCGGCATATGGATGAGTGGGAACGAGCGGGACTAGTTGTACGTCCATCCTCTTCGTTCCTAAGTAAAAACCAGCGGCGCAGCCACTATTATGTAAGTGGAGATCCGGGTCTTTTTCGACAGGTTGGAAATACGCTGCTCCAAGAACCAATCGATTATGTGGAGCAAGTAATTCTGGGGTTAAAGGATTAATATTTATTTTATTAAAAAGGCTAAAAGGGGTAAAATGGCTACCGGGCAAAACTTGAATCAACAAACCTTTACGGTTAGCGGAACAGGTTGAAAACAGGGATTTCTGCCAATCCTGCGCTGCCAGCTTTTGGTCGAGCCGGTTAATGGTGGAACAGGTTGAAATAGGGGTTGTCCTTGATATAAGAAGGGGTCAATATTTTAAATAACAGGAGACAGCGATTATGGGTAAAATCGGGTTAACAACGACGGTACCGGTTGAAGTGATTTTCGCAGCGGGTGAGATACCGGTTGATTTGAACAATATTTTTATTACAAGTTCGGAAGCTATGCATCGAGTGGAAGAAGCGGAGCTCACTGGCTTTCCTCGGAATGTGTGCGGTTGGATAAAGGGTTTGTATTCGACGGCATTGCATAATCCGGATATTCAGCGCATTGTAGCGGTGACACAAGGAGATTGCAGTAATACTCACGCCCTGATGGAGACGTGGGAGGTGGAAGGGATCGGAATTATCCCTTTTGCTTTTCCGTATGATCGGGATTCGGACATGCTTCGTCTTCAAATGGACAAACTAATTGGAACTTTAGGTACAACTTGGGAGGGTGTGAATGTGCAAAAGAAGCGCCTGGATCAGGTTCGGGCTTTGGCGTGGGAAATAGACCGGCTGACTTGGGAAGAAAACCGGGTGAGAGGGTTTGAAAACCACCTCTTTCTTGTTTCTTGTTCGGATTTTAATGGCGAACCTGAGGGCTTTGCCCGTGAGATGGAGAAATTTATCCAAACGGCGAGCAGGCGGGAGCCTTTTTCAGAGCGGGTTAGTTTAGGATCACGGAGAAAGAGGCGAGAAATTCGACTTGGTTTTATCGGGGTCCCACCTATTTTCCCCGCAATGTACGATTTTTTGGAAGAACACGGAGCCCGTGTTGTTTATAATGAAGTCCAGAGACAGTTTACGATGCCCTTTGAGACGGATGACGTCGTGGAACAGTACCGCTTATACACGTATCCTTATAAAGTATTTCAACGCCTTGAGGATATCGCTCAGGAGGCAGAGCGCCGCCAACTAGACGGAATCATTCACTATACGCAAAGTTTTTGCTATCGCCAGATTGAGGATCTGATTATCCGAAAAAAGCTGGATTACCCGATTCTAACTTTGGAAGGGGAAAATCCAACGGGATTGGATGCGCGGAGTAAAATGAGGATAGAGTCTTTTTTGTCTATGCTTGGCTCGTGAGACACGTCTTCTCTCGGCCATGCGCTCGTCGTCCAAACCAGGGTGTGATCACGACCTTCTGGCCCGGGAAGACGAAGGGATACGGT
>JQID01000024.1 GCA_000770645.1 Desulfosporosinus sp. Tol-M
CAAGGGATCGCCCAAACGTATTTGGCACCATTAAAGGAGGCCGGTGTGGATACCCTGATTTTAGGGTGTACGCATTATCCTTTTCTCGAACCTGTCATTCGGGAGTTTCTAGGCGAAGACGTCCTGATCATCGATCCGGCTTTGGCTGTTGTGCAAGAGTTGAAGAAATTGCTTCGGCATATGGATGAGTGGGAACGAGCGGGACTAGTTGTACGTCCATCCCCTTCGTTCTTAAGTAAAAACCAGCGGCGCAGCCACTATTATGTAAGTGGAGATCCGGGTCTTTTTCGACAGGTTGGAAATACGCTGCTCCAAGAACCAATCGATTATGTGGAGCAAGTAATTATGGGGTTAAAGGATTAATATTTATTTTATTAAAAGGTTAAAAGGGGTAAAATGGCTACCGGGCAAAACTTGAATCAACAAATCTTTACGGTTAGCGGAACAGGTTAAAAACAGGATTTCTGCCAATCCTGCGCTGCCAGCTTTTGGTTGAGCCGGTTAATGGTGGAACAGGTTGAAATAGGGGTTGTCCTTGATATAAGAAGGGGTCAATATTTTTGAATAACAGGAGACAGCGATTATGGGTAAAATCGGGTTAACAACGACGGTGCCGGTTGAAGTAATTTTTGCAGCCGGTGAGATACCAGTTGATCTAAATAATATATTTATTACCGGTTCAGAAGCGAAGCAGCGAGTGGAAGAAGCGGAGTTGGTCGGCTATCCTCGCAATGTGTGCGGTTGGATTAAGGGTTTGTATTCGACGGCATTGCATAATCCGGATATTCAGCGCATTATTGCGGTCACTCAAGGAGATTGCAGTAATACTCACGCTTTGATGGAGACATGGGAAGTGGAAGGACTCGAAATTATCCCTTTTTCCTTTCCGTATGATCGGGATTCGGACATGCTTCGTCTCCAAATGGACAAGCTAATTGAAACTTTGGGCACAACTTGGGAAGAGGTGAATCTGCAAAAGAAGCGTCTGGATCAGGTTCGGGCTTTGGCTTGGGAAATTGACCGGCTAACTTGGGAAGAAAACCGGGTGAGAGGGTTTGAAAACCACCTCTTTCTTGTTTCTTGTTCGGATTTTAATGGCGACCCTGAGGGCTTTGCCCGTGAGATGGAGAAATTTATTCAAACGGCGAGCAGGCGGGAGCCTTTTTCAGAGCGGGTTCGTTTGGGATTACGGAGAAAGAGGCGAGAAATTCGACTTGGTTTTATCGGGGTCCCACCTATTTTCCCCGCAATCTACGATTTTTTGGAAGAATACGGTGCTCGTGTTGTTTTTAATGAAGTCCAAAGACAGTTTGCAATGCCCTTTAAGACGGATGATATCGTGGAACAGTACTGCTTATACACATATCCTTATAAAGTATTTCAACGCCTTGAGGATATCGCTCAGGAGGCCGAGCGCCGCCGCTTAGACGGAATCATTCACTATACGCAAAGTTTTTGCTTTCGCCAGATAGAGGATTTGATTATCCGAAAAAAGCTGGATTACCCGATTCTAACTTTGGAAGGGGAAAATCCAACGGGACTGGATGCGCGGAGTAAAATGAGGATAGAGTCTTTTTTGTCTATGCTTGGGTCGTGAGACACGTCTCTCGGCTATGCGCTCGTCGTCCAAACCAGGGTGTGATCACGACCTTCTGGCCTGGGAAGACGAAGGGATACGGT
>JQID01000119.1 GCA_000770645.1 Desulfosporosinus sp. Tol-M
GTTTTCTTGAATATGAGTTATAAAGGGAAAATGCTATTATTATAGTGTTAATACGTACGTCCGAACTATTAAGAAAAGTTTATTCTCTATATGATGGAAAACCAGCTTTTCATACATGAATATATCTAATAGCTCAATGACGGGCTGCCGAATGAATTGAGGAGCCGAGCAAAACAGCTGCTTAAACTAGAGGAAGTAACAGACAAAAAAGAGAAAGTGGTAACATGGTTAACGAGAGGGAGGAAAATTATGTTTAAGACGGAAATATGTAAGATGATGGAAATTGAATATCCCATTATTCAGGGGGGGGATGGCCTGGGTAGCAACAGCTGAATTGGCTGCTGCTGTTTCCGAGGCTGGAGGTTTGGGGATAATTGGTGCAGGAAGTGCCCCGCCCCAAGTGGTAAGAGAGGAAATAAAAAAAGTAAAAAAGCTCACGGAAAAGCCTTTCGGTGTAAATGTTTATTATATGACGCCTTATGTGGAAGAACTGATAAATATAGTTATTGCGGAAGAAGTCAAAGTAATTACTACAGGAGCGGGAAACCCAGGTAAACATATACCAAAATTAAAAGAAGCGGGAATAAAAGTATTTCCTGTGGTTGCCTCGGTAGCTTTAGCTAAAAGATTGGCAAGAACAGGGGTTGACGGATTAATTGCTGAAGGTATGGAGTGTGGTGGCCATGTTGGAGAAATTACTACAATGGCTCTGGTGCCACAAATTGTGGATGCCGTAGACTTACCCGTCATAGCTGCTGGAGGAATTTATGACGGAAGGGGAATTATTGCCGCTTTAAGTCTCGGAGCTGTAGGCGTACAAATGGGAACCAGATTTGTTTGTGCTGCAGAATGTACGGTTCATAATAATTATAAAAAAGCAATTATTGAAGCCAAAGATCGTGATACGGTATTAACCGGCTATAGAGGACATCAAGTAAGGGTAATTAAAAATAAACTGAGCCGCTGTTTTGCAGAATTGGCCGATAACAATGCAGAACAGGGTGAATTTGAAAAATTAGGTGAAGGCAGATTAAGGGCAGCAGTCGTTGAAGGTGATATAGAAACAGGATCGGTAATGGCTGGTCAAATAGCGGCAATGGTCAGTAGAGAACAACCGGCCCGCGAAATAATTGCAGAACTAGTAGAAGATGTGGAGAAAGTATTAAAATATCTTAAAGGTCTCTAGGCAAATGACATAGTTTTCCTAAGCAGCGCACGCCTAATTATATGAAAGGGGCGATAAAGTGAAGCAAGACGCAGAAACAAAGAATCAGTCGGAAAAAATCTTACTGGCAGCCTTTCACTGCATATCATCAAAAGGTTACGCCAATGTTTCCTTAAGAGATATTGCGAATGAAGCGGGTGTAGTTTTAAGCCAACTAAATTATTACTTCAAGAATAAAGAAGGGTTGTTTACAGAAGTTATTAAGCTGATGGCACAAAAATATTTAAGGGAAGTAGAACAGTGTTTACAGAAAGGGGATGCCCCTAAAGATAAAATTTCTTCTTTAATCAAATATTTTCAGGAAATGCTAAAAACGAATCCTGCACTTTTTCGCCTGCTCTATGACTTAACAGGTTTAGCCCTCTGGTCTTCTGCCCTAAAAGATCTTCTGTGCAGCCTTTTTAAAGGTCTGTCGGATTTGATTGAAAAACACATTTTACATGATATCCCAATCAGGAGGAATTTAGAGGGATATTCTCCCAAGTCTATAGCTAGAATGATTCTTGGTGCAATGCTGGGAACTGCCATACAGGTAATTTTGGACTCCGAGGAAAAAAACTTGCCTGAAGCATTAAATGCGGTAGAAATAATATTCTAATATTCGAAGAAAGTTTAGCTTAACAATGAAAGGAGAAATAGTTATGTTGAATTTATTAGAAAGAACAATGAATCTTGGTTTTGGTTTATTTGCTTACTCAAGAGAAAAAATTGAAACAGTAGTGGACGAACTTGTTAATAAAGGGGAAGTCTCAAGAAATGATGCTCAAAAACTGGTAAGTGAATTGGTTATAAAAGGAAAGGAACAACGGGAAGAGCTAAAAAAATTGATTAAAGACGAAGTCAAAGAGTCCTTAGACTATGTGAATATTGCAAGAAAAGAAGATTTGCTTACTAAAGACGATATAAAGAATATTGTCAGAGAGCAGCTTATTCAGGGGTTAGGTCAAAATCAAAAAAGCAATAATCAAGATTAACAGTTTAGAAACGGCAAAAGTATATCAAAATTAGTACGGACGTCCGAAATACTATAAAAGAGGTGCCTTTATTGTTTAAGTCTATTCTCTGCTTGATGGGAATCTTGCCTTCCCATGCAAGGGTAAAGATTGTACACTTTATCACTAAAAAATTAATAGACTATTACGGCGACCTTAAGGTAGGAGGCTTAGAAAATATACCGAAAGAACCGGTAATTTTTGTCTGCAACCATCTCTCCAATGCCGATGGCCTTATTTTCCGTGATATTTTGGCACATCGGAGGACAGTTTTTTTAGCAGGGATTAAACTGCAGCACGAATACCTGACAAACCTGGTTTTGGAAACTATAGATTATATCCCTATTTATCCTAATCAACCGGACCGCAAGGCCTTAATAAATGCAATACGGACATTCAAGGACGGTAAAGATATATTTATTTTCCCCGAAGGTACACGAAGCCGCACGGGAAAAATGATTGAAGGATGCGCAGGGGTTTTGTTCATTGCTAAGAAGGCAGGGGCGCCGTTAGTCCCGGTTGGTATCTGGGGATCGGAAAAACTGTTGCCTATTCAAAATGACAATATGGACCAAGAATGGTTTCAAAAAGCGGAAGTTAATGTTGTCTTTGGCCCAGCCTTTACACTGGCCGAGCTAAGTGAAGATGCACCGATAGGAGACCTTATGCGAAGAATTGCCCGATTGTTGCCGAAAGAATATCGGGGAGTATATGCTTAATAATTAATTACTGGTTTTTTTATACACAGGTAAGTTAAACGAAGGGATGTTTGTATATTGAATAATGTTGGAATTATAGGATACGGGTATTTTCTGCCTGAATTGGTTGTAAGCAATTCTGAAATTGCTAAGCATATTGGTAAAACAGCAAACGAAAAACCTTTAGCTGCAGCATCCATAGCCCAGGTTCATCTTGCCAGATTATATTCAGGTAAACAAGTAGTAGTTAAAGTTCAGAGGCCGGGAATAGAAAGATTGATAGATTTGGATTTAAAGATTCTAAAAGACCTGGCCAATTTTCTTGACAACCATACTCAATATGGTAAGCTCTATGACTTCAGTAAAATGGTTAAAGAATTTGAAAATACCTTAAAAAATGAATTGGATTTTAGAGTAGAAGGAGAAAACGCAGAAACTTTCCAAATAAATTTCTCTAGTGACAAGGATATTTTAGTACCGTCAATCAGTTGGATTCATACGACAAGACGTGTTCTGACCATGGATTATATTGACGGGATACGGCTATCTGATTTTGAGGCGTTAAAAAAAGCGGGGATTGACCATAAACTGATAGCTAGGAAGCTTGCTGCATCAATATTCAATCAGATATTGAGAGATGGCTTCTTTCACGGCGATCCCCACCCGGGAAATATTATGGTTTTACCTGACAATACCATCGTCTTTTTAGATTTAGGTATGGTAGGAAAGCTAAGCGAAGAACGTAAACTCCAGTTTCTAAGGATATTAATTGGCATTGCCTCCCAAAACAGCAAGTTGATTGTTGAAGCCTTGATGGAGCTGAATGCTTTAACAGCCGGGGTTAATACAAATAAACTTGAAAAAGAATTCGATGCAATAAGAAATAATTATCTTACGCATGAGCTCAACAAGATAAAAATTGGTGAATTGTTGAATGAGATTTTTAGAATAGCCTTTTCCTACAAAATTATGCTTCCCCCCGAATTTACAATGCTGGCAAAATCACTGATTACTATGGAAGGATTGGTAGAAAAACTCGACCCCCAGCTCAGCGTTTTAGAAATTGCGGAACCGATCGCTAAAAAATTAACATTTGCTGCTTTGTCGCCGGAATATTTTGCAAAGATAATTTTTAGAGGAATAACTGATTATAGCGGTTTAATAAAAAAAATACCTGAGTTTATTCTTAGCCTTATCAAGAAAATAGAAGATGAGGATTTCACATTCTGTTTTAAGATTCAAGATATTGAAAAGATAATGAGAAAAATAGATAGAATATCCCATCGCATTTCCTTTAGCATTATACTTTTGGCGGTAAGTATAATTATCGCCGGAATTATTATCGGCTCTGGAATAAGCGCCCATACCGGAGCAGAAGTCTATCAATTAAATATAGTGCTTTTAAAAATAGGATTAGTTTTGGCCGGAATAATAACAATAGGTCTTATAATTTCCATCTTTCATTCAGGAAATTTTTAGACTTCTTTACAGAGGAGGAGAGGCAATTGGGGGATAATCTTGTTGAGACAGTAATTTTTTTTGCTTTTTATGCTTTTATTGGTTGGATTTTAGAAACAATCTATGCCAGTATTGGTCAATGATAAATCGGGTCTGTTTTAAGGGAGTGAGAATTGTTGTTTGAAAAATGGGGAAAATGGCTGAGCCTGATTGCTGTTGTTTTGGGGTTATCCATGGATCTTTTGGATATGACGATTGTGAATGTTGCTATTCCGGATATCATGTTGGAACTCGGGACAGATCTACGGCTTTCTCAGTATGTAATTACTGCTTACATGGTAACCATTGGGGTTTTTGAACCGATTACGGCGTATTGGGCTGATACAAGAGGAATGAAAAAAATTTATCTTCTTAGTCTCGTTATTTTTACGGTCGGGTCTATCCTATCGGCATTAGCTTGGAATATTAATGCCCTGATTTTCTTTCGGATTATCCAAGCAGTTGGCGGGGGGATGATTATGCCTCTGGCTTTGTCCATCGTTGAGAAAACCTTTACGAAAAAAGAACTCCCCTTAGCCATGGGATTGATGGGTATTCCTTTACTGATTGCTCCGGCCATTGGACCAATGATTGGAGGATACTTGGTCGATACGTTTAACTGGAGGATGATTTTCTGGATCAACCTGCCCATCGGTTTGTTGTCGATTGCCGCATCTTATTTAATATTACATGAATTTGATACAGTGACTAAAAAATTTGATTTCTGGGGTTTCTTATTATCGGCACTGGGCTTCTCGACCTTGCTCTTAGCCCTCAGCAACGGTGCTGATGAAGGTTGGACTTCATTCAAGATTGTCTTTCTCTTTGATATTGCCATAAGCAGTTTGATTTTATTTTTTCTGGTGGAAGCCTATTCGCCTGATCCTCTCTTAGACTTAAGAATATTTAAAAGCCGTATTTATTCCGGTTCCCTGGTCGTTACTTTTTTTATCATTATGAGTTTATTTGGCAGCCTCTTTCTCCTGCCCTTATTCTTGCAGCAGCTTGGAGGATTGAGCGCCATGGACACCGGCATGATGCTCTTGCCGGAAGTCTTGGGTATCGTTATCTTTATTCCCCTTAGTGCTTTTCTCCTTCCCAGGATTGGCGCAACCTTTTTAACCGTTGCGGGGATCGCAATTATGTCACTTGGAACCCTGTTTTTTATTAATCTTGATGTGAATACAAGCTTAGCAGCCATTCGACAGCACTTATTCATTGTCGGAGTGGGGCTTGGCCTCGGCATTATGCCTTCTGTCACCCTGGCCTATAGTTCCTTACCGGCAGAATTAGTGAATCAAGGGTCCGCCTTTTTTAATATGGTTCGTCAAATTGGCAGTGCCGTCGGCGTAGCAATCCTTACAAGTATTATTCAAGCGCGAACTCCTTGGCACTACGCAAACATCGCCACCAACGCCACTCCCTGGTCTTATACCCTGCAGTCCTTTGAACCGTTAACGTCATTGTTTCAAAGTATGGGATTTCAGGCTCCCGAAGCGCAAATTTTTAATATGTTAACCCTGTTTCGGATCGCCCAGGAAAAAGCAGCTGTTTTAGGGTTTCAGGATGCCTTCTTCGTCAATGTGCTCATGGGCTTAATCGGCATAGTCCCCGCTTTTTTCTTAGTGCAAAAACCTATCCTGGGTTGGATTCGTAAAAACCCGAAAACGAGGTTTACAGAAACAGTATAGGATTTTCTTAAATTACAATAATGACAAACTATCCCAAAAAAATCAGGAGGAGAATTATGAAGAAGCAAAAGATCATTATTTCAGTGGCACTGACCGTACTCTTAATCATTGGCGGCGGTATCGCAAGCTATTATTGGTACGAAATGTCTCATTATCTTACTACCGATGATGCCCGGATCAGTGCCTATACTGCAAATGTCAGTCCGATCATCTCGGGTAAAATAACATCCTGGAATATTTCTGAAGGGGACTATGCAGAAGCCGGAACAACGATTGGGTGGCTGGATACAAATGCGATGGCCACTTCAGCGGGTATCAACCCCAGTGCGCTTAATCCCGTAGGCAGCATCATGGTGAGTAAAGCAGAGATTACTGCCCCAATTTCCGGCCAAGTGCTTAAGTCCTCCGTACGGGTAGGGCAATTGGTTGGAACAGGGCAGCCTCTCGCCGTGATTGCCGATACTAAAGATCTCTTTGTGGATGTAAATATTGACGAAACTGAAATCAAAAAAGTAAAAGTAGGCCAACTTGTGGATTTAAAGATTGATGCTTTGCCCGGAAAAACCTTTCAAGGAAGAGTCGATGAAATCGGCAAAGCCACTCTTTCAACTTTTAATATCTTACCGATGCAATCAGCCAACGGCAACTTTACCAAAGTGACCCAGCGGATTCCGCTCAAAGTACGTTTTCCGGAAATAAATCAGCTGGGGCTTTTACCCGGGATGAGTGTTACTGCGAAAATCCATCTTGCCGAATAACGAAAGGAGGAGAGAAGGATGATGTTAAACTTAAATACAAAGACCAAAGTGTTAAACAAGAAAGTCGGCAGCCTGATGCTTTTAGCCTTAGCCATATTCATTTCCGTTACAGGATACGTAATTTTAACAAAACCAGCCGCCAAAGCTGTAGAAACTACCCTGCCCATAAAAACGGCTGAAGTTAAGGCCATGGATTTTAGCGGGCAAGTAGCCTTAACCGGTATCATGGATGCTCAGGAAAAGTCTAATCTAAGTTCCCAACTTCCAGGAATGGTCATCGCAGTCCGAGCAAAGGAAGGAAGCTTTGTTAAAAAGGGCGACACTATAATTTCCTTAGATAAAAAAGACTTGCTGAATCAACTTGAACAAGCGAAAGCCGGGCTTGCCAATAGTCAGGCCCAGGCTGAACAAGCCCGTCTCAATTATGAAAACTCGGAAAATGACTATAACCGTTTTCAGGAGCTTTTTAAATCAGGCGCAATTTCCCAACAACAAATGGAACAAATCACTTTGAAAAGGGATATTGCCAAATCTCAATACGAAACCGCTCAAGGAGCAGCTCTTAAAGCAGCTCAAGCAAACATCAATGCGATTAACTTAAACATTGCCAAAGCAGATATCAAAAGTCCGATCGATGGATTTTTAGTGACATTGAATGTGTCTGTTGGGGATACGATTGGCCCCGGCATTCCTTTAGCTTCGATTGTAGCCATCGATCAACTGGCCCTGACTGGAAACCTTTCTGAGAACTATATCAACTATGTCAAAGTAGGAGATTCTGTAGAAGTTACGGTAGAGTCTATTCCAAACCGGACTTTCACGGGAAAAATCTCTTATATCAGTCCAGCCTCCATTCCAACCGGACAGTTTTTTCCGGTAAAAGTCGCCATAGACAATCCGGAAGGAATATTAAAAGCGGGGATGACGGCTGCAGCTAAAATTACTGTGAAAAATTCATCGGTTTTAGTCATCCCTAACTCTGCACTTCTGAGGCGGGATGACAAGGATTTTGTTATGGTCGTGAAAGAAGGGAAAGCAGTGAAAATCGCTGTTCGTACAGGCCTTAAAAATGAAGAGTCAACAGTTATTGTGCAAGGTTTGCAAGCCCGTGACCGCATTATTATTAATGGGGCGGATGGATTAGCTGATGGTGAAGAAGTAAAGGAATAAACCTTATAA
>JQID01000184.1 GCA_000770645.1 Desulfosporosinus sp. Tol-M
GATGTTATTCTGGCGGGAAGTGAAACCGTCATCCGGGATGACCCTGCCCTCACCTGCCGTCTTCCCAGTGGACAAGACCCTGTTCGACTCGTTATCGATGGGCATTTACGCCTCGCTGAAAATGCTCAGGTCCTAACCTCCTCCGCTCACAGCCCATGTATTATTGCTACAACGCAAGCCGCCTCTCCCGGGAAGATTAAACGTCTGAACAACCTCGCAGGGGTTGAAGTGTGGCAATATGACACACTTCGCTATGTCCCCCTGGAAAAACTTTTGCGGGATCTTGTTCATCGCAGTTGGACCAGTGTGCTGCTGGAAGGCGGCGGCGGACTGGCGGGTACACTTATTCAAGAACAACTTGTTGACAAAATCGAGTTTTTTATTGCACCCAAACTGGTAGGGGGAAATGGCCCTTCTCCCCTTTCAGGGTTGCATATTGAGTATATGGCTGAAGCTATAGCCTTACAAGATCTTCACCTTGATACGTATGCGGAAGATCTTCATGTTACCGGTTATCTGCATGATCAGAAGTCAGAGGTCAGAAGCCAGACATCAGAGATCGGAAGCCAGACGTCAGAATAATCTTCCTGGCGGAAACTTCTTCTGGAATTTGGTGAAGTAACTACAAGCTAATGTAAGTTAATTTGCGTGACTGCACGCAAACGACAACATAGGACACAAATGCCTGAGGGAGGGGATCCAAGTGTTTACTGGAATTGTCGAAGAACTGGGCATCGTCCGTACCCTTCGCCTCTTGCCGGAATCCGGGCAACTTACTGTCGAAGGGCATAAAATCCTTAATGGAACCCAAATCGGAGATAGTATCGCCCTCAACGGGGTTTGCCTGACCGTGATTCGGCAAAGCGAGCGTGAATTCACAGTGGATGTGATGGCGGAAACATTGGCAAAAACCAATCTCGCCGAGCTTAAAAGTGGCAGCCGTATTAACCTGGAGCGAGCGTTACAGCTTCAAACCCGTTTAGGCGGACATTTGGTCAGTGGGCACATTGATGGTGTTGGCAACATTCGGAGGATTAGCTCATGGGGAATCGCTCAAGTTTATGAAATCAGCGCACCACCTGCCTTACTTTCCTATATGCTGCCAAAAGGATCAATCGCTATTGATGGGATTTCACTAACGGTGATTGATGTGGAAGCCGAATATTTTACAGTCTCCCTTATTCCCCATACGTTTGAGCAAACTACACTGGGATTAAAGGGGATTGGGGCAAGCGTCAACCTGGAAACAGACCTTATCGGTAAGTATGTCGCTCGATTTATGGGGATAAATACCGCCTCAAGTAAAAATAAACCGGATCTTTCTCTGGGTTTTTTAGCGGAACACGGATTTATCTGAATCTTACTCGCTTAAACCCTGGGTTAATAATAAAGGAGTGAAGAACCATGCCGTTTAACACGATTGAAGAAGCCTTGGAGGATATTCGACAAGGTAAAATGATTGTTATGGTGGATGATGAGGATCGTGAAAACGAAGGGGATCTGGTCATGGCCGCTGAAATGGCGACCCCTGAAGCGATCAATTTTATGGCGACCTATGGGCGAGGCCTGATTTGCGTTCCAATGACCAGGGACCGGATTCATGCCTTACAACTCGAACCGATGGTCACGCAAAATACGGATCCACATGGGACAGCCTTTACGGTGAGTGTTGATTCTGCAGCAAGTTCCACTGGGATATCTGCTTTTGAACGTGCTCAAACGGTTGAAATTCTCGTAGACCCTAACAGTAAGGCAACCGATTTACACCGACCTGGACATATCTTCCCGCTTCAAGCCCGTGAAGGCGGAGTTTTGGTTCGTGCAGGGCACACGGAAGGCGCTGTAGATTTAGCGCGTCTGGCCGGGCTTCAGCCGGCAGGCGTCATCTGCGAGATTATGAATGAAGACGGAACCATGGCCAGAGTACCGGATTTACGACATTTTGTAGAAAAGCATAACCTAAAATTCGTTACGCTTAAAGACCTTATTGCTTATCGCCGCCGTTCGGAAAAGCTTATAGAAAGGGTCGAAGGTGTCAATCTTCCTACTATTTTTGGCGACTTCCAGGCCATTGGCTATCTAAGCATTCTCGATCAAGAAGAACACGTCGCCTTGATCAAAGGAACCGTTGATGATGGTAAACCAGTACTCCTCCGCGTTCACTCAGAATGTCTGACGGGAGATGTTTTCCATTCTCTGCGCTGTGACTGCGGAGACCAACTCACTGCGGCTTTAAAGAAAATAGAGAGTGAAGGACGCGGTGTCTTAGTCTATATGCGTCAGGAAGGCCGGGGAATCGGGTTGTTGAATAAACTGAAAGCGTATAAACTTCAGGAAGAAGGAAAAGACACGGTCGAAGCAAACCTGGCTTTGGGATTTCCTGAAGACTTGCGTGACTATGGTGTTGGAGCGCAAATTTTAGCGGACCTTGGAATTTCCAAAGTTCGATTAATGACTAATAATCCGCGAAAAATTGTGGGTCTTGAAGGGTATGGTTTGAAAGTCGTGGAACGTGTTCCGATAGAGATCCAGTCCAAACCGGAAAACCTAGCATATCTCTGTACTAAAAAAGTTAAAATGGGACATATTTTGACGGGAGTTCATTAAGAAGCAAATTATCACTTGACGAAAGGGTGGACAATCTGTGAAAACTTATGAAGGAAATCTATTGGCTAAAGGGCTTAAAATTGGAATTATTGCTGCCCGGTTTAATGAATTTATCACGAGCAAACTGGTGGGCGGAGCAACTGATGCCCTATACCGACACGGGGTGCTTGAAGAGGACATTGAACTAGCCTGGGTCCCAGGAGCCTTCGAAATTCCCCTCGTGGCTCAAAAAATGGCAAACTCTAAACGCTATGATGCGGTCGTTTGCCTTGGCGCCGTTATTCGCGGTGCTACTCCTCATTTTGATCTGATCAGTAATGAAGTTATTAAAGGAATCGCCCTCGTGGGCTTACAAACTGGGGTTCCCATCATTTTTGGGGTCTTAACTACCGATAGTATTGAACAAGCAATTGAACGCGCTGGAACAAAGGCTGGAAATAAAGGTTTTGACGCTGCCATGACTGCGATTGAAACCGCAAATTTGCTTAAATCTTTCTAAATGAATGAATTTCATAATGCCTAAAAACGATACCCTAGTTTCTATATGTAGTATGATAGAGCACTACTTACTATATTTAGTGGTTATAAGCTTCGAAATTCTATTTGATTCAACTAAATAGACAATTTATACGTAACTCATTGGAAATTAGTAATATATGGTTAATAGTCCATGAAAAAAAGCTTGTCAAAAAGTGCAATCTTTAATAAACTCATAGTGAACTCATAGTGTCTATTATTTATAGGAGTTGAGTACCATGACTCCCAACATAAGTGCTCTGGACAAGGAAAGAGCTATGCTGGAAGCAGCACGCTCGGGTAATGAAGAGGCTTTAAACCTCATTATTAAACACTATGAACCCGAAGTTCGCATGATCGCATGCAAATATTTTTTGCCAAGGACAGATTATGACGACCTGATCCAAGAAGGGCGCATTGCAATATATAGAGCAGTATTGTCCTATGACACAAACTTAGGCATTCCCTTCCTTCATTTTTTAAGGATGGTCATTAAACGTAAACTCATTGATAGTCTGCGAAAGTATACCCGCCAAAAACATATTAACTTAAACGACGCTTATTCCCTAAACAATATGATATCGGAATCAGAAAAAACAAGTTTTATCTCCCTTTTATCAAACGCCGAGGATCCGGCTACAATGGTTATCGCCAATGACGAAGTTCGTTCCATGATTCACTGCTTAAATGAGGGCTTGTCCAATCTTGAGCGTCTGGTTTTTGAACATTATTTCATACAAGGATTCAAACAACGTGAAATTGCTGAACGTCTGGGACTACCTCCAAAGTCATTGGACAACGCGATCCAACGAATTAAACGGAAAACCTTACAGTTTCGATTACGCCAACTGGCGGTCTAGGTGCGAAGTGCGAAGTGTGAGGTTCGAGGTTCAAGGTTCGAGTTCGAAATTTATGTACCATCATATATTTGCTGCAAATTGAGTTTAACTAAACTTTGTTTGCAGCAAATCGGCTTTATTCGCGTACTTAAGGAGGATGCCGATGCTTTCGTTTTCTAGTCTTGTCTTTTCTTGGCGAATGCGCTTGTTAAGATTTAAAAACCATAAATTTGCTGTCATTTTAAGCATTGTGTTTATAGTAGTGATCTTGCTTTGGGGACCACCAGCCTATAAAGAAAGTTGGCTTGATCCTTTCAGTACACTCAATGTCCCCAATCGAGTACTTCATCCGCATGCGATTAACAAGCTGGGAATGATTAATTCCGATGATCCGCTTCATCCTTTATACTACACAAACAAAGGAATAATTCTGGAATTAATGCGCAACTTACAACGAGCAACTCCCCTTTCATCGTCAGAACAAGCCTTACTCGCCTTGGAGAATCAAAAGGTAAAGTATTTTACATTACATCGGGAACCCTCTAAATTCCATGTTGAGGAAGATTATGCCTTGCAATACTATTCGGAGAAGGGAATTGTTCACTTTGGTCAACAATTCTTTCAAATTAATGAGGCTTCAATCTATAACTTTACCCAAATTACGAACGGAATGACCTCAGGTTGGTGGTAATAAAGAACCGAGAACAATATGTTCCCGGTTCTTTATTATAGGTCTGTTTATACTAGTCAGTAAGTCGAAATGCGCCCGGAATTAGGCTATCCCTCCGCTTTGGTTAATCAACTTGCTGACCTTACTATGGGCATTTGTACATTCGTTAGCTAAGTCTAAGTAGATTTTTCTTAGATCACCATGATGAGCACGGGTGGCTAGGGTCATATATCCCATTGCTGCACTGGTTACGTCTTTTTCATAATCATAGAGCATATCCAAGTCGGTAAATTGACTCATTATTGCAGCCCCTTTCTATTGTAGTTCCGCCATTCCTTTTTTAAAATACCCCAATACGTCTTCTAAACCTTTGGCTTGTTCTTTAAAAAATCCTTTTACAGCAGGGTCTTTTGCCATTTCGGTATACATCTGACATTTTTTCATGGCGGTTTGATTTTCAATAATACTTCGGGTTAACATGCCTTGGTCCAGGATTTTCTTCATTTCCAGATCATTTATTTGAATCATAAATCCCTCCTTTTTTAAAAACTCATTCTATTAACAATGTTAGGTTTTGTAAAAAGACCATGAATTATTCACGGTCATAAAAATAATATCCAATAAATCACAGTTCCCAAGTCTAATGGTACTTCACGAAAGGATCAAGAAATGATACATTATTATTAGGGAATATATGGAGAGGAGGCTTTAACATTGGAAACGCCAGACTTCAAGCGCGTTATTCGGGGCTATGATCCAGGGGCTGTCGACCAAGCATGGGCGGAAACAGACCGTCAGTTATCTGAAGCCTATGCCGCACATAAAGAGCTGCGCTTACAAATAAACAGTTTAAGGGAACAAAACTCGGAATGGGGAAATCGCCTAAAGCACTATGAGCAGATAGAAAAAGACCTCCGGGACGCCCTTCTTAGTGCTCAACGTGCCGCTAACCAAGTAAAAGACGAAGCTGCAAAACAAGCGGAAGAGCTTATACAATCTGCGCGTAGTGAAAGTGAAACATTGCTTAGTGAAGCAACACGTATTTCAGAATCAGTGAGAACCGAAGTAGAAACTAAACTTGTCGAAAAGCAAATGGAAATCCTCAAAATCGAAGAGCAAATTCAAGAATTAGCTGCGCAAAAAACTGAACTCCAAACTCAAGTAGATCAGGCCATCCATTATTTAGAAATGGTCAAGGGATTATTTACATCTGATATTCTTTCCAGCGCAGATCAACCAGGTTAACTGTCGCCTCGTCGGGGAGTACTTCACCGGGATAACCAGGTTTCATCCGGGCATCGATCAGGATTGGGCCATGATATACCAGACGGTGCTGAAGCATCTCTGTCACGGCATAGATATCATGAGCGGGGTCAAAGCGGGTAAAGACTTGCCAGAGAAAACCAGTTGTATCTAAAGCAAGAGTAAGGTCGTCGACTAAAATCAGCAGGGGCCAATCCTTGAACGGTTCGGCTTGGAGATGAGGTAACATATTATTTGCGAGCTCCGGTGAATTTCTAAACGAGGGAGCTTCTAATAATAAACACCCCGCACAGAAAGGTTTTATTCCTTGAATTCCGAGAAAGGTTCTCATTTCTATATGACGGGGAAGTTCTCGTTTGGGGGATCCTAACCCAAACATAATGGCCTTGCTGCCATGATTCAGCTGCCGACCGGTATAGTCTAGAGTATCCATGGATGTGTCATTGAGGATTATAAGATCTGATTCCGGTTCAAAGCGAGCAAGAACAGTCTCCAAGAGGGTTCTAAAGTCATTTAAGTCGAGCTGGACATCAGTTAGGATTAAAAATTTGGTTAGGGAAAGCTGCCCTTCGCCAAGGATTCGAAAAGCGTGGACCAGAGCTTCCCGGTGATAACTCTCCCGTACAATAGCCGCTGTCAGAGCATGAAAGCCGGTTTCGGCATACGTCCGGAGCGCTTTGACTCCAGGCATGACTACCGGAAACATAGGAGACAACAAAGACTGCAGATATTCCCCAATAAAATAATCTTCCTGACGAGGTTTCCCTACAACCGTAGCAGGGTAGATCGCATCCTGTCGATGGTAAACAGTATGTACGTCAAAGACCGGAAAATCATGAGTTAAGGAATAATAGCCATAATGATCTCCAAAGGGTCCTTCCTGCTTACGGACGTGAGCGGGCACCGTTCCACAGATGGCAAACTCCGCTTCGGCGATCAGAGCATGCGGATGTGTAGGAACCTTAACCCGAGAAAGTTTTTCTCCCATTAAAAAGGAAGAAAAGATAAGCTCCGGCAGCATTTCCGGGAGAGGAGTAATAGCAGAAAGGATTAGAGCCGGCGGACCCCCTAAAAAAAGAGTCGTGGGGAGAGCCTGTCCCAAGCGTTCTGCTTCATAATAGTGAAATCCCCCACCCTTATGAATCTGCCAGTGAATACCGGTCTGGTTTGAACCATAGATTTGGATGCGGTACATTCCAAGATTATGTTCTCCGGTAACGGGGTGTTCAGTATAGACTAAGGGTAACGTAACAAAAGGGCCGCCATCTTCAGGCCAACTTGTGAGTACCGGCAGCCGGGTCAAATCTACGGAGCGTTCCTGGATCTCAAGGACGGGGGCGTGCTTTTGATTAACGGTGCGAAGACCACTCTTAGTCAGGGAAAGCAGCCAATCCTTTTCCAGCCACAGTACGGAAGGTTTTGGTGGAAGCAAACGCTGCAAGGCCGAAACGGCACGCTCTATTGTTTCCTCCGGCTTAGGTCCGATGGCGAGGTCAACCCGCCGACGTGTTCCAAACAAATTAGTGACGACAGGAAAATCGCTTCCCTTAACTCGCTTGAACAACAGGGCTGGACCCTCTTCCGCGATGACCCGGCGATGAATTTCCGCCAACTCCAGATACGGATCAATTTCTGCCTCAATCTCGACAATTTGCTTCTCCCGTCGGAGAGTTTCCATAAACTGACGTAAGTTAGCGTGCATAGTTTCACCTCAGAATTTTAATGCTCTTAACACCGGACATGACTATGTTAATTTTTGTTCTTGAAAAAAGCCAGGGCACTCGAAGTCAGCGTATTGCAATGACAAATAATTTTGCTCAATTCCTCCGGGCAAAGGTGATCGGAGTGAATTCCGGCTGTTATAGCCACAGGCAACCGAAGTTCACGGGCCAGCGTTTCGGCAGCCGTTCTGGCCACGTCAACATCCTTGTGCCCTGGAACCGGTGTAATGTAGACATCTGAGCTCCACCCCCCGCCGCTTAGGCTTGGACGTGGAAGGGCCAGAACCACTCCGCCGATATGCGGTTTTTCCCCGCCGGTCAGGAGCCCATGAATGCCATTACCGGTATCCGTGAGTATTAACGTAAGTAAGCAGCGTCCTTCCCCTTCTTGCCCTTGCCAAATAGGGAGATGGATCGGTTTATTATCTTGCACGTGCTTTTGCCTCACTTGACTTTTAACATTACGTCTGCATTATACATTTAGTCGCGAATATTAGCCAAGTTTTTAAAACTTGGCTAATTTCGCGAGTGAGATCCCGATTTCATTTTACGTCCTTATAATTAGTAATAGGTATATTTGAACGCTGCTTAATCTTTTTGGATATTAAACATATATGCCCCCAAGGCGTCAACATCCACAAGGAGCTGTTGTCCTTCTTTAAATTCTCCTTGCAGGAGTTTAAGGGCCAAAGGATTTTGGAGACGTTGTTGGATCACACGTTTGAGCGGCCTTGCTCCATAAATCGGATCATACCCCTCGTTCGCAATTTGTTCGCGTGCCTTAGCCGTCAATTCCAACGTGAGTTTACGTTCGCTCAAGCGCTGACGCAACAGGCCCAGTTGGATTTCCACGATTCGTCCGATATGCTCGCGCCCCAGAGGGTGGAAGATGATGACTTCATCGAGGCGGTTAAGGAATTCCGGCCGAAAATGGTACCTTAGTTCTTCATTGATGCTTGAGCGTACTTCTTCCAAAGATGCATTGCGTTGGGTCAATTGCTGAATAGACGGGCTGGCAATATTACTGGTTAAGATGACGACCGTATTTTTAAAGTTCACCATCCGCCCTTGCCCATCGGTCAAGCGACCATCGTCTAAGAGTTGCAGGAGGACATTCGTGACGTCGTTATGGGCTTTCTCAACTTCGTCAAAGAGGATAACACTGTATGGCTTACGGCGGACGGCTTCCGTAAGTTGTCCGCCTTCTTCAAATCCTACATATCCGGGAGGTGCTCCGATCAGGCGAGACACCGTGTGCTTTTCCATATACTCAGACATATCAATGCGGACCATGGCTTGTTCATCATCAAAGAGGAATTCCGCCAGTGCTCTGGCCAGCTCTGTCTTCCCGACACCCGTCGGCCCCAGAAAGAGGAAAGAACCCAAGGGACGATTCGGGTCTTGCAGCCCGGCACGTGCCCGTCGTACGGCATCGGCGACGGCTTGAACAGCTTCTTCCTGCCCAACAACCCTTTGATGAATTCGGTCTTCCATGTGGGTAAGCTTGGCCATTTCGCTTTCCATAAGTTTGGCGACGGGGACGTGGGTCCAGGTTGCCACGATTTCGGCAATATCTTGCTCGACCACTTCTTGTTTTAATAAGGTATTTTTCTTTGCTGTAAGTGTTTGCTCTGTGGTTTTAAGATCCTTTTCTAAATTTGGGATGATGCCATACTGGAGCTCGGCAGCCTTATTATAATCCAATTGCTGTTGTGCTTGCTCCATCAAGGTGCGCGAACGGTCAACTTCCTCTTTGAGTTGTTGAATTCGCGCCAGAACTTCACGTTCGCCTTGCAATTGGGCATCCAGCCCGGAACGTTCTTCTTTGAGATTGGCCAGCTCTTCTTCGATTTTTGTTAAGCGGTCCTTACTGGCTTCATCCTTTTCTTTCTTTAAGGCCTCCCGTTCGATTTCCAGTTGCATCATCCGGCGTTTGATCTGATCTAATTCGTAGGGATCGCTGGTAATTTCCATGCGCATACGCGCTCCGGCTTCATCAATAAGGTCAATCGCTTTATCCGGAAGGAAACGATCGCTAATATAACGATCGGATAGCACGGCGGCAGCAATGATAGCTCCATCCGTAATTCGTACGCCATGGTGCGTTTCATAACGTTCCTTAAGTCCCCTCAGAATAGAAATGGTATCCTCGACACTAGGCGCTTCCACAATAATCGGTTGAAAGCGCCGTTCGAGAGCGGCATCTTTTTCAATGTGCTTACGGTACTCGGCAAGCGTTGTCGCTCCGAGCATCCTAAGTTCTCCACGGGCCAGCATTGGTTTGAGCATGTTACTGGCATCCATTGCTCCTTCAGTAGCCCCCGCACCTACAACGGTATGCAATTCGTCGATAAACAAAATCACATCGTCTCGATCTTGAATTTCTTTGAGCACCGCTTTCAGGCGTTCCTCAAATTCTCCCCGGTATTTGGCTCCGGCGATTAAGTTTCCCATGTCAAGAGAAATTACTTGTTTATTTTTAATTGCATCGGGAACATCTCCCCGGACAATCCGTTGGGCTAAGCCCTCAACGATCGCTGTTTTACCGACCCCAGGCTCTCCAATGAGGACTGGATTATTTTTTGTGCGTCGGGATAGAGTCTGAATTACCCGGCGGATTTCCTCATCACGCCCTATCACCGGATCAAGTCGACCCCGCCGTGCCTGTTCCACTAAGTTAAGCCCATACTGTTCCAGTGCCGCATAGGTCCCTTCAGGATTTGAACTCGTTACGCGTTGAGTTCCCCTGATTTCACGTAGTGCCTGCAGCAATTTCTCGCGGGTCAAGCCCGCTTGTTTCAAAGTTTGCTCGGCAGACCCTCCGGCTTTTTCAAAAATGGCC
>JQID01000025.1 GCA_000770645.1 Desulfosporosinus sp. Tol-M
CATCCATATGCCGAAGCAATTTCTCCAGCTCTTGCACAACAGCCAAAGCCGGATCGATAATCAGGACGTCTTCGCCTAGAAACTCCCGAATGACAGGTTCGAGAAAAGGGTAATGCGTACACCCTAAAATCAGGGTATCCACACCGGCCTCCTTTAATGGTGCCAGATACGTTTGGGCGATCCCTTGGGCTTGTGTAGAATTAGCTAGACCAGCCTCAATCAAGGGAACAAAAAGAGGACAACCCTGTGCTTTAACTAAAGCTATCTCCTGCTCTCCCAGTTGCCAAGCCTTCCGAAGCACCAAATCTTCAGGTAAGATTCCTTTCGTCAATGCTCGATTCACGCCGAACACATAAGCTTTGCTGCGCACGGTGGTTTCCGTGGCTATGAGTCCGATCCTTCCGGCTAGAGTTTTTTCAATAGCCAAACGAACCCCCGGTTCGACCATACCGATCATCGGAAGGTCAAACTGTTCCCGTAGAACAGGAAGCGCGGTTGCAGAACTGGTATTACAGGCAACGACGATCACCTCTGCCCCTTGCCCAACCAGAAAAGTAACAATCTCTTCTCCGAAATGGATAAGCTCTTCGCGGGAACGGTTTCCGTACGGGACGCGGGCAGTATCTCCAAAATAAACAATTCGAACATCCGGTAGTTTTTCCAGAATTTCTTTCGCTACGGTAAGTCCACCCACCCCAGAGTCAAATATACCGATCACGCGTTGTTTCTCCAACGTTTCTCCCCCTTTAATTCAAGTAAAGCCCCCTCAAAAAATTAGGCTCCCTGCATTCTATTCAAAACGAAACTCAATACATTCCATGTTTTTCGGGAGTACTTTTACTGCTACTCCTCTGAAAATAGTTATTTTCATCCTTCTGATGGTGCCGCATCCGCGGCATGGGGGGCTACCTTGAATCGAAGCTTTGGAGTTAGGACTTTGCTGTCCTCGGGTACTAAGGTTTTAATGAATCAACATTTGCTGAAGCTGTTGCACCAAATCCTTCGAAACAACGTTATTGTTGCCCACAACTGCCGCCTTTGAAATATATCCTTTATTATATAACAAAAAGTATCTCAAACTTAATGGGATGTAACTTTTCGGAAGCATAGCCGCAAAACCACCATTTTTCGCAGCCAGTGCAGCCGTTAACAAGGCATCGGCATAGGGTTTACCTGAACTGACATCATCTTGCCGAACCAGTCCAGATGTTAAGTACAGCGGGGACTGGGGAGTTTGTATGGAAAATAGATTTTGGAAAATGATGTTTTGAGTATCATAGCGGTCATAGCCACCCCACCGTTTAACTGAATAGTTTGAACTTAAATCATTTTCGACTGACGTGCTAATAACAGCGGTTCCCCCAAGCAAGACGACATTATTCACACCAAGATCTATCAATGCCTGAATTGTAGATGCGGGCAGTTGATCTCGATCCGTTAGCAAGATAGGGATTCCTTGCTCAGCGGCAAAAGAACTGATCGCGATTGCATCTGGTATGGCATGCGAATTGGCAAGATATACGGTATGGGTGGGATCAATCCCCACATTTGAGGAGATCAGCGCAGCAGTATCATATCCTTGTTGCCCGGCAAGGCGAGTAACCGTAAACTCATTGCTCAAACTATCCTGAATGCCTTGAGAAATGGCGACTGTTCCACCCACAAGATAAATATTCTTAGCACCGAGAGTACGGATTTCCGCTAACGTCCGATCGTCTAATTTCGCAGAATCCGTCATTAATATCGGAGCATTAAGTTTTTTCGAAAGTGGAACTGCGGCGAGAGCATCCGAAAATTGATCATCGCGTGATAAAATGACATAAGGGGTCCCCATCGTCCATCCACTTTGGGCAATGGCAATCGCCAGGGAAACGTTATCCTCCGTCGTCCCTCCGATGCGCGCATTTTGAGTATAGGCGGGAAGAACCGGAATCGTACCGATCACATGCCCGGCATAAATGATGTTAGCGGTTCCCAACGCAGTAGGGGTCATCGTAAATGTAAACGTTCCATCGCTAAGCGTTGTATAAGTTGAATCCGCAGCTCCTACTGCAGTCCCGTCTACAGTTATAGATTTACGGACCAATGGATTACCTGCGGAATCCATAACCTTAATATTTATGGTTTTATTCGTATTCATTACAAGAGAGTCTGTAATGATTGATTTGGCATTCAGCACCGTTATCGTCCCTGCGGCTAAGGCTGTACCCATTGCTCCTTGGCGGATGACTAATTGATAATCTCCAGCGTTTTCTAACGTTACATTGGAAATTGTATAGTTTCCACCTGACCCGGAAATAGGAAATAATCTTTGAACCCCCTCGGAGTCTGTTATGGTAACGCTGCCCACAGATCCTGTAAAGGGGTCAGATA
>JQID01000181.1 GCA_000770645.1 Desulfosporosinus sp. Tol-M
ACTTTCTGATACGTTTAAAAAGGGCAAGATTGAGAATTTCCCTAATATCTTTGGTTTAAAACTTGCTCCTCTTACCTATGGCTTGTTAAGTTTGATTCCCCTTATTTTGGTTATCATTTCTCTTATTCAGAAATTCACTCTCTTTAAAATTGCTGTATTAAATCCAAAACCAATTTGGAGAAGTTTTCGGAAAGTTAGAAGAACACGATGCACGGTTTGCTCGCTTAGAAGCACATGCTGAAGAACATGACACTCGATTTGACCGTCTGGAAGCATATGCCAAACAGCATCATGAAGAGCTGGAATTAGTCGCCAGGCAAGTTGAAACCCATGAGATCAAGGATATTATGAAGGCGAAGTTTTATTTGGTCAAAGCACCGGATTAAGAAAAATAGTAAGACAACGTAATCCGCCCTAACTTTCTATAAGAGAAAGTTGGGGCGGGTTTTTATGAGAACCGCGTCCAATTTTGAAGGGGTCAGGGCCAGACCCCTTTGGATGAGAGTTGAGATATATTAGAGGGTAAAAACAGCTAAACTCTCTTGCTAATCAAGAAAATACATAATAATATATTTATATAGAGTTAGAAAGGAGGGTCAGCAGAATGAATCTTGAGTCAGCGGAACAAACTGCGGAGCAGTTTAAAGTACTGGCTGATAAAACCCGTCTCCGGATTCTGGGACTGTTGCGGGAGCGGGAGCTGTGTGTATGTGACCTCACGGAAATTCTTGCAATCAGCCAGCCGGGAGTATCCCAGCACCTACGGAGGCTCAAACAGGCAGGATTTGTTAAGGAACGCAAGGGTGGGCAATGGGTCTATTATTCCTTAAATACCCAGCATAGGCTTCTTTCCGTACTCCTGGAGCATTTGCCGCAAGTCTCCGAAGACTTGGAGCGCTTGGCGGTGGCCAAGGGGTGTCGGGTTTGATGCTGCGCTGGCCAAGTAAAGAGAAAAAATAGGTACGAATAATTGCGTTAGGAGGTCTAAAGAATGAGTGTTGATGTTCCAGTTAGCCGCAAGCTGTCCTGGCTGGATCGTTATCTGACTTTGTGGATCTTTTTGGCCATGGCTCTGGGAATCGGAATTGGGTATGTGTTTCCCGGCGTGGCTACCTGGCTCAATTCTTTTCAAAGCGGCACTACCAACATACCGATTGCGATTGGTCTGATTGTGATGATGTATCCCCCCTTGGCCAAAGTTAAATACGAAGAAATGGGGTTGGTGGTGAAAAATACCCGGGTTATGACCTTGTCTTTGATCCAGAACTGGATCATCGGCCCGATGATCATGTTTCTCTTGGCCATCATTTTCCTTCATAATTACCCTGAATATATGGCTGGACTCATTATGATTGGCCTGGCCCGCTGTATTGCCATGGTGATCGTTTGGAACAGCTTAGCCAAGGGGGATTCGGAGTATGCGGCTGCCATGGTCGCGTTAAACTCCATTTTCCAGGTCATCTTCTACTCCGTCTATGCCTATATCTTTATTTCCGTGCTGCCGTACTGGCTTGGGCTTACCTCGGGCACGGTAGAGCTGGATCTGAGCATTTGGGAAATTGCCCAGAGTGTCTTGGTTTATCTTGGTATTCCGTTCTTTGCCGGTTTGCTTACGCGTTTGATCCTTTTGCCGCGCATGGGCAAGATGTGGTACGAGCAGAAGTTTGTGCCGAAAATTAGCCCCTTGGCTTTAATTGCCCTTCTGTTTACGATTGTGATTATGTTTTCTCTGAAAGGGCAATATATTGTGTCTTTACCCATGGACGTGGTCAGGATCGCGATTCCCCTGGTTATTTATTTCCTGCTCATGTTTTTCGTCTCGTTCTATATGGGCTGGCGCCAGGGAATACCTTACAGCCAGACCGTTACCCTCGCTTTTACCGCGGCCAGCAACAACTTCGAGCTGGCGATTGCCGTAGCAGTCGCAGTGTTCGGAATCAATTCCGGACAGGCCTTTGCCGCAGTTATTGGGCCGCTGATTGAGGTGCCGGTAATGATCGGCTTGGTGAACATTGCTCTTAAACTTGGAAGTAAATATTTTGGGAAAAGAGGGGAACCGCTGCGCGGGTGATTGCGGGTCCGGCACGGAGAAAACCATGGGGGAGCTTTTTGCCCTGCCTTAGAAAAGTTAAAAAGCCTCGGATGAAACAGAAAGACAAAAGGAGAAAACCAGTGGAGAAAAAAATCATTTACTTTATCTGCACCGGTAATTCCTGCCGCAGTCAAATGGCAGAAGGATTCGGCAAGATACACCTAAGCGACAGCTATGAGGTCTACAGCGGCGGCATCGAGGCCCATGGGCTTAACCCCAGGGCTGTGGAAGTGATGGCGGAAAAAGGAATAGACATCTCCGGGCATAAGTCGGAAGTAATCGATCCGGACTTGTTGAATAAAGCTGACTATGTCATTACTCTCTGCGGGGATGCCTATGATACCTGCCCAGCCACCCCGCCTCATGTGCAAAAGGAGCATTGGGGACTGAGAGATCCGGCCAAAGCCAACGGGAGCGAAGAAGATATTTTGCAGGTATTCAGAGCAGTCCGCGATGAAATCGAAGACAGAATTAAAGAATTGGCCGAAGAAACTTGATGCTAAGAGGGAGACCCTTCACATTTGATGCAGAGGGTCTCCCTTAGAAATTGTCCGGCCAAGGTCACGATCGTAGGCGGGGGAATTGCCGGTACGAACGCTGCGAAAATGGCAGTCGGCATGGGTTCGGATGTCACGATCTTGGAAAAGAACCCCCAGCGCTTGCGCGAGTTGGATGACCTTTTCAACGGACGGGCTAAAACGCTCATGTCCAACACGTTTAATATCCGTCATGCTGTGGCCAAGGCAGACCTGCTCGTTGGCGCGGTTCTGATCCCAGGAGCGCGCGCCCCACGCCTGGTTACAGAGGATATGGTGAAAAGTATGACTTCTGGCAGCGTGATTGTGGATGTAGCCATTGACCAGGGAGGCAGCATCGAGACGATCGACAGGGTGACGACGCATAGTGATCCTACTTTTGTCAAACACGGAGTGGTGCATTATAGTGTCGCCAACATGCCGGGTGCGGTTGTCGAGAGGATGAATTTGACACGCTTGCGTACCTTGGTTATGGTTGGGCAGAGTGGAAGCATTATGATATAATGACCATCAAAAGACTTTTAATTTTAGATTCAGCAGGGAGATAAGGAGTATGGGGTGGAATTTTTGGAAGCGTAAAAGAGACCAGGTTGTGGAGCAGACAATGGCTCAAGTTCAGGAGCACCTGACTCGAATCAGTGATCGCTTAAAAAGGCTCGAAAAGCACATATCGGACAGTTCCGGATCAATGGCAGAGATGAATGAACAAGTACGTAAACTCAGCCGTCTTCAATATAAAATGGGTCAGGATTCCCTGAGCAAACTGGAGGGACTGAGTGCCGGCTTAACGGCGGTTCAAAATTGGCAAGACAAATATTTGCTAGAGAGTGCCCGCTTAGATGTTTATGAGCAGCAGGTGGCCTATCTTGAGGAGGTGCTTTTAACCTGGCTTGATGATTTCGATCTCTTGGCTGTCCGCTTGCAGAAAACAGGGCAAGAAATGTGGCAAACTTTAGTGGAAAAATGGACAAGCCAGACTCTGCAAGCTCTACAGGTTCTCGGGCTGCAAGAAATAAAAGTTCTAGGAACCAGTTTTAATCCGCAAATTGCCGAATGCATTGGCACCGTTTGCCGCCCATCGACGCCTGCCGGACAAGAGAACGCGGCTTCAGATCAGGGAAGCGAAAAGGAAAACCAGACGATTCAGCCGTATGAAGTCGCCGAAGTCGTCAAGCGTGGATTTGCCAATGAGTACGGTAATCTTAAACGAAAAGCCCACGTCATTGTCTATGAGGAGAGGGATCATGAGTAAAGATAATCACGTAAACCATGAATCAAGCTTCCGCCCGGTGGTGGGCATTGATCTTGGAACCACAAATTCAGCAGTGGCTTATATTCATAAGGGCAGACCGGAGATTATTCCATCAATGGATAACCGGCGCATTATTCCATCAGTTGTACTGATTGATTTGCAAGGACGTGTCATTGTCGGAGAGGCTGCCCGCGCCGCCTTGATTGCCATGCCGAACCGGACCGTGGCGGCCGTCAAACGTCAGATGGGCTCCACCGAGCTGATTGCTATTGCCGATCAATCCCTCTTGCCGCAGGAGATTTCCGCCCTGATCCTCAAAGAATTAAAAAGCTATGTTGATGCCAACTTTGGCCCCGGTGAAAAAGAAGCCGTGATCACAGTGCCTGCCTATTTTACAGATGAACAACGGCGGGCTACCAAACAGGCCGGTGAATTAGCAGGCTTTGTCGTGGAACGGATCATTAATGAACCCACCGCAGCAGCTTTGGCTTTCGGTTTAGCACACTTAGACGAAGACCGCCACGTCTTGGTCTATGATCTAGGCGGGGGCACGGATAACGGATAACGGATAACGGATAACGGATACGGATACGGATATGAGCATAATCAGGCTATCGGATGGCAAAATCAAGGGTATTTATATAATTTAAACGGTGAATCCAGAACAGAAAAACAATAATGTACCTAACATCAAAACAAACCAGCTTGAAAATAACTCTGAGCCAAAGCAAAAAAATATTTTTACATGACAAAACAGACCCTGCAGGCGGCGTGTTAGTTGTTAGTCGGTGAAATTATATTCACAAGGATCCAATTGGGAGTATTCATCCTCATACGGACTCTGAACAATAGTGTCATCGGAATACTCATTGCCGGAAACATACTTTATAGCTTCCCACCATTCATAACTCCTATGAGGGTGTATATGTATGGTAATGCGATCCGCTTCCACCTGTGGAGGGTCATGGGTTTGTGGCAGCCATCGGTCAAGATGCATAAGTATTTTTTTGATTGTGGCATCATCCTCAATAAACGAAATAATTCTCATGCCGCCTCCACATTTTGGGCATAAGAGGGGATCCACAAAATATATCTTCTGAATTAGCCTGGCCCAATTCTTGCGGAACTTCTTCCTTGCCAGGTCTGACTTGACTATGGTAGTAGCTGTGTTAACAGAGCCAGGTGACGGATTTTCAGTGGTGTCGATGAGAGCATCTTTTTTTCGAATACCCCGCGACTTGTTGGAGTAATATCCATAGTAGCGCACCATTTGTTCACCCTTGTTAGGGATATGGGTGACAAGACGGGCCAGCCAATCAAGAGCGGTAAAGGTTTCATTCACACGGCTTGTCTTGCCGCCATAAACTACTTTGGCCGTTCCGTCCGGGGATTCCTGAACAGGCATATATAGCATGCGTTCCTGGGATATGGGGGCACGAACGATGTACTGGGACAGTCTTTCAATTCCGGCATCATCCCAAGCGCTGACCGGTTGACCGCAATAAACATTAAAGCCGCTGTGTTCCCAATTGTTCATGTTATTGATAATGATGCGGCTGATTTTTCCTTCCTTTTTAAGCAGGTCAAAGACTTCCACAGCAAATGCGGCTTCCAGATCTGCAGCATCAGGAGTAATTCCGGTCATAAATGAACCGTCGGGACAAAAACATCCATCGGTCGCTATTATATGAAGGTGCGGATTAAAATTGAGAAACTCGCCAAAAGTCTGCACAGCAATAACACAGCCGGGGATAGGGTCATTCCTTGTAACACCGGCTTTAAGATAATCCGCCAGAACGTTCCAGGCACATCTGCTAAGTTTTGCAAGCAGCTTGCGATCGTACATGAAATACGGACGGAGCCTTTTGGGGAGGCTAAAAACCCATTGCCGATGGGGTACATCTTGCAAAACTTCTTCATGTAGGTGTTCACCGAACTCCAGGACCCGCTTCTGATGGCAGGATGGGCAGAAATGCCGCCGCTTGCATGAAAAGGGCAGGATGTATTCATGTTTGCAGTCGTCACATTTAACCCTGGCAAAACCAAGGTGGGGATCGCCGCAATCAAGGAACTTGTAAATGACAGCAGTGACATAAGGTCTCCAGTATCCATATTTTTGCTGGTATTTCTGATCCCAGACCCACTCCAGTTGTTCATAGTTATCTTCAACCAGCCTGAAATATCTGTTTTTACGCGGAGATCTTGGCAAATAAGTATCAAGTTTTAAGGCAGCCGCTTGTAGCATAATAGCACCGCCTATACGAACATGTGTTCTTATAGGATAACATGCCATATTTAGCAATACAAGCATAAATTAACAAAAAAGTTAGGAATATCACAAAATGGTAAGCAACCTTCCTATATTCGCAACAGGTTAATAATAGTTCGGTCAATGAAGACTATAGATTTCCGTGTTGTGATGTATGTAGCTTCGCAATGGATGATGTTCAATGTGCCGATTAGAGCATTGCTTTATACACTTATTACTGGATTATGCGAGATGCTTATACTTGGCATACTTTACGGATTGACTTTAAAACGTTTAATAGTATAGAGTGTGGTTGTAATAAAAATTCAGGAAAAGACAGGCGGAAACTTCACTTAACACGGGCTTTGCGGCTCATTTCGTTCGCCCAAATGCTTCGCACTTCGCAAAGCCCGAAATCGTTATATGAAATTCCGAACCCCGCCTTTAAAAAGAAAATGTATATAAACTTATAAATGGAAAAATAACTATGAAAAACGAAATAAAAATCTATGAGCAAGGATTGGAAGAATATTCTAAAACAAGCATAATCTTAGGCAATTTTTTAATGCTTTTGTGGATTGTTTTAGGGGCTGTTGCTTGTTGGTTTTTATATCCATTAGCTGCTTGGATTTACCTTTTCTTTGCGATAATAATGGTCTTTGTTTTTCTGCGGAAATTGGTTTGTACTGACTGTTATTACTATGATAAATGGTGCTGTACAGGGTGGGGGAAGCTCTCTGCTTTATTTTAAGAAAAACCTCGGCTA